>CAZKTW010000632.1:0-1009 GCA_964555775.1 uncultured Bifidobacteriaceae bacterium | reverse complement strand
TGGGCGTTCTCACCACATAGGTAACACATGTTCCCACGACATGGGTTACACTTTTGTTGGGTGGCGGAGTGGAGGCGAGCGTAGCGAGCCGTAACGACGCCACCCAACAAAGATTATTTCCGGTGTCGATAATGGGCGGTCCGAATGTTCCCCACCTCTTCTTGATGCAGTTCACCCACCAGTAACGGACCAAAATACACCCGCCAAACATTTGGACGCAGGGCTTTCAAACCAACGTAATCACCCACGAAGGCCTCTCCGACAAATCGTCTTTTTCCCCGCCAGTTGATTTCCCCGTTGCCTCTGACCCACCGGCTTGTCCAAGCCGCTAAATACTTCCACGGCCCGCTTCGTTCCTGCAAAGGGCGTCGACTCCGGCGATAGTATTTAGCCGGCACTTCCATGCCCAACGCTTCATGCGGACGGTCTTGATTATATTGCTGCAGCCATTTCGTGCTGCGCCGCTGTTGGCCCGCCAACGTCAGCGCCGGATACCTGGCCACCTCGGCTTTATAAACCCGATGAAACTGCTCATGCGCCCCGTTCTCACAAGGCCGGCCAGGCGTGATGAACTCCACCTCAATTCCCAGTTTGATCCACCAGGCACTCAGGCGGGTCAGTCCCGTCGGTCCACCGCCGCCAAAAGGGGTGCCATTGTCACTGCGAATCCGCTTGGGCAACCCGTTTTTTCTGAAGATTTTTACAAACTCCCGTTTGGTTTTCTCCAATGCCTGGCTGCGCAGCAAACCCACCCGCAAACCATAGCGACTATATAAATCTCGTACCGTCAGCGGATGTACTCGCGTGCCGTCACCCGTTTTATACGAGCCCTTGAAATCCACTGTCCAGACGTCATTGCTCTGCCGGGCTGTGCGCACACCCCGACGCAGAACCATCGGTCCCCGCTTTCGCCGCTTCCGACCAGACGCCAGCCCCCAATGCTTGAGCCAGCGACTGATCGCAGCCACGGAAGGCGAACCCGCTCCACCAAAATCCCGTTGCAGCCGAT
>CAZKTW010000631.1:0-1018 GCA_964555775.1 uncultured Bifidobacteriaceae bacterium | reverse complement strand
TCTGTCCCTTGTTCGAACCTTTGCCGGTGCCGAGCCGTTTGATGTCGCAAAACACACCGCTGGCGAGGAACCCCCGCGGGGCAACGATGGAACCTGAAATTTCCTTGAACAACTTTTTCATATCGGTTTCGGGGCGCAAATTGCGCAAAGCGCCCGTCTTTTTCAAACTTTTACCGCGCCAATTTCCAGCCGCACCATTTTGACGTGGACGCGGTCTTCGGCATCCGGCGGATGTTTGGCCAGATAACGGTTGGTGACACCGGCGATGAATTCCTCACGCGCCTCCTCCGGCACCCGTTGCGTGTAAGGCAACCACGTGGTGCGCAGCCAGGCGGCAAAACCATCGCGGCCGGGATAAACCGCATCCTTGGGCACCAGCTTGACGCGTCGCGTTTCAAAGCCACACCGCGGCAGCCATTTTTCATAATCAGCCGGACTGTAAAAATAATACGGCGCCTCGATTTTCCGGAAAAACTGGCGCCAGCGCTTGAGCCGCATTTCGGGACGCAATGCCAGGAAAACGTCATGTGCGTTCCCCCGGCCGCCGCAGGAGACAACGAGGCGTCCGCCCGGTTTCAGAACGGATGCCGCCCCGTGTAAGATCGCCTCGTGATCATCCACCCAATGCAAGGCAGCATTGGAAAAGACAACGTCAAACCACGCCGTTTTTTCTCCCTCGCCCCGCCCAAGCGGGGAGAGGCATTTGGAATTTAAAATTAAACGCCTCCTCGCCCCGACCCTCTCCTCCTTTTGGGGAGGCGAGGGAGAAGACAAGGCGGCAAAACTGATTTTCCGCGCATCGCAGATTTGAAATTCCAGATTCGGATGTTTGCCAGATGGAAACATCCTGCGGGCGAACTCAATCATCTGCGGTGAAGCGTCAATGCCAGTCACCGAGCCCCGCGGCACAACGTGCGCGATTTCCGCCGTCACCTTGCCGTCGCCGCAACCGACATCGAGGATCTGTTCATCGCCGCGCAGATGGAGTTGGGCGATGAGTTCACGCGCCCAGGTTTGC
>CAZKTW010000630.1:0-1021 GCA_964555775.1 uncultured Bifidobacteriaceae bacterium | reverse complement strand
TCTTCAACCAGTTGCGCGGCGTGCTGGCGGCGGCGGTGCGATTGAACATCGTCGGCCCGATGGAGGCGCAGAGGCTGCAACATCGTCTCACGCCGCAAGCGGAGAAAATTCTCAATCGTTGTGCCACGCTCACGCTCGATGACCTCGCGCAAACATCGCCGTTGCTTGACGTATGGCAAGGCGCGCAGGACCGGCTTTATTCGCGGCTGTTTCAAAGCTGACAATTTATGAAATCAAACCTGCGGCTTCACTTCCATTCACCCGGTGGCAACGGTCACCCTCATGAACACGCCGACACGCCCGGGAATTTCCACGACCGCGACTTGCCGCTCGACCGCGATTTCAATCAGCGGGCCTTCACTGTTGGCATCGGAGGGCCGGTAGGCAGCGGCAAGACGGCGCTGCTGTTGCAGCTTTGTTTGAAGTTGCGCGAGAAAATGAACATCGCCGCGGTGACCAATGACATTTTCACCAAGGAAGACGGCGAGTTTTTGACCAGGCACCACGCTTTGCCCGCCGAGCGCATTCGCGCGGTGGAAACGGGCGGCTGTCCGCACGCGGCGATTCGCGAAGACATTTCATCGAACCTGCTCGCGCTCGAAGAGCTGCACCGGAAATTCAATCCGCAGATTTTGTTCATTGAGTCCGGCGGCGACAATCTGGCGGCCTGCTTCAGTCGTGAACTGGCGGATTACACGATCCAAGTCATTGACGTGGCGGGCGGCGATAAAATTCCGCGCAAGGGTGGGCCGGGCATCACGCAATCCGATCTACTGGTCATCAACAAGACGGATCTCGCCAAAGCGGTCGGCGCGGATTTGAAAGTGATGGAGGGCGATACGAAAAAGATGCGCGGTGACGGCCCGTTTGGGTTTGCGCAGGTGAAGCACGGCGTGGGTGTGGATAAAATCATCGGGCACATGCTTCATGCCTGGCAACACCGGTGCGGCGTGCCGCATGGACATCACCATCATTGAGCAGGCGCCGGTGTTGGGTTGGGAAACCAACGTGCATCACGGCT
>CAZKTW010000629.1:0-1026 GCA_964555775.1 uncultured Bifidobacteriaceae bacterium | reverse complement strand
ATCCCTCCAACATCCATGACACGGAATACGCCATCGGCACGATCAATTTCACCGGTGACATGCCGGTGATCCTGGCCAAGGACGGGCCGAGCCTGGGCGGTTTTGTCTGTCCCGTGACCATCATCAAGGCCGAATTATGGAAGGTCGGACAGCTCCGGCCGGGCGACACCATCCGGTTTGCGCGCACCACGTTTGGCGAAGCGCTGACCACGGAAGTGCGGCAGGACAATGCCATTGCCGCCTTGAACGATGATTCAACCTTCTTCACCCGGAATGCTTTCAAAAATTCTTCCGCCCCGGTGTCGGGCGGGGCGGTGCTGCACCGTCTGCCGGCATCCGGAAATTGTCCTGGTGTTGTTTACCGGCAGGCGGGCGACAAATACCTGCTGGTCGAATACGGTCCGTTGGTCCTGGATTTTGAACTGCGGTTCCGCGTCCACACGCTCATGGAATGGTTCAACGCGCACCCGATCAAGGGCGTGATCGAGCTTTCGCCCGGCGTGCGTTCGCTCCAGATCAATTTTGATGGCCGGGTTCTTTCCGTAAAAAAACTCCTCGACATTCTGGTGCGCGCGGAAGGCGAATTGCCGTCGGTCGAATCGCTCGAAGTACCCACGCGCATTGTGCGGATGCCGCTGGCCTACGATGAAAGCGGCATCCGGCTGACGATCGAAAAATACCAGCAATCCGTCCGTGCCCAGGCGCCCTGGCTGCCGAGCAACATCGAGTTCATCCGCCGCATGAACGGGCTGGACAGCGTCGAGGAGGTGCGCGAAACGGTTTATTCGGCGAGTTATCTCGTGCTGGGCCTGGGCGATGTTTATCTCGGCGCCCCCTGCGCGGTGCCGGTGGACCCGCGGCATCGATTCGTCACGACGAAATACAATCCCGCCCGCACGTTCACGGTGGAGAACGTGGTCGGCATCGGCGGCGTCTATATGTGCATCTACGGCATGGAAGGTCCCGGCGGTTACCAGCTCGTGGGCCGCACGGCGCAGGTGTGGAACACCTACCGGAGCACGCGCG
>CAZKTW010000628.1:0-1032 GCA_964555775.1 uncultured Bifidobacteriaceae bacterium | reverse complement strand
CGGCGGCGAGCTTGTCGAAGACGTAACCCCAGCGTTGCGGCGCGTCGAGCGTGGCGTGGACCATCGTAAAGTTGGCGGCCATGCGGGTGTATTTGAGGTCGAGCAGCCACTGGCGTTCGTCAGCGGAAAGTTGTTCGCGCGTCCAATGCACGGCGTCCGCGGCGTGGGGATTGAACCCTTCGAGCGGGTCGTTGGTCGAGCAGTATTCGTCGTGATTGCCCTTGACGCAGGGAATGTTCATTTCGCGGACGATGGCGAGACATTCCTTGGGGTTGGCGTTGTAACCGACGACGTCGCCAAGGCAGACGATATGCGTCGCGTTTTGGGACTTAATGTCGGCCAAAACGGTTTGGAACGCTTCCAGGTTGCCGTGGATGTCAGCGATGATGGCGTATCTCATTGCGGTTAGCGGACAATTTCAAAACCTTTAAATTCATTTTTTGCGTCGGCCCAATCTATACGTTCGCCGTGGATAAAGCCAGCAAGACCTGCGCCACGAATGGCATCGCGAAAAGCCTCCAGTTCGCCGCGGGCCCCCTCGGCAACCAATTCGACGGACCCATCCGGCAGGTTGCGGACGGTGCCGGTGAGTTCAAACCCGGCGGCGACGGTTTTCGCGGTGTAGCGAAAACCAACGCCCTGCACGTGGCCAGAATAATAAATTTGCATGCGACAGCGATTCATGGCGGATCCGGCGGCGGACCACCGCCCCGACACGACAGGATGAAGCCAAAGCCGGACGCCAAACGCAATGTTTTATTAACCGATGCGAAAAGCCTTCCATTTTTTTTAGATTTCTAATTGACCGTTTGGACAATTTACCGTAATCAGCACGGGCTGGCCCACGTCGAAACCAATAAAATTCGGTGAGCGTGACGGCCCACGAACGACGCAAACAGAAATGCTGAACACGAAATCATTCCTGGCGGTGGATTTTGGGGCGGGCAGTCTCAAGCTGGCGGAGTTTGAAATCAATGAAGCCGGCGGTTTGCGTCTCAAGAATTTTTCGATCAAACCGCTCGGCCTGGAGGG
>CAZKTW010000627.1:0-1033 GCA_964555775.1 uncultured Bifidobacteriaceae bacterium | reverse complement strand
ATGAAATCGCCCAGAGCGAGGGCGCCACCGGCAAACCGTTCGTCAAATACTGGCTCCACGGCGCGCACCTGCTCGTGGAAGGCAAAAAGATGAGCAAGTCGCTCGGCAACTTTTTTACGCTGCGCGATTTGCTGGCCAAAGGTTTCACCGGCCGCGAAATCCGTTATCTGCTGCTGACCGCACATTACCGGGAGACGTTCAATTTCACGCTGGAGGGTTTGTCTGGCGCAAAATCAGCCCTCGCACGGATTGACGAATGCGTCGGCAAGCTGCGCGAAATTATCGGAGCGCCGGGCACCGCCCCGGCCAGACCCGACGCCAGTACTGAACCCCAACGTGCCGAGACGGTGCTCGGCGCTCCGGACGAATTGTTCACCCGGTTTTCGACTGCGTTGGACGATGATCTGAACATCTCCGCCGCTTGGGGCGCCGTGTTTGAATGGGTGCGCGAAACCAATCGCCGGCTCGCGGAAAACTCCATAAGTTCAGCCGACGCAACCGCAGCCTTGGCGGCGTGGAACAAAATTGATTCCGTGCTCGGCATCGGCACCGCAAGGGAAGTCGAGGCTCCGGCAGAAATCAACGCCTTGCTGGAAGCCCGGCAAGCCGCCCGCAAGGCGAAAGATTTCAAGCGCAGCGACGCCATCCGCGACGAATTGAAGGCCAAAGGCTGGATCATCGAAGATTCGCCCAAGGGCCCAAAATTGAAGAAGATTTGATCCAGTGGGAAAACATTCAACATTCAACGCCGAACTTCCAACATCGAATGTTGGGAAACCTGGAGGTTGGAGGTTGAATGCCCGCTCGCGATCCACTCGCGATTTATCGGATTTTATCGGAGTTCAGTGTTGAATGATTCCAATTTTTTCATGAAAACCTTGTTCATCACCTTTGAAGGCACGGAAGGCTGCGGTAAATCCACCCAGATCGAACTGCTCGCGCAACGCCTGCGCGCGCTCGGCCATCGCGTCTGCACGTTGCGCGAACCGGGCGGCACCCCCATCGGCGAGGAAATCCGCCACACCCTCAAGCA
>CAZKTW010000626.1:0-1042 GCA_964555775.1 uncultured Bifidobacteriaceae bacterium | reverse complement strand
AAAGTAAGTGGCGTTGTTGTGAACGCTGGTTGTTTTTTCCCATGTGACTGTGCCAAGAAAATTCGTCCGGCCAAAAACTTCGTCACAAAGAACCTTGAGGTAGTGGCCTTCGTTGTCATCAATCGTAATCCAGATGGAGCCGTCAGGTTTTAGCAAACGGTGGAGAATTTCCAGCCGGTCGCGAAGGAGTGAAAGCCAAATCGAATGTTCAATGCCATCATCGTAATGTTCAAACGCGCTGCCAGTGTTGTAAGGTGGATCAATGAATACACACTTCACTTTTCCCGCAAAATCCTGCTCCAGCGCTTTAAGTGCCAGAAGATTATCGCCGCGAATGAGCATGTTCGGCGATTTGGGGTCGCCGTAGGACTTGCCGGGGTCTTCAAGCAACAGGCGCGGCTCCAGCCGGGGACGCTGCTCCTTGTTCACCCAGGTCAATTCAAGCTTTCCGATTTTGGAAGCCATGCAACAAAGCTGTATTCGCTCGCGTGCGAATCAGCCCTGTTGGTGACTGTCTCTGTGGGAACTCTGGTGCCTGAAATAAAAATGGGACGCATTTACTTACGTCCCAACACAGGCACCTCGGAGGGCCCACAAGAGAACGCTTTCAATGCGCCCCGGCTGGGGCGCACTTCAAGCGCTGCGTCTTGTCGAAATTTCCGAGGTTTCGTGTTGGACAGCAGCCGAAGCTACGCGAAATGATTTTGGTTAAATTTTGGTTCTGGTCGTTTTGTTTTATCTGAACGCAGCGAGATTACGTCGCCGGACGGTCGGGGGCAATGGGTTTTGCAGCTCGAATCGGTTGATAGTTGAGCGTTGATGGTTGAGAGACCGGCAGCGACCGGAGTTAAAAGCACAGAACCGGCATCGGATTTTAACAGAAGGGCGCAGAGGTGGCGGAGAATTCTTTCTCTGTTTCCTCCGTGTGCTCCTGTTCACTTCGGCAGTGTTTTTTTGCGCCTTTTGTGCCTTTTTGCGGCCATCGCTGCGGCGCGCACGGAGTGGGCATGGTCTCAGGACATAGGTAACACTTTGTTCTCAG
>CAZKTW010000625.1:0-1050 GCA_964555775.1 uncultured Bifidobacteriaceae bacterium | reverse complement strand
GGTAGGTGACAATCGAACCGGCGGCGGAACCGCGCGCCACGCAGGCAATGCCGTGCTCGCGGCCGTAACGGATGAAATCACCGACGATCAGGAAGTAGCTGATGAACCCGGTCTTTTCAATGACCTTCAACTCCAGTTGCAGGCGTTCCATCACGGCCTTGAGGGCTGCAGTCACGGCGGGATCTTCGTGGCTGCGCTCATGGGAGGGCGGCGGATCTGATTTTTGCCGCGGATCCACATCCGCAGCCACAGGTGCTTGATAGGTTGGCAGCCGTTGCGGGTCATCGATGCCCTCGACGATAAATTCCTTCCCTTCGGCTTTGGCGTGAATTGTATAGCGCCGGAACAGGCCTTCGGCGACCAGCTTGCGCAAATAACCTTCGCGTGTGAAATGCTCCGGGGGTTCAAAAACCGGGTAATGCAGTTTGCCAAATTCGATTTCCAGGTTGCATTTCCCGGCGACTTCGAGGGTGTTGGTGACCGCCTCCGGGGTGTCTGCGAACCGCGCCTTCATTTCCTCCGCCGTGCGCAGGTAAAACTGCTCCGGCTCGTAGCGCATCCGTTTCGTGTCGGCGAGCTGGGTCTGGGTGCCGATGCAAATCAAGCAATCGTGCGCGTGCGAATGGCTTTTCTCGATGTAATGAACGTCATTGGTCGCCACGAGTTTAAGGCCGAATTCTTTCGCCCACTGGATCAGATGCCTGTTGACCTTCGCCTGCTCGGCGATGCCATGATTTTGCAGTTCGAGATAAAAATTATCCGCGCCGAGCGTCTGCTTGAACCAATCCACCGCGTCGCGCGCCCTGTCCAACTGGTCTTTGACAATCCAATCCGGTATCTCGCTCGCGAGACAGCCGGACATGGCGATCAAGCCTTCCTTGTGCGCCGCCAAAATTTCCTTGTCGATGCGCGGCTTGTAATAATAGCCCTCCAGATGCGCCGCGGTGGTCAGCCGGATGAGATTCTTGTAGCCGGTTTCGTCCTTGGCCAGCAATCCGAGATGATGATAAACGTCGCGTCCGCCGCTGCTCGTTTTTTTCTCCAGCCGGC
>CAZKTW010000624.1:0-1065 GCA_964555775.1 uncultured Bifidobacteriaceae bacterium | reverse complement strand
GCCGCAAACACTTGACCAGGAAAGTTTTAGGCCTTAACTAAGGGCCATTCCGGTCGGTCCTTGGTATTGTAGTATTTCGGTGAACCGGTTTAAGGCCGCGTGACGTTCACCCTGAGGAACGGTTCAGCAAGGCCGAAGGCTAAACGCTAAATGCTAAAGTGAAATTTCAGCCGCAAAAAGGCACAAAGATAGGGCGCCCGTCCTCTCCACCCTCCGCAGTAAATGCTACGGAGGACGGGCGCAGTAGCTTTGCTACGGAGGGTGGAAGGCTACCGACGGGCCGTTTTCCTCCGCTCCTTTAGCATTTAGCGCTCGCTCGCGATTTATCGGAGTTCAGAATTTAGCCTTCCCGCCATGCGCCGGAACGGCACTTCAGGTCCACGGTCCTTTCAAAAGCTTGGTGCGGTGACGCTCAACGAGATTGATCACCACGACCGGCCACACGCAGGCGGCGAATACAAAGATCATTTCCATCGAGGTTGCGCCCCGGCCGTTGGTGCTAAAAATAAAGTAGCCAATCGGTGCGATGGCCAGCCCCAAAATCAGGATGGAAAGCGCAACGGTTTGAATGGAGGAAAGCGCGTCACGTTCTACCCGGACCTCGTTGTAGAACCGGTGACCGTCCTCCTTGATCCCATCAGGTCGCAGTGGACCGGCATAGATGGCCGACCACGATGACAGGGGAAAGACAGGAATCCAGAAAATGGTGCCCCAGAGGGTGAATTCGACTTTACCGTCCGGTTTTCGCTCAATCGCGTACACCTTGGTGCCGACGCCATAATGGGAGAAAACCTCCATGTTAGTCACTGGTGACGATTGGCTCCTGCAAACCGGACAGGAATTCATTGTGTAGCCTGGGCGTCACGATTCTCTCTTACAGATTTTGAAAAAAATGGCCGGAAGTAAAGCGGCGAATTCGACACTGGCTCTGATTATAGCCGTCAACCTTCGACCGACACGGTTTTTGCCGATTTTGTCTTCTTTTAGCCTTTAGCGTTCAGAATTTAGCCTTCCCGATCCACCGGGATCGTTTCTCCGAGCACTTCATTTTTAATTTTACCGATG
>CAZKTW010000623.1:0-1068 GCA_964555775.1 uncultured Bifidobacteriaceae bacterium | reverse complement strand
AACTTTTACAGCGGCGCCATTTCCAACATGGTGACGATGGCGCAGATTGCCCGGGGCGTCCTCACCACTATTGATCCGGGCATCAAAATCGTCGGCCCGAACATCACTCTGGGCGGGCTGGGTTGGCTGGAAAAATTCATCCAGGCCGGCGGTCCGGCTCCGGACATCGTCTCCTTTCACGATTACATGACGACCCGGCCTGAAAACAGCCTGGGCGAAATCGTGGGTTTGCGGGACATGCTTTCGCATTATCCGGCCTGGAGTTCCCCGCCCATCTGGTGCACCGAGGGTGCGCCGGCGATCGGTTCGACGACCGGGAAAAACATGGGCATTGCCTCGCGCGCCTACCTGTTCTGGTGGACACAAAACGTTTTGAATTGGAACTGGTACACATGGGACCTCACCAACGTCAGTGGTTTGCGCGTTCCTCTAAGCATCAATCCGCCGAGCGAGACGCCCGATGCCGGCGGCGTGGCTTACAGCAACACCGCCAGCTGGCTTGTCGGCGCGCAGATGACCGACCTGACGATTAACACGAACGGCACCTGGATCGCCACGCTGCAACGGCTCGGATTCACCAGCGCGCACGTCCTCTGGAACCCCGACGCGACGACCAACTGCGCGATTCCCGCTAGCTGGGATGTTTTCCAGATGCGCGACCTCTCCAACAATGTCACCAGCCTGGCCGGCGTCTCCGTGGTCAGTGTCGGCGTGGCCCCGGTAATACTCGACAGCGTGCCGTCACTGGCCATCAGCAGTGCCAGCGGCGCCAACGTCACGCTGATGTGGCCTGCGCCAGCCACCGGCTTCAATCTTTACAACTCCACAAATCTGGCGCCGGCAAACTGGCTGAGAGTCACCAATACCCCGGCCAATGCCAACGGCAACGAGCAGGTCACGCTCCCGCTCACCAATGACACCCGTTTATTCAGGCTCAGCTCGCCGTAGCCGGACCATCAACCACCTCGCCACCCGTCACACAAAATTAACTTTTCTTAAAGATAGATTTGCCGTATAAGATGAAGCGCAATGAGACTTCCGCAAGTTGTAGGGATTGCCTGTCTGCTG
>CAZKTW010000622.1:0-1069 GCA_964555775.1 uncultured Bifidobacteriaceae bacterium | reverse complement strand
AGGCCGCCGCTGCGCGCCCACTGGTTGCGCGTGAGCCGCCAGCGCAGCCAGAGGACCGTCTGGAGTTGATCCCAGTTCATTCAGGCCTCCAACCAGCTCAATTTCTGGACCTCGTGTCCTTCGCCACCGACCACGGCGAGGAATTTGTCCTCCAGCGAGCCATCCCGATGCAGTTCTTCCATCGTACCCTGGTGAACCAGCCGTCCCTGCGCAATGATGCCGACGTCCGAACAAAGTTTCTCGACGATCTCCAGCACGTGCGAGGTGAGGAAGACCGTCGCGCCGCGACCGACGCATTGCTTGAGCGTGTCGCGCAACACCCGCGATGCCACCGCGTCCACGCCCTCGAAGGGTTCGTCAAGGAACAGGAGATCCGGATTGGGAATCAAGGCGGCGGCCAGGGCGAGTTTTTTCTTCATGCCATGCGAAAATTCGAGCGTGAGCTTCTTCTCTTCGTGCGCCAGGTCCATCATGGCGAGCAGTTCGTTGCAGCGGTTGCGCACCAGGTCGCGGGGCAGCAGATACATGCGACCGATGAAGGTGAGGAATTCGCGCGCGGTCAGGTTGTCGAACAGCGCGAGGTTTTCCGGGACCACGCCGATGCGACGTTTGACTTCGAGTGCCCGGCGCGGGTCACCCATGTCCTCGCCCAGGATGCGCATGGCGCCGGAGGTGGGCGCCAGCAGGCCGGTAAGCATCTTGATGGTGGTGGATTTGCCGGCGCCGTTGGGGCCAAGAAAGCCGTAGAAACGTCCGGACTCGACGCGGAGGTTCAATTCATTGACGGCGCGAAACTTACCGAAATCGCGCGTCAGGTTGGAGGTTTCGATGGCGACATTCATGGGGCGGCAATGGAGCGGAAGCTATCGGTCGCCGGCGGCGGGAGCAATCGCAAAGAGAACCCGGCGGGGGGCGGTGCATCTCAATTTTTGAACAAATGCAAATGGCATGTCCCAAAGGGACATTTTGAAAATAGCCCGGTGTTTCAACCCCTGGACATGACAAAAAAGGGCATAAGTCCCACAGGGACGGCCGAATTCGTTTCCAGACTGTTCAAAAATTGGAATTT
>CAZKTW010000621.1:0-1082 GCA_964555775.1 uncultured Bifidobacteriaceae bacterium | reverse complement strand
GGTGTAATTGCCGTTGGGCACCAGCGTTCCCTGCGCGATGGCATAAGGACTGCCGGCAACCGTTTCGCCCGCCACACGCGCCAGCGAGCCTGTCAAGACGGTGCCTGCCGTATCGCTGAACTGCAGGCCACTCACGGCAAAAGTCAGGGCCGGGTCAATCGCGCCGTAGGATTTTGTTGTGGGGTTGGCGGTGACGGACAAGATCGCCTTGGTGATGCCGAGCGTGCCCGTGTTGAAGGAGATGGCGTAGTTCCCACTGGTCAACCCGCTGGGCGTGATCAAATAGCTGCCAACATTTTCGCCGGGAGCACGGGCAAAAGCTAGCGTACCGCCCAGCGCCGCCGGAGTCTCATTGTTGACGAAGCCAGCGTAAGTGACTGTGAACGACGGATCTGTCGCGCCATACGTCTTGGTCTTGGCATCCGCAGTGACCGACAGGGCCGCCTTGTTGATGGTGAGATTGCCGGTGTTGAAAGTGATGGTATAATTCCCGCTAGTCAACCCGCTGGGAGTAATCAAGTAGCTGCCGACGTTCTCGCCGGGAGCACGAGCGAAAGCCAGCGTGCCACCGAGCACTGCGCCTGTCTCACCGTTGACGAAGCCGGCGTCGGTTACCGTGAACGTTGGATCAACCGCGCCATAGGTCTTGGTTTTGGCGTCAGCTGTAACTGACAGGGCCGCCTTGCTCACGGTCAACGTGCCAGTTGCATAGGTAATCGTATAATTGGACGGATTGAAAGTTCCACTCGCAGCCGCACTGGGCGTGATGGTGTACGCACCTGCGGCAGCTGTTGCCGCTGTTCCTGCCGGTGAACCGCTCGCAGTCAATGTCACCGATCCAATTGTTTCACTGTTCAACAACCCGGTGGATGTGAAATCCGTCGCGCCATTGAGCGTCAGAGTCGAACCGTAAGTTTTGCTCTTGGAACTGGCAGTGACCGTCAACCCCGCAGGCGTAATTGCCAATGAACCGGTGTTGAAGGTGATGGTGTAATTGGTGCTGGTCAGGCCGCTGGGAGTAATCAAGTAACTGCCAACATTCTCGCCGGGAGCACGGGTGAAAGCCAGTGTTCCGCCCAGCG
>CAZKTW010000620.1:0-1084 GCA_964555775.1 uncultured Bifidobacteriaceae bacterium | reverse complement strand
AAGCCGATGTCCGTGTTGGGAGAAAGCCATCGCTTGAGTCCCAGTTCGCCGTCCAAATAAACCGGGGCGATGGCCAGTCGCAAATCCACATTCGTGCTAAGGACGTGCGGCTGGTTGTAATAATAATAGGCGTAGACCCCTTGCGGTCCCTGGCCGGCCAGCGGTTCGTCATAGCCCAATTCCAGCAGATTGCGATGTTCGGGGTCAACCTGGGCCAGGCAAGGGAACCCGACCAGAAGCCACAGTCCTGACGCCAAAAGCAGTTGCGTGCGCAGCAAAGTGATCCATTTCATAGACATCCAACAAAACAGCCTGAGTTGTTGTCCGGCCATCAAGAGATTTGAGTCCGGGCTGACGAGACGCCAATTCCAGTAAAGTTTCAGCCAGTCGCTCCCTGATGTCCATGGGGTGAACACCCCAGGCGAGTGGCAGGTGGCGGTTCACCGTCGGAATCCGGCAAAATGCGGGTTTTGCGTTTTTAAGAATTTGAAGCGCTTTCCGCAACTTCCTGCCGGTGATTGAAAAAAACAGAGTAGTTTGCGCCAATAGCGGGCACGCCGTGGCGAACCATTTTATGGAAATGCGCAATCCGGCTGGCGTCGAGTCAGGCGCGCAACGTGGGATGAAAGATCGGATGCGGTCCGGCTGTGCTTGATATCATCGTTCACCACGATCGGCTGATGACCATAAACCAGCGTTGTGCCGGCCTATGGGCTTCTCGTGCGGAATCCGCCCAGGAGATACACGACAAGGCATATGGCCAGAATCAGGCCAATCCCGCTGCCGCCGATGACGGGTCCGCCAAAGTAAAATCCGCCACCACCGAACAAGAGAAGGAGAACCACCAAGAGTAATAACATATTCATGGTGACACCATAGCACGTCGCTGTACGGTTTCCATGGGGTCTTCACCCCAGAAGCGGCAATAATAATTTCGCGCCGATGAGCCGGAGCGGAATGGTGGGAAAAGTCCAATGTCTGACGGCTCAACTTTCAAATCTCAGCCACTTCAGCCTTTGCTGGTTCCAGGAAATAAAATAACCGTCGGACAACATAACCTAAGTGGTTAACCGGCGGTATTTGA
>CAZKTW010000619.1:0-1093 GCA_964555775.1 uncultured Bifidobacteriaceae bacterium | reverse complement strand
GCCTGCGCAAAACCAAAAAGACCCCCGTGCTCATGCTCACCGCCCGCGACCAGTCCCGTGACCGGGTCAAGGGTCTCGATACCGGCGCCGACGACTACATGGTCAAGCCGTTCGACCTGCCGGAGTTGTTCGCCCGCGTACGTGCGCTCATCCGGCGCAGCGTGAACAAAGCAACCAACCTCATCGAAATTGGTGAGGTAGCCGTGGATACCGCCGCACGCAACGTGACCCGGGGCAAGTCGCCGGTGGAATTGACGGCACGCGAATACGCGTTGTTGGAATTTCTGGCGCTGCATCGCGGAGAGGTGGTCACGCGTACGCAGCTTTACGAGCACCTGTTCGATGAAAACGAAAGTTCGCTGTCCAACCTGCTCGACGTCCATGTCTCCAATCTCCGCAAAAAACTCGGCGCGGAATTTGTCACCACGCGCCGCGGCCATGGCTATTGCGTTGAGTGAGGTGAAAACATTCAACATTCAACATTCAACGCTCAACACCCAAGTCGGGTGCGGCTGGCGGACGCTGTTTGTTTTGAACATTGAAGGTTGGGCGTTGAAAGTTGAATGTTGAGTGTTCTCCCCAAAATGATCTTCAAATCCATCAAATGGCGGCTGCAGCTCTGGTACGGCCTCATCCTGGTGGTGGTCCTCGCCGGTTTTGGTTTCACGGCGTACCAACTGGAGCGCGGGCGTCAATTCCGCCGGATCGATGATGAATTGCACCGTCGGGTTGGAGTTTTGGCCGGTGCGTTGCATCGTCCGCCGCCGCGCGGACCAGAATTCGGTGACCAGGTTTTGAGCCGCCCCCCTCCAGGCCAGTTTCCGGCTGGCCCTCCGCCCGAGCTGCAGCGGAATCGTCCATTGCCTGAATTCCATCTGCCGCCAGAAGCCGCCCATTTCTTTGACGACAACGACCCGCACAATTTTTATTTCCAAATTTTCGCCAACGGCATGGATGGGAGCAAGGAGATTGCGAGCTCAACCAACCAGCCGGACAGAACGGTTGTTACTGAAGACGTGGGCAGGTTTTACGCCGGTCAAATCAACCGGGTGAACAACCTGCCAGGAAATGCCTACCACCCGCAGAAAATAAT
>CAZKTW010000618.1:0-1100 GCA_964555775.1 uncultured Bifidobacteriaceae bacterium | reverse complement strand
CGCGCGTGGGCATTCTCAGCATCGGCACGGAAGATTCCAAGGGCAACGAATTGACGCTCGAAGCCTTCAAGCTTTGCAAACAGCTCGACTTGAATTTCATCGGCAATGTCGAAGGACACGATTTGTTCAAGGACCACGTGGACGTGGTTGTGTGCGATGGTTTTGTCGGCAACATTGTTTTGAAAACAGCGGAAAGCCTGGCCGTGGCCATGTTTTCGATGCTCAAACGCGAATTGATGCGCAATCCCAAGCGACAAATCGGCGCCTATCTCGCCAAGAACGCCTTTCAAGCCATCCGCCGGCGCATGGACCCCGAGGTTTATGGGGGTGCGCCGCTGCTCGGCTTCAACGGCATGGTGTTCAAGGCGCACGGTTCGGCCCGCGAACGTGCCATTGCCAGCGCCTTGCGCGTCACGGCCGGGGCCGTGCAACATCGCGTCAACGAAATCATCGCCCGAGAAATCGCGCGCGCCAATGAAAAGCTGGCCGCCGCGGAAATTACCGTTCCCGCGTCCGCATGAGCCCCAAATTCAAAAATCCCCGCGCCAAACATAATTTCCAGGGCCGTTCCTGTTCCATTGCCGGCGTCGGTTCGTATGTGCCGGCCAAAATTTTGAGCAACGCCGACCTCGAAAAAATGGTCGAGACCTCGGATGAATGGATCACCACGCGCACCGGAATCAAACAGCGCCGGCTGGCAGCCAAGGATGAATTTACTTCCGACATGGCCGTGAAAGCCGCCGAACGGGCGATGAAGATGGCGGGCGTCACCGCTGATCGGATTGACCTCATCATCGTTGCCACCATTACGCCGGACATGCCGTTCCCGAACACCGCCTGTCTCGTCCAGCGCAAAATCGGGGCGAAGCGGGCGGCGGCGTTCGACGTGGAGGCCGCCTGTTCCGGCTTTATTTATGCACTCGAAATCGGCCAGCAGTTCATCATGTCGCGCACCTACGACACGGTGCTTGTCATTGGCGCGGAAAAGCTCTCGTCGATCACCGATTGGACGGACCGGAATACCTGCGTGCTGTTTGGTGATGGAGCCGGCGCGGCGATTTTGCAAAACCGCCCCAATTCGCATGGCCTGCTTACGGCGG
>CAZKTW010000617.1:0-1101 GCA_964555775.1 uncultured Bifidobacteriaceae bacterium | reverse complement strand
TATTGGTGGCTGATTTCCGGAAATGCGGACAATGAAGGGCTGACTGACACCAATGGCGTTCCTGCCAAGCGGATGTATGCGCTCGGACAATTTTCCCGTTTCGTACGTCCGAATTTTTACCGTATTGACGCCGGCAACAACACCAGTTCGGCGCAAATCAGCGCTTACAAGGATTCAAACTCGCTGAATTTCGCCATCGTCGCCGTTAACTCCAGTTCAACCACCGTGACGCAGATTTTTAACCTTGCCAACTTCCCTGCGGTCGGCACTGTGACCCCTTGGATCACTTCCGGCAACCTTTCACTGGCCAGCCAATCGGCGGTCAGCCTCGCCGGTGCATCGTTTAGCTATGCCCTGCCGGGATTGAGCGTGTTGACTTTTGTGGGCCAGCCGCAAGCCAACACGCCGCCGGTGCTGACGCCCATTGCCGATCAGACAATTAACGCGGGTATGACGCTGACGGTTACCAACACGGCGACGGATACGAATCAACCGCCGCAAACACTGACCTTCAACCTGATCTCCGCTCCTAATAACGCGGCCCTCACAAAGGTCAACAACACCAATGCCGTCTTAACATGGCGTCCGCCCGTGAGCCAGGCCAATACCACCAACCAGATTGTCGTGCAGGTGGTGGACAGCGGGAATCTGAGTGCGACAGACAATTTCAAGGTCATTGTCAATCCGCTGGCACCGCCGGTGATGAGTTCAATCAATGTGGCGGGCGGGCTGGTGAGCCTGGTGGCTACGGGCGCGTTGGGTCCGGATTATACGTTATGGGCCTCGAGCAATCTTGTGAACTGGCAGGCATTGACCACGAGCAACTCACCAGTCATCCCGGTCACGCTGGTGGACCCGGGTTTCAGTGCCCATCCCATCCGCTTTTACCGCATTCAGGTAGGTCCCTGACCGGTCACGAAAAATCCGATCAAACAGAGGAACGGGTGAAGGATTAGCCCCAAAATCAGCATATTTTCCCATAAGATTCATAGTTTTGTCCATTCCACAAAAATGTGAATGCTGATAAGATAAAAAGCAATCAGAGTTTAGGTTCCGACAAACAACAACCAGTAACAAATCAGTTATCAGTTATGAAACACC
>CAZKTW010000616.1:0-1104 GCA_964555775.1 uncultured Bifidobacteriaceae bacterium | reverse complement strand
CGGCGACAACGCGGTCTTGAGCGGCTTGTTCTTCGATCCGCAGAACAAACCCTGAGCCGCTTTTTACCATCAGTCCGGAAAACCCCCGAAGCGGTCGTCCCGATCTACTGTAACCGCCGAAGCAAAGAACCCTTTAATCCTCGGCAAACAAATACTCCAAATCCGTCGTCGTGAGGCTGCGCGCGAAACCTTCCTCGCCCAGCACGTCGGCAATCGTCTGCGCCTTGCTCTGTTGCAGTTCCCAGATTTTTTCCTCGACGGTGCCGGGCGCGATGAGCCGGTAGGCGTTCACCGTCTGTGTCTGGCCGATGCGGTGTGACCGGTCGATCGCCTGCGCCTCCACCGCCGGGTTCCACCACGGGTCGTAGAGCACCACATAGCTGGCGTTGGTAAGGTTCAATCCGGTTCCGGCCGCGCGCAAACTCAACAGGAAAACCCCGGGCCGCGTGTCGCTTTGGAACTCGCTGACGACTTGCTGCCGGTCTTTCGTCTGGCCGGTGAGCATGTGCGTATGGATTTGCCGGTCGTGACATTCCTTCTCCAGCAGCGTCAACATCTGCACAAACTGGCTGAAAACCAGAACCTTCTGGCCCTCCGCCACCAGCGGATCGAGCAACTCGAAAAGCGTTTCGGTCTTGCCGGATGCGGTGTCGCTGCCGACCAGCCGCGGATGGCAGCAGACCTGGCGCAACCGCGTGAGCGCCGCCAACACGTGCATCTTGCTTTTGTTGAGGCCCTGCTCCGCCACCGCCTGCATGATCTGATCGCGGCTGCGGCGCAGTTCGGCCAGGTAAAGTTTCCGTTGCTCGTCGCCCAGCGGACAGTCGCGCCGTTCCTCGATGCGGTCAGGCAAATCCTTGGCGACATGCTTTTTCAGGCGACGCAGGAGTAGCGGCCGCAACCGGGCTGAAAGCCGCTTGCGCGCGATGCGCTGCGTGGACTCGGTTTTTTCGCCGCGGGCGGGCGGCTCCACCGGAGCGGTCTCGTCAGCCACCGGGGTGCGAGGTTCATAGGTTTCGAGAAATTGTTCCTGGTTGCCCAGGTAGCCCGGCTGGATGAAATCCACGATGCTCCACAAGTCCAGCAGCCGGTTCTCGAGCGGCG
>CAZKTW010000615.1:0-1107 GCA_964555775.1 uncultured Bifidobacteriaceae bacterium | reverse complement strand
TCGGCGGCATCGCCTATCTGGCGCAGTTGCAGGACGCCGTGCCGAGCGCGGCGAATCTTTCCTACTACCTGGAAATCGTCCGCGAGAAATTCCTGCTGCGGAAAATGATCCACACCTGCACGGACGTGGTCGGGCGGGTCTATGATTACGAGGGCGACGTGGACGCGCTGATGGACGAGGTGGAGCGCGACGTGCTGCGCATCAGCGAAGCGCGCGTGCAGGGCAGCGTGCTGGGCGTCAAGGAACTGGTGGGCAAGGCCATCGGGACCATTGAAAATTATTTCAGCCGCAAGGGCGTGTTGAACGGATTGGGGACGGGCTTTGCGGACCTGGACCGCATGACGGACGGTTTGCACGGCAGCGAAATGATTGTCATCGCCGCGCGGCCGTCGATGGGCAAAACGTCCCTCGCGATGAACATTGTGGAACACGTGGTGCTGGAGCAGAAGCTGCCGGCGGGCGTATTCAGCTTGGAAATGAGCGCGGAGTCGCTGGTGTTGCGCATGATGTGTTCGGTCGCGCGGGTGAACCTGCGCAGCATCCGCGAAGGCTTCATGAGCGAGTCGGATTTCCCAAAGCTGACCAGCGCGGCGGGCCGGCTGGCCAACGCGCCGTTGTTCATCGACGATTCGGCGGGGCTTTCGATTCTGCAACTGCGGGCGCGGGCGCGGCGGCTGGCCCAACAGCACGGCGTGAAGCTTTTTGTGATTGATTATTTGCAATTGCTGCATTCTACTGCGCGTCGCTCACAGGAGAACCGGCAGCAGGAAATAGCGGATATTTCCAGCGGCATCAAGGCGCTGGCGAAGGAATTGAAGGTGCCGGTGCTGGTTTTGAGCCAATTGAACCGCGAACTGGAGAAGGACAAGAGCCGCAAACCGCGTTTGTCCGATTTGCGGGAATCGGGCGCGATTGAACAGGATGCGGACGTGGTGGGTCTGTTGTACAAGCCGAACGCCGGTGATGACGAAGAAGGCGCCGCCGTGGAAGAGCCGGATGGTCTGCCGGTCAATCTGTTGATTGCCAAGCAGCGCAACGGCCCCACGGGCGACGTGAATTTAACCTTTTTGAAGCCGTACACTCGTTTTGAAAGCGCAGCCAAAGTCA
>CAZKTW010000614.1:0-1108 GCA_964555775.1 uncultured Bifidobacteriaceae bacterium | reverse complement strand
CGCGACGCCAGCCCCGTGCGGCTGGTGAACCGTTGCTCGGCCAGCGGCCGCCGCCGCGGCTATCTGCGCAAGTTTGCCGCGTCGCGTCTGACGTTCCGGGAGGCCGCGTTGAACGGCTTGATCCCCGGGGTGGTGAAGGCCAGTTGGTAAACGCAATAAGTTAACGATTACGATTTTGATATGACCGACCCGATTGCCGACATGTTGACCCGCATCCGCAACGCCAGCCGCGCCTTGCTGCCCACGGTGGAAATGCCGCATTCGCGGATCAAGGAAGATCTCGCGCACATTTTGAAGAGCGAAGGTTACGTCGCCGAAGTGGCGGTGGAGAGCAAGCCGGCCAAAAAGATCAAGATCCAGTTGAAGTATCAGGGCAAGAAGAGCGTGATTGAAGGACTGCGCCGCATCAGCAAGCCGGGCCTGCGTCATTACGTCGGGGCGACCGAAATCCCCCGGGTTCTGGGCGGTCTCGGTGTGGCGGTGGTTTCCACACCGGAAGGGGTGATGACCGGCACGCAGGCGCGCAAGAAAAACATTGGCGGTGAATTGCTCTGTTACGTCTGGTAACAAATTTGAATTATGTCGCGAATTGGAAAACAACCGATTGCCATTCCGCCCAAGGTGAAGGTGGAAGTGAAGGGGCAGAAAGTTTCTGTCGAGGGCCCGAAGGGCAAACTCGACTGGGAATTGCCGCATCGCACCAGCCTCAAGGTCCAGGACGGCAACATTGTTGTCAGCCGGGACGGCGACGACGCCCAGGCGAAGGCGTTGCACGGCCTGAGCCGCGCGCTCGTCAACAACATGGTCAAGGGCGTGACGGAAGGTTTCGTCAAGAAGCTTGAAATCCAGGGCGTCGGCTTCAAGGCCGCGGTTCAGGGCAAGGTGGTGAACATGGCCCTCGGTTATTCGCATCCGATCAATTACAACATTCCCGACCAGATCAAGGTGACGGTCGAGGAAAACACCAAGCTGACCATCGAAGGTCCGGACAAAAAAGTGGTGGGGCAGGTGGCCGCCGAGTTGCGCGGTTTCTATCCGCCGGAGCCTTACAAGGGCAAGGGCGTGCGCTATGTGGGCGAACACGTCCAGCGCAAGGAAGGCAAGACGG
>CAZKTW010000613.1:0-1117 GCA_964555775.1 uncultured Bifidobacteriaceae bacterium | reverse complement strand
GCGGCAAAATATCATGTGCCGATTGTCGTCACCGGTTTTGAGCCGCTGGACATTTTGCAGGGCGTGCTGATGGTGGTGCAACAGCTCGAATCCGGCCGCGCCGAGGTGGAGAATCAATACACCCGTGCGGTGCATCGGGAAGGCAACCAGCCGGCGCAGGAAATCATGCGCAAAGTTTTCAAGGTTGTGGCGCGCAAGTGGCGGGGGGTCGGCGAAATTCCACAGAGCGGCCTCGGTTTGAACGACGCCTACGCGGCGTTTGACGCCGAGAAAAAATTTGGTCTGGCCGACCATCACGTGGACGAACCGGCCGAATGCCTCAGCGGCCTGGTGTTGCAGGGTCAAATCAAACCGCACGAATGTCCGGCCTTTGGCACGAAATGCACTCCGGAGCATCCGCTCGGCGCAACGATGGTGTCAAGCGAAGGCGCCTGCGCGGCATATTACCGATATCGAAGGCAAACGCCTGAAGCAGCCGTCAAGACCGCATGAGTCAGATGCCCATCGAAAATTTTACGCCGGCCTGCCCCATCCCCATCACGCAGTATCCACACGTGCTGATGGCACATGGCGGCGGCGGGAAGCTGATGCACCAGCTCATCGGCAAGATGTTTCTGACCGCGTTTGGCAATCCACTGCTCAATACGCAGCATGACTCGGCAGTGGTGGAATGGACCGGCAAAAAACTCGCCTTCACAACGGATTCCTACGTCGTCCGCCCGATTTTTTTCCCCGGCGGCGACATCGGTTCGATGGCGGTTCATGGCACGGTGAACGATCTGGCCATGAGCGGGGCGCGTCCGCTTTACCTCAGCAGCGCGTTCATCATCGAGGAAGGCCTGCCGATGGAAACCCTCTGGCGGGTCGTCAGCTCGATGCGCGATGCGGCGCAGCGTTGCGGCGTGCAAATCATCACCGGCGACACCAAGGTCGTGGATAAAGGCAAGGGCGATGGTTTGTACATCAACACCGCCGGCATCGGCGTCATCGAACACGAACAGCAAATCGCGCCGCAAAACGTCCAGGCCGGCGACATGGTTTTGGTCAACGGCGATCTGGGACGGCACGGCATGGCCATCATGGCCGTGCGCGAAGGGCTGGAATTTGAGAGCCGGAT
>CAZKTW010000612.1:0-1117 GCA_964555775.1 uncultured Bifidobacteriaceae bacterium | reverse complement strand
GTTAGCGGAGCATCGGTCTTGGCGATCCTTTGCACGGTTACGCCATCGTCTACAGGTGCCCGGTGTCCGCCAGTTGCATGAGTTCCCTCAGACCTTCGACCCGACCAGGCTGCGCCGGATCAACGAGCATCTGCTGGCCCCATTGATCGAAGGCACGGCGGGTTTTGCCAAGACAGTGGCTGTGATTGATTCCACCGATTTGCCCGCCGCCACCAATGCATATAAAAAAACTCCTTGGGCCAATATAGTGCACGCCGTGCCAGGAATGGTGGCCGCAGCCGCAAAGACGGTTTCAGCCGTTATTTCGTGGGCTACAAAAAACATACGCTGCGCTTATGGTTGCGCCAACATCAACCGAGCATTTTGCTGGCCTCGCTGATCTCTTGGGCGGCGCCTGCCAATCGAGATGATGTGGTGTTTCTGGAACCCAGCGTTAAATACTGCGCCCGGCATTTGGAATGGACCCCAAGCATTGTCGTCGGGGATTTGGGCTGTCTGGGAATGGTGACGCAACGCCGCTTGCGGGAAAAGTTGCAGGTGGCCTTGGTCACCAAATTTCGGCCGGGCATGGTTTTACCGGATGCGTTTGAAAATCCGTTTAGCCTGACTTGCGATCAGGGCCAGAGCCTTCACTGGCTGGGGCTCCATGAGGCCGAACAATTGCATTGGTTTGGCGTCGCCGACTCCGATCCGCTGTGCAACTGGTGCGGGCGTCGCAGCACTTGTCCGCAGGAGTTTTCCTTCCAACCCCAAGACCATGAGATTCTATTCGGGACCATCCCCTTTGGTTCGCGGGTCGGACAACAATTACTGCGACAAGCGCGGTCTTGGATTGAAGCCACTCAGTCGTACGACAAGAACCAACTCGGCTTGAGCCAATTTTTCCTGAACAGTTTGCGGCTAACTTGGATCATGTGTCTGCTGGCAGATACGGTGGCACTGCTCAGAGCCACGGCCATGATCGCAGAACCACAAAGCAGCGGCCTTTTGGAACCCATCCGTCCCGTACAACTGCGTTTGGACCTCCCTTAAGCAGGGAATGAAGTTTTGAAAAATTTCGAAAAACACCCGGTTTTCGCGTTTTATCAATTTGAATTTCGGAACACCCTCCGTTGGG
>CAZKTW010000611.1:0-1133 GCA_964555775.1 uncultured Bifidobacteriaceae bacterium | reverse complement strand
TGAAGCTGGTGATGAACGCGCTTTCGACCTGCACCATGGTGCGGCTGGGGCGGGTTATGGGCAACTTCATGGTCTGGGTCGTGCCGTCAAACCTCAAGCTGATTGACCGGGCGACGCGATATATCGTCCAGCTCACCGGCCTGACCTACGAAGCGGCGAACGGACTGTTGTTTGAAGTGCTTGAATACGTCGAGCCGCGGATGAAATCCGACCAGGCGTATCCGGCGGTGGTCGGCCTGGCCGTCCTGCGCGTGAAATATAATTTGACGAATGAAGAGGCGGAAGAAAGGTCGAGATAATTGTATCCGCCCTCATCCTGACCTTCTCCCAGAGGAGAAGGAACAGCTACGTGTGCGACGCAATAATTTGATCAACTCACGATTCATTGACCGACAGGCGATAATTCTCCCTCTCCTTGGGGAAAGGGTCGGGGTGGGGATTCTCCGAAACTGAATTTCGCGCTTTGAACCTTTGAACCCGGGCACAGTTCCTGGGAACGCTGACGCTCCCAAGGGGTTCATGAGGAGGGAGGACGTATCCCCGCCAACCAGTCCCAACCTTCATAATTTCCATTCTGCGCAATCCCTTCCTTCACACCAAATGCCGGGCCTGGCGTTTGGGCAGGGTCGATTTGGTTTTGCGCAATCGGATGACTTTTTCCTCGACGGGAAGAAAATCCTTCAGGAAGGCTGGTTTGTCGTGGCGGCCACCGCGTCGGTAATCGCGCCATAGCGTTTCGGCTGTTGGCTTTGCTTCCAATTTCATTTCGATGGTGAGATATTCAAAAAGCAATTCCATCAGCCGCACCAGCGCAATGCCGTCGGTTCGGCTTGTGCGCGCGTAAAGCCAGTCACTGAAACGGAGAAAGGCGAGGAAAGGGGAACTCGGTGAAGCTACGCACCTCCTCAGCCCGTCCCTCTCCTCCGTTGGCAACGGAGGAGAGGGGGAGTTCCAGATCAAAGGCGTGGATTCCACGAAGTTGCCGCTATTGCCGACCAGGTCCCAGTACCGCGCAAACCGGCGCAGCCGTTGCAGGGTCGCAAACTCAATCAACTTGTTGCCCAGGATTTCATAGGGGGGATGCGGATTGTAAATCATCTGCCAGTCGGCGTCGTGCCGGATGATCGGCGTGC
>CAZKTW010000610.1:0-1133 GCA_964555775.1 uncultured Bifidobacteriaceae bacterium | reverse complement strand
CCACGAGGCGTTCGAGGTCGAGCGGATGTTCGGGAATCAAAACGATGTCCGGCTGCCCGTAGGCCGTGCCAAGCGCAATGTAACCGGAATGCCGGCCCATGACCTCGATGATGGCAATGCGCCGGTGGCTCTCCGCCGTGGTGCGGATGCGTTCCACGCCCTGGGCGGAGACAAAGACCGCCGTGGCATAACCCGGCGTGGCGTAGTTGACAATGTGTTCCAAGTCAAAGACGGCGCTGGACGGGGCATGCTTGTAGCGGTAACCGTGCTTGGCGGCGGCATCGTTGATGCGCACCCATTCGTCGGGCTCGCTCGGATAATTCAGCCCCAGGTCATTGTCAATCGTCTTGGGCGCCAGCACCACCGGCAGGCGTTCAGCCAGCGGTTGCAGGCCGTTGAGCGTGCCGTCGCCGCCAATGCAAATCAGCCCTTCAATTCCCAGTTTCTTGAGGCGCAGGGTGATGAGATCGAGTTCGTCCTTTTTGTTCGGATCCACGTAATCCCGCGACGAGCCGATGAGCGTGCCGCCCTTGGTCGGATCCAGCTCGGGGATTTCCTGGTACAGCGGGTTGAGATGGACATGCGGCGCCCGCGGGTTGAACAGGCAGTTGAATCCCTTGATGAGGCCGACGATTTCGACCTTGAGCTGGTTGGCGCGCACCACCGCGCCATGAATGGTGGCGTTGAGCGCCGGCGTATCGCCGCCGGCCGTCAGAATGCCGATGCGTTTCATGAAGGTTGGGATTTCATCCGGCCGCCAATTTGTTGTTGTTGTTCCTCCTGTTGCACCATGTGTTCCTCGTTCGGATTTTGAAACGGCTGAAAAATATAAGCGCGGAACAGCGCTTCGCCAATATTATTCAGTTTGGTCTGCGCCTCGTCGAGATATTGATGCAGGCCCCGATCGAAAATCTCGTCCACGACGCTGAATTGCAATTCCGCAAGAAAACGGCCGGTCAATTTTTCGGCTTCATTGCAAAAATGGCCCTCGGCCACGCCGGAAATGCGCCGCACCGAGCGGTTCAATTCGCTCACGCAAAACCGGACCGAGCGGGGAAAATCGTCATTGAGCAGGAGGAATTCCGCCACGAGCCGGGGATGCACGTCCGCGCCGTGAATGGTGCGGTAGGCGT
>CAZKTW010000609.1:0-1138 GCA_964555775.1 uncultured Bifidobacteriaceae bacterium | reverse complement strand
CACTGCAAGCAGACCGCCGCGCCCTACAAATATCCACGGGAAATCGAGTTCGTGAAGGAACTGCCCCAGACCATCAGCGGCAAGACCCGGCGGGTGGAGTTGCGGCAGCGCGGTGGCGTCGGGCATCCTGCCTGACGTGGAGGATGGCGTCCCGCCGCCCGGAATTGGCGTGCGAAGTTTCAACGACTCACGAAAGTTTCGAGCCCTCGGGTGTGCGTGAGGTTTTATCCGCCAGGCTGGAAGCCCGGTTCCACGGCAGGCGAGACGCGCGCCGCTACACAAAAAATATCCGCGTGAAATCGAATTTGTGAAGGAACTGCCCCAGACCATCAACGGCAAGACCCGGCGGGTGGAACTGCGAAAGCGCGTGGCGGTGGTGGTTTGAAGTGGGTGGTGTGTTGCCGGCTGCCACCGTGACGACTTGAGCTTTTCGGTGTGTGAACAGCTATTCAGCGACACCATATATTTCCGTAAAAGTCGTTCCATCGGGGTTTATCCCGCCTTCCACCATTATAGACTGTTCCCCGGGATTTGGAATGGGGGTACGCAGGCGTAATACGATCTTTTTCCCGTTGAAATTGGTTGATCCCGCTTCGGCGAGTTCAAAGTCATTGAGTCCAAGATTGCCGACGAAGTTTGTGATCTTGAGATCGCCTGAGTTTACCAGTTGCTCAAACTTTTCGGGGCACTGTCCGCCATATTCGGCGGCATATTTCCGGATCGCGTCGAGTAGCAAGGTTGTGGCGTCAGTTGCATGCTGTTTCAGCAAAACCGACTGATCATACGCCGAAATCTGATTGGTGAATTCACCGGCAGCAGCCTTTGACTCTAAAGCCTGATTTTCTTTCAGCAGATCGTTGTTTTTTCGTCGAACCGCGCCGATTTCACCGCGCAATTTTAACAGTTCGGTCTGATTGAAATCTGATCTTAACCGGCTGTTTTCAGCAAGCAATCGAGCTGCTTGATTCGTGGCTGTGTCCCGCTCGTTCTGCAATTGTTTGATTTGTTCCGTCTCCTCTTGCTGGAGCGCCAGGCTTTGTTCGCGCAGGAAGGCGGTCTGGCGGGCTTCGTAGAGGCCTGCCCCGGCCAGCACGGCGACGGTGGCGGTGACGAGGATTTTCTGGATCGTGGTCATGGC
>CAZKTW010000608.1:0-1143 GCA_964555775.1 uncultured Bifidobacteriaceae bacterium | reverse complement strand
TGCCACATGTCATTCCTCGACCTCGACGAATTTCTCATCGACCTCGCCGGCAAGATCGAGCTCGTTTACAGCCCGGTCGTGGACATGAAGGCCTATCCGAACAATGTGGACGTCTGCCTCATCGAGGGTGCCGTCTGCAATGAGGACAACCTCGAAATGCTCCATAAAATCCGCGCCCGCACCAAGGTGCTGGTGGCTTTCGGCGACTGCGCCGTCACCGGCAACGTGCCCGCCCTCCGCAACCAGCTGGGCCTGGGCAACGACGAGAACGTCCTCCAATGCGCCTACATCGACAATGCCCAGTTCAACCCGGGCCTGCCCCAGCACGGCGACGGCATTGTACCCGCCCTGCTCAAGCGCGTGATGCCGATTTACGAAGCCGTGCACGTGGAATATTTCCTGCCCGGTTGTCCGCCGCCGGCTGATCGGATCAAGGCTTTCATGGTTCAGGTGTTGAGCGGCCAGGCGCCGAAACTGGAAGGCGCAAATTTGAAATTTGGATGAAAAAGAAAAGCCTGAAACGTTAAACGTGATCCGTGATTCACGTTTCACGGTTCACGCATCACGAAATTATGTCAAAACGCATCGTCATCGACCCCGTCACCCGCATTGAGGGCCATGCCAAGATCAGCATCTTCATGGACGACGCGGGCAACGTGTCCGACGCCATATTCCACGTCGTGGAATTCCGCGGATTCGAGAAATTCTGCGAAGGCCGGCCCTACAGCGAAATGCCGGGCATCACCCCGCGCATCTGCGGCATTTGCCCCGTCAGCCATCTGCTCGCCTCGGCCAAGGCCGGCGACGCCATCATGGCCGTCAACATCCCGCCCGCCGCGGACAAACTGCGCCGCTTGATGAACCTCGGCCAGATGGTCCAAAGCCATGCGTTGAGTTTCTTCCACCTGAGCGCGCCGGATTTCCTGCTTGGTTGGGACACGCCGCCCGCGCAACGCAATGTCTTCGGCCTGATCGCCTCCAACGCCGATCTCGCCCGCGCCGGCATCCGCCTGCGCCAGTTCGGCCAGGAAATCATCGAGATCCTCGGCGGCAAGAAAATCCATCCCGCCTGGGCCGTGCCCGGCGGGGTGCGCAGTCCGTTGACCGAGGAAGGCCGCGCGAAAATCCGCGCCTGGCTGCCCG
>CAZKTW010000607.1:0-1168 GCA_964555775.1 uncultured Bifidobacteriaceae bacterium | reverse complement strand
CGGCCTTGCCCATGAGCGTGACGAGTTTGACCCGGTCATCCAGCAGCGAGTCGAAGGCAAAATGCTGCTCCCGGTTGCGCGGTTTGATGCCCCAGACGCCTTCGCGGCAGTCAATGATGGGAATCAATTTCGTGCCGGTGGCATCCACCTTGGTCAGGGCGGTCCGCTTGGGGTTCGTCTCGTCCGTAAGCGTGCAATATTCGTTCGGGAAATATTTCTTGCCGCTTTCCAGGTCCAATTCGCCGTTGGCGCGGAACGCGGCCATTCGGTCCGTGCTTACGGACATTTCCGCCATGCCGGTGTAAAGGTCGGTGATGAACACGCGATCGGTCTCGTAATCCTCGGCCAGCAATCCCAACGCGTCGGCCTTGATGCGGAGGTTGATGTCCTTGGAGACGAGCACCGCGGGATTTTTGGGTTGCGCCTTTTGGACGCTGGCGGCGAGGGAAAGGATCCGGTTGTCCACGGTGTTCCCGTTGAACCCGGCGTCCGCGTTGGTCGAGTGGCCGTTTTTGTAAAAGGCGATTTTTAATTTGCCGCCGTTGGGCAGGTTCACCCCTTCACTCAGGCTGCCTTCGCCCCGAAAGGCATCGAGCATCCGGGAAACCGTGCGCGCATTCTGGCCCAGTTCGGTGGACTCGCGCTTGAAACGGTCAATTTCCTCGATGACTTCGATGGGCACCAAGACATGGTTGTCCGCGAAGCTCAACAGGGAATTGGGATCGTGAAGGAGGACGTTGGTATCGATGATGTAATTTTTCACGCGCTAAAATCGGTGTGTTTGACAGACTTCATCCGGCCGTGCCATTCGCGGATTTGCCGATGCCGCTGGGGCAGATGGTAATGGCCGGAATAGAGAAAGTTTTCGAGCATGCCGAACAGGTCGAAATCCACAAAACGCGGGCGGTCATCCAGCAAGAAGGCCTGGTGCGTCAGGATGATTTCAAAGGGAATCAACCGTTCTTCCAGTTGTGTGTGCAGGGATTTCTGCTCCCGGCGCCACTGGTCGAGGCAGCCACAGCCAAACTTGCGCTCCTTGAACCGCAGATATTGCAGCTGGTCGGCGGCGCGGACGGTTTCCTTCCAATAAATGTCGTTCAGCCGGAAGGCCACGCCCTCGATTTCATTTTCAATGAACCGCCAGAGCACGGATTGGACGCCGCGCCAC
>CAZKTW010000606.1:0-1170 GCA_964555775.1 uncultured Bifidobacteriaceae bacterium | reverse complement strand
CATTTGATTGATCTGGCGGGCTGGTTTCTCGGCGGGTTCAAACAGATTGACGGCCACGCCACGACGTATTTCTGGGACATGCCGGTGGATGACAACGCTTTTTTGAGTCTGCGGACCGCCAAAAAGCAGACCGCCTGGCTGCACGTCAGTTGCACGGAATGGAAAAACCTTTTTTCCTTCGAGATTTATGGGCGATACGCCAAGCTGCACATCGAAGGTATTGGCGGGAGTTACGGCGTCGAGAAGCTTTATCACCATCAGATGAAACCGGAGATGGGCATTCCCGACACCAAGCTTTATGAATTTCCGGGCCCGGACGAATCCTGGCGAATGGAGATGTTGGAATTTGAAAAGGATGTTGCGAAAGCGGAAAGCGGGAAAGCGGGAAAGTGGAAACCATCGGATCGAAAGTCCGGCGCGGGCCTTGCGGAAGCGCGCGCGGCAATGGTGGTGGTGGAAGAAATTTACCGAAGAGCGAAAAGTGGAAACAAATAAACCCACCCCCAAACCAGACCAAAAAATGAAAACCGAATTGGAAGGAAGAACAAAGGAATTCAGCGTTCGAATTGTGAGATTGATCAGGACTTTTCCCAAGACCGTGGATGGAATCGAAATGGGACGGCAGTTGCTAAAATCCGGAACATCAATCGGTGCAAATTACCGTGAGGCCAATCGCGCGGAGTCAAAAGCTGATTTCATCCATAAAGTCGGTATCGCAGAGAAGGAGGCTTCCGAAACGGTCTATTGGTTGGAACTATGCGAGGCGTCGCCTTTGGGCAACCCGGTAGAGGTGCGTTCACTTTTGGCGGAAACCAACGAGATTCTTGCCATCTTGACCACCATTGGACGCAAAGCCAAGGGACGAACCCGCCGGATTATGCACGCGGTCACGTCGTTCGCAGCGCTGGCGACTGTTTTGTTTTCGCTTTCCCGCTTTCCCGCTTTCCGCTTTTAATTTCATTTTATGATCATTGCGCGTTCACCTCTTCGCGTCACCCTCGGCGGCGGTGGCACGGATTTGCCGTCGTATTACGAAAAATTTGGCGGTTTTCTCATCGCGGCGGCGATTGACCGGTATGTTTACATTACGTTGCACGAGACGTTCGTGCCGGACCTGATCGTGAAGTATTCCGAGCTGGAACGCGTGCCGGAAGCGGCGCAGTTGAAACA
>CAZKTW010000605.1:0-1171 GCA_964555775.1 uncultured Bifidobacteriaceae bacterium | reverse complement strand
GGACAAGACGGGGGACTACCTCGTCGCATCGGTTCGCGGCCTGGCAGCATTCCCGTCTGGGCAGAACGCCGGCGACTTCGTTCCGGTGAAAACTGACAGCTTCGTTATCAACCCCGGTCAGACCGATGACAATATACAACTGACATTTGTCCGCCTCAGGAAGGGAAAAGCGACACGGGTCATCGTCAATTGGAATGGGACAATACTCAGCGGCGGCCGAATCTCCGATACGCCTGCAGGATAAGAGGGGCGGAACGAAGGCTAAAGGCTGAAGGCTGAAAGAGAGTTTCAAGTTTCAAGACTCTGTTACCTCCGTTTCCTCCTGTAAAATAAGTTCCGGGAAACGGCTCGCCGGGAGTCTCGCCCCACCATGGGCAGAATTCAGGAGTCAGAAGGCGGACTGTGTATGCTTCAGGGTTCTTCGGCGACGACTTTGCCGTCACGCCACAAGTAAATCGGCGTGCCGTGAGCGCGGGCAGTCTGTCGGGCTACACGAGCCGAGCGCACCAGCGCACGGCCGGCTGCCGCGGCAAAAGGCGAGAGACGTTTCGTTCTTGTTTTCATGGACCTTGTTCGAGCAGCACTGGTTGCCTGCCTGAATTATCATATACCGCCCACGCGTCCGCAAGTGGGCAATAATACCGCTGAAAATTCAGCCAGCCACGATTGAACCGGCGGAGCACGTCAGCGCGGGATACATGGTGCCCGCCCTGCTTGACGCGGACGGCAATGCGGCGGATCCCTTCGTTTGCTTCTGTACAAACAAGGCGGCGCGCACGGAGTGACGCGCCCTACCATCCGTGTTAATCCGTGAAATCCGTGTAGACACGTTTCTTTGTGTTCGCTGCGTTCTCTGCGGTTAAAAAATCTGCGTGTATCGGCGCAATCTGCGGACAATCCAGAAGGCAGAGTTTCAAGTTTCCAGTGTTCAGTAATCAGTCAAGGAAACGGCTCGCCGGGAGTCTCGCCCCACCTTTGTGTCCTTTGCGTTCTTTGTGGTTAAAAAATCTGCGCCCCTCTGCGTCATCTGCGGGAAGAACCCGGTTTACCGTGGTTGCGCGACTTCCGCCTTCGTTTACTACGGCGCGACGAGATGGCGCGGTGTGACAGCGCCCTGAGCCAGCCTGGCTCATCCCGGACGATGTGCGTTCATGGATTTTACTGAAATGCC
>CAZKTW010000604.1:0-1172 GCA_964555775.1 uncultured Bifidobacteriaceae bacterium | reverse complement strand
GTTAGGCATCGTTGCACACGTTATGAAACATAAACCATTCGCAGAACAGATTGCTTGTTTCACCGGCGAGGTTGTTGGCGGCATTATCGCTGGCATTGGTTTGGGTATTATGATCACCAACGCTTGCTTGGCGACATCCACACAGCACGTTGCCATTCCACCGCTGCTTTGGATTTGTTCGCTCTTTTGCGCGAGTGGCGGTGGTTTACTTATTCGGTCATCGCGCTTGAAGCGGCTTGCCAAGAAAGATGAGCATGAGAGACACGATGCCTAACCAGTCGCCGGAGCCAACCGCCGTTGGCGCTGGTCGTTCCGCTGTCGCGGTTCACGTCGCTAGTCGGCGGTGGCTCAGCTTTTTTCGTTAGCCGTCTTATGTTGCGTTACATTTTGGAGTCGAAGACACAGAAAATTACGGCTGATCAAGCCGAGGCGAAGCATTTGGTTAGCGATTCGAGGCTAGGCAAGAAACCGGTTCCTTTCGGATTCCAGAATCAGCGATGGCAGGTGCTTCTTTCGAAGTTTCAGAGCGGTGATGATTTGTGGGAGTATGACCATTACGTTGGACCACTCTGCGCCGAAGCCGGTATCGCCATACTCCGAGGCGGAGAGGTCGTTGATCATATCGTGACGATGCGGAGTTGACAGATGAGACCGAAGACGGCTAACAAATCGCTGCAGGCAACGCGGGATGACGCTCTCAGTTCCGCTATCGCGGAGGGCGTCATCAGCCCCGCGTGCCTGAGCTCTGGACGTTAGGCCACTTACGCGCCATGACACAGAAGTTCGCATCTCCATCGGCGTTGAGAGAGTTCGCGCTGGAGACGGCATCACAGCTTCGAGCAGCGGGACAGGTCGAGGCTTGTGAGGTCATGGAGGCTGCGGCTACTTTCGTGACAGGCAGCGGTTGGGAGTGGCTCGGTGAGCTTGGCTTTGCCGCTGCAAGCATTCGAGAGAAATTTCGGGTTTCAGATTTGGTCGCAGCGAGACTCGCGCGCATTCAAGCAGCCGCATCTTCTCGGCGTCCTTATGGAAGCCAGAAATCGTGGTGGCGAAAAGTATTGGGATTATGATTCACAAGTGGCCTAACAAATCGCTGCAGGCAACGCGGGATGGCCGTTCCAGTTCCGCTTCGCGGTTCACATCATTTGGTCCCGCGTGCCTGAGCTCTGGAC
>CAZKTW010000603.1:0-1184 GCA_964555775.1 uncultured Bifidobacteriaceae bacterium | reverse complement strand
TCGACCTCATCCGCCCCTACGACATCGTCGTGGACGGCACGGACAATTTCCCGACGCGTTATCTCACCAACGATGCCTGCGTGCTGCTCAAGAAGCCGAACGTCTATGGCTCGATCTTCCGTTTTGAGGGCCAGGCGAGTGTGTTCGCTCCGCACCTGGGCGGGCCATGCTACCGCTGTCTTTATCCCGAACCGCCGCCGCCCGGAATGGTCCCCAGCTGCGCGGAAGGCGGCGTGCTGGGTGTGCTGCCCGGCATTGTCGGCTGCATCCAGGCAACGGAAATTTTGAAGCTCGCGCTCGGCAAAGGCAACTCGCTCGTCGGCCGTCTCCTGCTGTTCAACGCGCTCGACATGAAATTCCGCGAATTGAAATTGCGGCGGGATCCGCAATGCCCCGTTTGCGGCGAACATCCGACCATCAAGGAATTGATCGATTATGAAATGTTCTGCGGCATCGTGCCTGAGCCCGCCAACCCCGGTGCGCACCCTGACGAAGTCACCGTCCAGGACATGAAGAAGGCGCTCGACGATCCGAAGCTCGGCATCAAGGTCATTGATGTGCGCGAGCCGGACGAATACGAAATCGCCCGCGTGAAAGGTGTGCCGCTGCTGCCGTTGAGCCAGATCCAGCAACGATTCACCGAGCTTGACCCGAACCAGCATTATTATATCCACTGCAAGGCCGGGGTACGCTCGCTCAAGGCGCTGAATTTTCTGCGCGAACAGGGATTCAAATATCTGAAAAGCGTCAAGGGCGGCATCACCGCCTGGTCGGACGAAATTGATTCCAACGTGCCGCGGTATTGAAATCCGTGCACGAAGCTTTTCTCGCGCAAAGTGGCGGGAGGGTCGTGGCGTCAGACGGCCCGGCTGACTTAGCGGGCTGGCGTCCCGCCGCCCGGAAAGAACGCTGGAACCTGAGTTCGGTTCTGAAATTACCATCCCGATTGGTGTGAGCAGGCGTTTTCTCCGCCGGGCGGGACGCCCCCCGGCTCTACGGCAGGCAGGATGCCCGCCGCTACCGAACCCGGCGGGGTGTGCCGCTATCAACCCAAGCCACTAATCTGCGACCGTTCAAGAGCCGGGCTTGATTCCTGATTCCTCGCGCAGTTTTGTCAACGCCGCGAGGGCCGCATCGCTCTCGGCGGCCTTTTTGCTTTTGCCGCTGCCGCGCGCCAGCTCGAC
>CAZKTW010000602.1:0-1187 GCA_964555775.1 uncultured Bifidobacteriaceae bacterium | reverse complement strand
AACGCTCCGTCGTGTCCGTGAGCACATCAATCCCAAACCGGTCGGCGAAATAATTATTTTTTCGGCCACGACGATAAACCGCTCTTTCGAGGGCAACGAGTCCCGCCAGTTGCGCCAGCAGCGCGGGCGATTTCAGGTCCGCCATTAATTTCGCCAGTTTCTCCAGGAATTGCCGGGGCACCTCCGCCGAGCTCAATCCCAGCAAATCCCGGACGGCCATCTCCAGCACCGTAAGCAGGACGCAAAGCTGGATGGATGTGGCCTGCATCCGCGTTGAGCCAGCGATGGCCATCGGCCCGGTGGTTAGGTTGATCTTCTGAATCCGCGGATCCTCGATCACCTCACGGCTCCGTTCGACATGCTGGCAAAGGATGTCATCCGGATTGTTATAAACGAAATAGACTTTCGCGCCCGCATCCACCCCTGCCCACGCCGTGCCGATGACGAACGACGTCTCCCCGCCTTCGGTGATGGCAAACACCACATCGTTAACGCGCACGCCAAGATCGCGAAGCTGTTTCCGCCCGAAGGCGGTGAAATCCTCGAATCCCTCAACCGATTTGATGAGCGCGTAATCACCCCCCGCCATCACGCTGAATGTGCGGTTCTCAAAATCTTTCAAACCCGGCTCTTGCTGACAGAAATCGCGCCAGACGGAATCGAGCAGGATGCTCAACCGGCCGGTGGCGCCGCAACCGGTGAAAAAGATCCTCCCGCCGGCTTTCAACGAACGCACCAGCATTTCCTTGATTTCTCCCGCGCGGCCCGATTCGACGAATTCACGGTAGTTGAGGAGGACATCATCGTCCACGTCAAAAAGCAGTTTCAACGCGGCGGTGGGGTCCAATTTTGCCACCTCGCTTAAATTGGCGGTAATGGGATGGGAAGCTTCGGTGACGAGCGCGCCGAGTTTGAACTGGCCGCAGCTGGCCAGGAATTCCGCGGAACGTTTTTGTGAACTGGCGCTCATGATGCTTGAGTCAATAGTGTCATGGTTTGGTGGGGCGAGGCTCCCGACGAGCCGGCTCGCGGGGACGCTCGCCCCACCGAAAGCTGAAACCGTATTACTGCGCCTGAGTTAATGATATTGTCAACGCACTGTCACGCCGATAGCTTTGGACCGGGCCATCTATGACACCCAATCAACAACTGGCCACGCTGAACGCGGCGGTTTGCGAACTCGCCTT
>CAZKTW010000601.1:0-1195 GCA_964555775.1 uncultured Bifidobacteriaceae bacterium | reverse complement strand
ATATGCGATCATAAAACTCCTGCGAATGTTGGTTCACTCGTAGGAGTCATCAGCGCTGAAACAGTCAGGCGGTTTTCCCATGCGGGGAGGGCAAACTCCATTGCCGGGGAAATAAATAGCGAGCGGACGGCGTGTTGGCAATCGTAAAGCCGTAGCACGGAGCATTGCTCCGCAGGCGGCAAGACCTGGTTTATGCAGAGCAATACTCGGCGATCCACACTGCCGGATCACATCACGGGTGGCGCGACCGGCATCGGCGGCAATCCGGGCGAGGGTCCGGATGAGGATTGGGGTGGAGGCGGGAACACATCATATTCCGGGCCGAACTGGGCCAGGAAATGAAGCGGGTACGCCCGTTTGAACACCAGCACCGGCAACAACAACACCGTGCCCAGATACGGCAGGGCCATCAGACAACCGGCACAGCAGCAGGTCACGAGCACCACCATTACAATCAAGGTGCCAATCGCCATGGCGAGGACAATTTGAAACAGAAGGTACAACCCGAACAGCCAGAAGTGGGCGCCGAGCAGGTGGTAGAATTCTTTCCACGCCGCCAGGCATTTAGACCGGCGCAGCAGCATGATGGGCACGATGAAATCAACCGTGAATTTCTTGATGATGGCAAAAACGATCGCCACCAGGAAAAGCACCAGTCCGAGCCCGATGGCCGTCACAATGCCGCTTACGTCCGGCTCGCCCCGATAGATCATTTTCAAAATCATGACGGCAATGATTCCCACCAGGGGCAGCGTCAAAATCATTCCGGTGAATCCCAGCGCGAGACGGAACCAGAACAGGCTGTTGGCTTCGGATCCATATTTGTTCCAGGGTTCGGTGACTTCCGCCCGGTTGAGGGCCACGCAGTGGAGGAACATGAATTTGCCCCGGCTGTTGAGCCATAAAAAGAGCAACCCCAGACCCAGGATGACGACGATCAGGAGGGCGGCCAACGGAACGATCCAATCCAGGTTGTTCATCAGATAATCCCGGGCCTGATCGAGGGCATGGTGAAAATCTGTGCCGTTCCGGCCCGAATGATTGCCAAAATTGTAATTGCCGCCGCCGGAACCGCCGCCAGTTTCGCCGAGACAAGCCAGCCAGGCGCAAAAGCCGATGACAAACCATTTGCCGAGGTCGAACGGCCGGAACAGCATGAGCTTCACGCGCTCGAAGGCCGGGCTGACCGGCTCGA
>CAZKTW010000600.1:0-1199 GCA_964555775.1 uncultured Bifidobacteriaceae bacterium | reverse complement strand
GAAACATCGGTGTGACCCAGGCAAGAATCGACCGACAACCGTTGCCGCCGGTGAAAAATGAGGGTGTTCTATTGGCGGTGGTTGGAGCGCATCTGCGCGGGCAGCCGCTCAACCATCAACTCACGTCCCGACACGCGCGTTTTGTGCGGAAGACCCGCACCGCGCCGTGTTACCGGCTATATGCGCTGGCCAACACGCAGCCGCCCAAGCCGGGGCTGCGGCGCGTGGCAGAAAAACTGCCGCAGGGCATCGAGATTGAAATCTGGGCGCTTGACGAGGCCGGGTTCGGCTCCTTCGTGGCCGAAATTCCGCCGCCGCTGGGTATCGGCACCATGGAACTTGAGGACGGCACCAGCGTAAAAGGTTTCCTCTGCGAACCGATCGGACTGGAAGGCGCAGTCGATATTACTGAATTTGGCGGCTGGCTCGCCTATCGCCAGGCGAGCGGCAAATGAAAGGAATTACGATGAACCTGGGAAACTTTAACGCAGAGACGCGGAGAACGCAGAGAGACGCAAAGAAATTGTTTTGTGGCGGGAATTCCACAGAGCGGGAGCCACGCTGCTTTGGTTGCGAAACAACCATCCGAAAAACAGTGTCGCCGCTACGCTCCAGTCTTCGCTGCGCTTTGCCCCGGCAGGCTGCCACCGCAGCCCAAAATATTATCTCTGCGAGCCTCTGCGTTCTCCGCGCCTCTGCGTTTAGGAATTTGTGCCGTGAACAATTTTTATGAACAGCACTGAATCCATTCTGTTTGAAGAAATGCTGCCGGGCGGCGGCCTCTGGTCGTGGCGGCTGCGGCGGCATACGACGCTGCGGATCACCGATCTCGAAGGCGGCGCCAACGTTGGCCTGATGGCTTACAATGCCGACCAGCCTTTGGACCGGCTCAATCTGCCGGACACGCTCAAGGCGCAGTACACGGCCAAACTCACCCGCGGCCACGTGCACATGAGCGACATGGGCCACGCGCTGCTCTCCATCACCGCCGACACGGTTGGCTGGCACGACCCGCTCGGTGGGCACGGCAACGCCGAACAGGTCCGGCGCAAATATGGCACGGCCACCTACCAGGAAAAACGCAATGATTGGTATCGCAACGCGTACGACGATTTTCTCATTGAGCTGGGCAAATATGGACTGGGCAAACGCGATCTGGTGGCGAACGTGAATTTTTTCAGCCGGCTGGACGTGGACGC
>CAZKTW010000599.1:0-1205 GCA_964555775.1 uncultured Bifidobacteriaceae bacterium | reverse complement strand
TTTGCCGCCGGAAAGCGGGAAGAAAATGGAAGTTAAAAAGAAAGAGGCCGGACACTACTCCGGCCTCAATGAGAACTAAGCGCTCAAATCGATGATTCGCAGTTGCGCTACCACGAATTCTTTGTTGGCTGCGGCGCCGCAGATCACGCCTTGCTTCACACACGCAACCCTGCGTTTCTGCATGCCAACGACTGAAGCACGATACCATACGCCCCGTCCCCAGCGAGTCACCAGTTCTGGTTACACGCCTCAACCGTCGAAAATAAGGGAAAATCGCGTAAATCCAGTCAGCGGCGAAGGAATTTTGCCACGGCCTCGGTGCGGGTGCGGACCTGCAGTTTTTCGTAAATACGGCGGATATAGGTATGAACCGTCTCGTAACTGATGCCGATTTTTTCCGAGATTTCCTTGTACAGCAGTCCTTGACTGAGCAAATCGAGCACTTCTTGTTCGCGCGGGGAAAGATTTTCCGTGGGTTGGGCGGTGGCTGACGTTTGTTGCAACGATTGCACAACTTTGCGGGCGATGTGCATCGTCATCGGCGAACCGCCCCGGTGAACTTCTCGAATGGCTTCGAGCAGTTCCTTGCTGGAGGTGCGTTTGAGCATGTAACCGTTTGCCCCCGCCGTCAGCGCATTGAAAATATTTTCCGTGTCCTCGTAAACCGTGAGCATCATTACCTGGGTCTCCGGAACGAGCTGCTTCAATTGCCGCACGCATTCAACACCGTTTGCCCCGGGCAAATTGATGTCCATCAGCACCACATTGGGGCGGAGTTGCGGCAGGCCCTTCAGTGCGTCCTCGGCGCTGGGGTGTTGGCTCAGGCAACGAAACCCCTCCGACCGGTCCAGCAGGCGGGCCAGCGTCTCACGGAGTTTGTCGTTGTCCTCGACGATGGAAACGGTGATGGGCATATCGTTAAATGGTTAAGCCGTCTGGCCGCGGGGGACGGTCAACCGCACCTGCGTTCCGCCCTTGATCCCGGGGCTGATGGAAAACTCCCCGTGCAAATCTTGCATCCGTTTGCGCATATTGCGAAGTCCATTTCTCGTCTCGGCTGCCTTGGCGTCCAAACCGCCCAGCCCGTGCCCGTTGTCCTCAACGCTCAAGGTAAAATGATCCGGCTCCAATCGCAACCGAATCCAGACTTCGGACGCCTGCGCATGTTTGACCACATTGTTGACGGCTTCCTTGAAGGCGAGAAA
>CAZKTW010000598.1:0-1208 GCA_964555775.1 uncultured Bifidobacteriaceae bacterium | reverse complement strand
CGGCCCGTATGTTGCGGATGGCGATGATCCAGATGCGTCCCTCGATCCGTTCCGTTTCGCAATTCGGTTCGCAACTGTGGTTCAGAAAACGCGCCGGATTCCACGGCACGCTGCCGTCCAAATCCCATTCGTCTCCGAGTGAGAAGATGAATTCATTGCCCGCCGCGCAACGCAACAACGATTCGTCCTTGGTGATTTTTTCACCAGTGTATTCGATCACCCACGTGCCGGCGGCAATGTCCATTTTCGCAAAGCCGCCCGTGCCATGAATGACCGACTCGCGAAAGCAAACCAATGCCGTATCCGCCATTGGCGGTTGTTCCGGCGTGGTCGAATTGTCCGACGTATCCTGCATCAGGATTGTAATTTGCCTCATGTCGCCGGCTGGTCAAATCCGTACTCTTTCAGAAACCCTTCTGTCGGCGCCTGAATGTCCACGGCCATGACCGATCGATCCTCGTACAAGATCGGGAACGGCTCGCAGTCCGGCAGTTCAATGCAGTTGGGTTTCATTTCTTGATCGAAAGGAGCGCGGACAGCTTGTCCGCGTGTTCACAAACTCGCAGGCAGGCTGCCTGCGCTCCGTTTTCAAGTTCGCCGCCACTCCTTTTTCGGAGGTTCGGGCAGGCCCTGCGCCCGCAAGGCCGTGCGGAAATGCATCTTGGCGATCTTGGCCAGGTTCTCCGGTCCCCGTTCTGTGACAAATTTCTTCGCCGTTTCGTCCACCGCCGCCGAAGCGCCCTTCGGCAGTTTCACGCTGAAATCTTTTTCCAGCTTTGCCAGGCCCTTCACAAATCCATCCCGCGCCAGGATCGAAGCTGCCGCCACCGCCAGGTCCTCTTCCGCCCGATGCCGCTGCACCAGCTCAATCTCCTTGCCCAGTGACATCAACGCCTTCGCCACAACATCCTTGCTCGCGGCGAACTGGTCGCTGATCGCCTTGACGGGCGCGGGATTCATCTGGTGTCGTAATCCCATCAAATTTTCGATCACGCGCGCGTGGCCCCACGCCAGGATCGTGTTCACGCTTCTCATTTTTGCGTAAAGCCGGTTGTAGGCCTCGTTGCCGATGGTGACGGTGTTCACCACGCACCCAGGCGTCTTGCGAATCAACTCCGCGAGGTCGCTGATTTTTTTGTCGCTGGAAATGTTTTTGGAATCGCGGATGCCCTTGTCCTGCCACGCCTTGACGACGCTTTCGTTGATGT
>CAZKTW010000597.1:0-1209 GCA_964555775.1 uncultured Bifidobacteriaceae bacterium | reverse complement strand
CCGCACATTTGAGCGTGTGTACTTTACTCACGTTGGTCTGCCCGCGCACCCACGCTCGCCGGCCTCCGCCCGTCTCGCACACGTGAGCAAAAGTCCGTTCGCACCGTTCACTCCGCCAACGGTTCAACTGCCGTCCCTTGTCCCCATGTACTCGCCGCCGATTGGCCCGAAAGGCCTGTTCCTCTTCGACGGGCTTGTCGGTCCAGCGCCGGCTCTTTTGCCTCCGCTCGGGAATATACGTTCGCAGACCCTGCTCGGCCAATTCCGCCAACAAACTGTTGTCGTGATAACCTTTGTCCATCACCGTTTCCTCAATCTCAGTCTCACTGCCCGCCAGCACCAGATTGGCTGCGGCCAAACTCAACGTCACCGGCGCACTTTGCGGATCGGATTTATCCGCAAAGGTAACGCTCGTCGCCACGATCGCTTCGCTCACCAAATCCACGGCATGTTCAGCTTTATAGGCCAAATGCGTCCGCCCGTCTTTCATCTTGGCGATCCGGCTGTCCCGATCCGTCGGGCTTTGCCACTGTTCATTGGAAACTTTCTTGTCCTTGCGTCCGCGATCCAATCGCCGCAGGTCTTCTTCCGTCGGATTTTCAATCCCCTCGGCCTGTGCCAAGCCCCGCAGATATTCTTTCCAATCCTCGCCGGTGTCTTTGCGTACGATGCTCTTCATCGCCGCATTGGCCTCCAGGGTCGTCGCATCAATCGCCACCGCTTTTCCCCGCAGCAGTCCTTTGGCCTCCAACAAACTCAGCACGAAGACAAAGACTTTGTCGAAAACCAATTCCGGCAGACGTTGCCGGATGATCGTCATCGAAGCATGTACCGGCGTTGCCTCGGTAATCGCGATGCCCAGAAAACTCCGCAACGCCAGACTGTCCGCGCAACGCCAGGCGATGCCTCGCTGACTGTCCAATCCTTCAAAGTAGCCGATAAAGAGCATGCGAAAGTAAACTCCGGGCGGAATGCCAGGCCGACCGCCTTCCTTGTAGTATTTAGCACAGAGTCGCTCGGCAAAGTCATCGAAGCCCTCCTGCGCCAGGACTTCATTGAGCTTGGTGTAGAACGGATGTCCAGGACCGGTGGCCAGTTTTGCCGTCGGGATGAACAGTTCGTCCTGGTGAGGTTTGCGTTTTCCAATTGCCATGAAAATCAGACGCTTCATCGCCACTCTCGTTCAATCATCCGAAGAACTTTTTAAAC
>CAZKTW010000596.1:0-1216 GCA_964555775.1 uncultured Bifidobacteriaceae bacterium | reverse complement strand
AGCGCCGTGCCGCTGCCGTTCAGGATGTGCGGGAATTTGTTTTCGCCCGATTCCGCCTTGAACCGCAGGTTCATCCGCCGGGACTGGAAATCCTCGCAATTGGAGCAGCTCGACACTTCCAGATAGCTCCCCTGCCCTGGCGCCCATACCTCGATGTCGTACGTCTTCGCGCTGCCGAAACCCATATCCCCGGTGCACAGCAAAACGACGCGATAATGCAACCCAAGCAATTGCAAAACCTTTTCCGCATTCACGACCATCTTTTCCAATTCATCGTAGCCATTTTCCGGCTTTACGATTTTGATGAGTTCGACCTTGTCAAATTGGTGCACACGAATCATGCCGCGCGTGCCCACACCCGCCGCTCCGGCCTCGCCGCGAAAACATGGGGTGTAGGCGCAATAGTAAATCGGGAGCTGCTTTTCCGGCAAAATTTCCTCGCGATGGATGTTCGCCACAGGGGTTTCGGCCGTGGGAACCAGATATAATTTACCCAGCTTGTCTTTGTCATCGCCTTCGGCCACGCCGTAATACTGGTCCTTGAATTTGGGAAACTGGCCGACACCCTCGAGGCATTGCGGCCCGACGACGAACGGCGGCGACACCTCGGTGTAGCCGTGTTCGCGAGTGTGTAGATCGAGCAGGAATTGAATCAACGCCCGCTCCAGCCGTGCGCCCCAGTTCGTGTAGAGCAGGAAACCACTGCCGGAGAGCTTGGTCCCGCGCGCAAAATCCACCAGCTTGAGCGACTCACAAAGCTCGACGTGCGATTTGGGTTTGAAATCAAACGCGGCCTTCTCGCCGTGAATCCGCACGACCGGATTATCTTCGGCCGTCTTGCCGATCTTGACCGATTCATGCGGCAGGTTCGGCAGGCGCAGCATCAATTGCTGGCGCGAAACCTCAATGGCTTCCGCTTCCTTGTCCAGCGCAGCGATGCGGTCGCCCAACTCACGCGTCTCGGTTTTCTTGGCCTCGGCCTCGGCGGTCTTCTTCTGGCCCATCAAGGCGCCGATTTCCTTCGACGTGCGGTTGCGTTGGGCCTTGAGAGTTTCGACCTCGGCGAGCAATTTGCGCCGGTGTTCATCCAGTTTGAGCAACCCGTCAATGTGGGCTTCGTCCCCTGCCCCGCGTGTGGCAAGACGCTGGCGCACAAAATCGGGCTGGTCGCGGATCAATTTGATGTCGAGCACGGGTGGATTATAGAAATTCAACG
>CAZKTW010000595.1:0-1228 GCA_964555775.1 uncultured Bifidobacteriaceae bacterium | reverse complement strand
TCGGTGCGTTTGGCGGTCATCTTGGCGGTGCGCCGCTCGGTCGCGCCGCGTTACGAGTTACCCTCGGCGGCGCCCTGGCCATGACCGTGACCGCCTTGATCGGTCGAATTCTCGGTGTTTCTGTCGGGTGAGAAGTGATGAACGGTCAACCAGATTCAAGGCTTATTCTAAATTTATTTTACACGGGTTGAAACGCCTCCAAAGCAGTTACATCTCTATCCGCAAGAATGGCCCAGATGTCGGTGGTTTTTAGCGCCTTGACGATGAGCTTGCCGCTTGCACGGATTCGGGCATAATGTTTCCTTAGTGAAATGGAACGGATTAAAATGGCGTATTGAGTGGTTGACCAAAAAGATTCTAGATTCTTTGCCGGCCGTTTTCTTTTTACGTCGTCGGCAGCAGTATCAAAAAGTCGGTCTGAAAGGGAAAGACCCGTTCGTTTCATTTGCAAGCGCTCGTAGCTCAGTTGGATAGAGCATCTGCCTTCTAAGCAGAGGGTCGTGGGTTCGAATCCCGCCGGGCGCGCCAGTTCAAACTTCGGTCTCGTGGTCAGAACCACCCCAATAACTCTGCCTTCGGAGTCGAAGCGACTTCGGCTGCAGGCGCACACCAAAAACCGCGAAACAAATCTTCAGCACCGGTGTCTCTCTAAGCAAGCGCACCCAGCCGGATGGCCAGGTCGAAAAATTGATTCGACTGGACAAATTGCATTCATAAGCGCATCAGTTGAAAGACAACTGATCCATTAGCCGCAATTTCCGGGGCTTTGAATTTATGGCGTGGACAAAAACCAAGATTACAGTGACCGGCGCAATGGTTTTGGCGGTGATCGCCTCGGCCGTGGGCGTCAAATGGCGCTTTTTTCCTGCCGTCAAGGACGAGTATTTCAAGTCGAGCTACCAGCAGTTTGAGAAAGTGCCGGGCAACCTGCTGGTGGTCCGGCCAACGCATTACTCTCTGCCGGCAAAAGGCACCAGTTTTTCATCGGGCACCCGCTCGCCAGCCGGACAATTCGTCACGCGGCACATGGGGCGCAACGTGCCGCTGGAACAGGTCATGGCGACGGCCTATCAGTGCAGCCCATCGCGCATTGTTCCGCCAACCGCCAAACCGCCGGGCAATTTCGATTTTCTGGTCACCGTGCCGGACCCATCCCAGGAACGTCTGAAGGCGGCCATCCAGAAAAAACTCGGCTATACCGCGCATTGGGAAACGCGCGATACCGACG
>CAZKTW010000594.1:0-1228 GCA_964555775.1 uncultured Bifidobacteriaceae bacterium | reverse complement strand
CTATTCACGCTTTCCAGGCGTGCGCATTAAACCACTCTGCCATCTCTCCCGCCGGAGAGAGCACTGTGACCAACCACAAGCTGATTTTCAATTGAAAAACGCCGATGGCGAGGGGGCGAATCTGTACCAACGACGTGTCCAGGTTCGCCCAGGGAAAGGCAGGGTGGAACTACGCAAGTTTAAACCGTTCAGAAGTGGCGACTTCGAATAAACCAGTCGCACAGCCCGAAAGCGTACGCCGGGAATGGTGCAACGAGGGCAGGCACATACGCTCCGCGGTGAATCAAGCTGGCCCCGATATCGTCAGTGACGGCCGGACGTCATCCACATCACCAACGAACAGGTGGCAAAAAGGCTGGTCATTAGGACCAGGAAGACGATGAACATCTGATGTTTGCGCTGGTCGCGCGCGAGATGCGGGAACAGCAGCTTGCCAGTGCGTTTTACAATAAATTCAGTCATAGTCTTTATGGTGTTGATTGCTTCCTTCCGGCCATTCCCCAAGCCGGTTCCGATTCGACTCACCCTCCAGCAGGCTTTATACCAGAAAAGCACGGATGTTAATTGCCCCGTTAAGACAATCTGTTATCCGGCAAAAATGAAGTAATTCGAGGCGTGGGGAATGTCTTTCCCAAGGACACGTTGCCTTGAAATCCATCAGCGGGCGTTGACGCGCAACCTCTTCAGGTCTCGCTGGTAAGTGGGGAAAACTGCCGCGTCTTCGGGTCGTAGGCGAACAGTTCCGCCGTGGCAATTTTGAAAAACCACCCGTGCAACTGCAACGTGCCATCCATCAGCCGTTCCTGCACACACGGGTAGCTGTGCAGGTTGTCGAGGCCGAACAGGACATTTTCCCCGGCGGCGGCGGTCGAGCGCTCCGCCATGGTTTTGAGATGCGCGTAGTCCTTCTTCATCGTGTCCAGCACTGGATCTGCCAGATGCAACCAGTCGCGCAAATGCGGCGTGGAATTGCCCGCCGGCTTTTCGCCGAGCAGCGCGGAGATCGCGCCGCACTGCGAGTGGCCGCAAATCACAATGTCGCTGACGCGCAGGTATTCCACGGCGAACTCGATCGCGGCGGCCGTGGAATTTGTATCGCCGGTGGCACTGGCGGGCGGAACGATGTTGCCGACGTTTTTGACGACGAACAGATCGCCCGGCTTGCTCTGGGTGATGAGTTCCGCCAGCACGCGCGAGTCGGAACAGGTGATGAAGAGGGTGTGCGGGT
>CAZKTW010000593.1:0-1233 GCA_964555775.1 uncultured Bifidobacteriaceae bacterium | reverse complement strand
TGGGCGGCATTGAGATTGCCCCGGAAAACCCGGCGTTTTCCGGTTTCATCTTCAAGATCCAGGCGAACATGGACCCCAAGCATCGCGACCGCATCGCGTTCGTCCGCGTCTGCTCCGGCAAATTCGAGCGCGACATGACGGTGCATCACTCACGATCTGAAAAGAAGGTACGCCTCTCCAGTTCGCACAAGTTGTTCGGCAACGAACGCGAAACGGTGGACGAGGCGTATCCCGGCGACGTCATCGGCCTGGTCGGCCACGACAGTTTCGGCATCGGCGACACGCTCACGACCGATCCAAAAATTCTCTACAAGGAAATCCCACGCTTCACGCCCGAGGCCTTCAGCTATCTGCACAATCCGAACACGGCCAAATTTAAGCAATTCCGCCAGGGCCTTGAGCAGCTGTTGCAGGAGGGCGTCATCCAGGCGCTTTACCTGCGCCATTCCGCCATCAAGGTGCCGTTGCTTGCCGCCGTCGGTCCACTGCAATTCGAGGTCGTGCAATTCCGACTCGAAAGCGAATACGGCGCGGTGTCGCGACTTGAATCGACGCCCTGGACGGTCGTCCGCTGGTTGCCGGTGGACATGAAGGAAGACGATCTGGACGCCCTGTCGTTGCCGACCGGCTGCCGTATCGCCTACGACGTGGGCAAAAATCCCGTCGTGCTGTTCCCGAACGAATGGTCGGCGGATTATTTTACCAAAACCAACGCGCGCGCGCCGTTGTCAGCGCTGCCAGTACAGACGGTGCGGGATTAAGCAAGGTGTAGTGTCGGCGCTGCGCGCCGATTCTCTCGAACCACAGGCTCGACGCGACATTGACTCCGAACGCTCGGTCACTGGCTGGTGTTGTAAGTATCAAAGAGACTGTGAACTTGCAGGGCATTGGCAAATTCAACTTCAGTCATGGGGCGGTCGGGTCTGACCGCAATTTCCACCGGCAAACCGGGACGGACATGAGCAAAATTGTCAGAGTAGCTGGCATCCACATCCTTTAATGTCAGCCAGGCCCAGAGCGCGGGTGAATTGGCGGTCAAGGTCACACGAAATCCATCCTTGATCGTCCGGATGGCCGGTTTGAAATGCGGATCGGTGATGGCCAAATCTTTTGGGTAAACGAGTGTCACCAGGTTTTCGGAAGCAGGCTGGCCGCGCACCTCAACCTTGAGCCAGACAAGCAGATTGCTCGCGCCATATTTCCCGGCAAGTTCACGCAGGTCGAGTTGCTTCA
>CAZKTW010000592.1:0-1246 GCA_964555775.1 uncultured Bifidobacteriaceae bacterium | reverse complement strand
ACTCCGTCTGCGCGGATAATCGAGGTTTCGTGTGGGCCAGTGATGGCGGACTTTACCGGTTTCCGGGCGACAACCCCGACCGGATTCAAACCGTGAGCAATAATCTCACCGGCAATCTCGCCGGGATCCACGTTTTATTCAAAAGCCGCGCCGGCGACATCTGGATCGGCGCCGACCCCAATGTGCTGGGTTGTTTTCATGCTGGACTGCCGGAAAACTATCTTCCGGAAAAGAATTTCCCCGGTCAGCGTCCGCGTTCCATCACCGAAGATGCCCAGGGGCGGATATGGGTCGGCACCGAAGACCACCAGCTGGTTGAACTGGCGGATGGAAAATTCACCGTGTTCACGAAGCAGGAGGGCTTGCCGGATGCACCGGTGCATTCCCTTTATGCCGATAATTACGGCTCGGTCTGGATCGGCACGATTGGCGGCGGGATCGTTTTACGGCGCGGCGAAAAGTTTACTGCCATCTCCGCGGCCGATGGTTTGCCAAACGACTTCATCGCCGAAATGGTCGAGGATGACAAAGGCCGGTTGTGGTGCGGCACGCGCGCAGGGATTTTCTATGTGACCAAGTCCGACCTGCTGGCGTTTGCGGATGGGAAAATTCCGAAAGTGACGGGGATTAGCTACAGCCGGAGCGACGGTCTGACGGGTATTTCCTGTCTGGGATCCTCGCAGCCGATGGCCGGCAAAACGCCCGACGGCCGGTTATGGTTTGCGACCCAGCAGGGCGTTCTTTCGCTGGACTTCGCCGCGCTCAAACCCAACGTGCGGCCACCGCCGGTTTTCATTGAAGAAGTGTTCGTGAATGACCGTCCGTTGGAAATCAGCAGTCCCTTGCAGGTGCCACCGCAGTGCAACAAGATAGAATTCCGGTTTTCAGTGTTAAGTTACGTCGCGCCTGAGAAAGTGCGCCTGCGCTACAAGCTTGACGGGGTGGATTCGGACTGGGCGGAGATGGTGAACCAGCGGGCGGCGGTGTATTCGGGGTTGCGGCCCGGAAAATACGAGATGCACTTGAAGGCCTGCAACAACGACGGTGTGTGGAACGAGACCGGGACATCGCTTTCGTTCGTGGTGCTGCCGGCGTGGTGGCAAAGCTGGTGGATTCAGGGTTCAATGTTGATTGTGTTCATGACGGCTTCTGCAGTGGGCATCCGCCATTGGGCGCAACGGCGTTTGAAATCAAAACTGGAACGCTTGGAACATCAGCAGGCGCTGGCCAAGGAACGGACGCGCAT
>CAZKTW010000591.1:0-1255 GCA_964555775.1 uncultured Bifidobacteriaceae bacterium | reverse complement strand
AGGGTGGTGCGCTTTTCGACTTGGCGGCGAAGCAGCCCGATCCAACAGACGGCAATCGCCAGAATGCCGGTCAGGATGCCGGCAACCGCCAGAGTATGCTTGAAGTCCCACCACGGCGGCCGCTGTAACACGGAAAAGTTGGCCTCCTGGCCGACCATGAGTTTAAACGAGCTGACGCTCTTGCCAAACTCTTCATAAGGGGTGGGTTCGGTCTGGCATACACCGGTCACGCGCACTCGGCTACCCGGGGCGATTGACACAACCGGTTCCTGTACAAATACTTCAAACACTCTCTGCCCGTCACGAAATTGCATGATGGTTTTCCGTCCGAAAATTTGCTTGCTTAACAATACCCCTTCAAGGCTGACCAGAGTGGAATCCAAGTTCCCGGCAAAAATGCCGTTGGCGTCGGTCCGGACAGGCGTCACCGGAGTGGCGCGCCCGAGTCGGTGGAATAGTGCTTCGGTCAGAACCGGTGAATAGCCGCGCAGTTCCGGGAAGCCGACGACCTCGATCCGGTCGCCCGGTTTCATTTGAGAATCCGCGCTGGCTTCATGGCCCTGAGTGCTTTGCCAGAAAACCCAGTGGTCTGAGCGGGTCAGGACGATGCTCTGCTTGGCGACGGCCATGGCGCTGCCGGTCTCATCCTGGAGAAAATAGTGCTCGCCATCCTGATAGGTAAGAACACCTTCGATTTTGGCCCGGCGACCGAGGGCCTTGGTGCCATAGCCGTGCAGCAAACTGCTGATCTTCCGAGTCGGCAGCGAAAAGCCGTCCACCGGCACCTGATCGACCTCTACGTATTCAAGCGAGGGCACGATCAGGGTAATGCCGCGCACCTGGTGTTCGTCGCGGGCGAGGGTGCCGACCCCGCGCATGCGGACGACAGCATCCACCAAATCGTCCACGAGCGGAGCCGGGGCGCTTCGGATGGTGACCAGTGCTTGTTCGCCTTCGCACTCCAGCAACACATGTGACCCATCCGAGGCATGCACCACTCCCTCAATTTCAACCCATTGATCCACCTCATGACCGCTGGAGAGTTCGTTCCATGAGGAGGGCTTGGCTGGGGGTAGTTTGCCCTTGCCCAAGGATGTCACGGTCTCGACCTGCACGGCCATATCACCTTCCACCCAATCGGCAACGCCTTGGATGACGACATACTCCCCCAGTGGGGGCGTTAGGTGCGCCTGTTCTGGACGGAAGATGAGTTCGATACCGCCGGTCTCATCTTCCATATAGGTGCCATATAGAT
>CAZKTW010000590.1:0-1258 GCA_964555775.1 uncultured Bifidobacteriaceae bacterium | reverse complement strand
TCCTGCGCTGCACGCCGGATGAAAATCTCGCGATGATCGGTGACACCGTGCGCTTCCTCAAGGACCAAGGCAAGTTCGTCATCTACGACGCCGAACATTGTTTCGACGGCTACAAACTCAATCCCGAATACGCGTTGGCAACCTGGCAGGCGGCGGAAAAAGCCGGCGCGGATTTTGTGGTGCTCTGCGACACGAACGGCGGCTGTTTGCCGGACGAAATCGCCGCCATCACGAAGGTCGCCCTTGGCCAATTGAATTGCCGGGTCGGCATCCACACGCACGATGACATCGGCCTGGGAGTGGCCAACGCGCTCGCCGCACTCGAAACTGGCGCGGTTCACGTGCAAGGGACCATCAATGGTTATGGCGAACGTACCGGCAATTGCAATCTGGTCAGTGTCATCCCGTGCGTGGTGTTGAAGATGAAAAGAACCTGCGTCCCACCGGCATCGCTGCGCAAGTTGAAGGATCTTTCGCAGTTTGTGGATGAGATGGCAAATATGCGCCACAACCCGCGTCTGCCGTGGGTTGGTTCCGCAGCCTTCGCGCACAAGGGTGGCACTCACGTCAACGCCGTGCAAAAGCTCGCCGCCAGCTACGAGCACATCGACCCGACCCTCGTCGGCAACGCGCGCAACGTGCTCATCAGCGATCTCGCCGGCCGCAGCAACATCGTGATGAAGGCGCAGGAACTCGGCTTCAAACTCACCAACGACACGCCCGAACTGAAACCCATTCTGAACCGCGTCAAGGAACTGGAAAATCAAGGCTACGAATTTGAAGCCGCCGAAGGCTCGCTGGCGTTGCTCATCGGCAAGGCGCTCAAACATCGCGAGCCGCTGTTTCACGTCGATGCCTATCACGTTTCCATGCGCCGCGACGCGAAGGAATCCATTTGCGAAGCGACGGTCAAAGTCCGGGTCGGCAACAAACGCGCCCAAACGGTGGCCGAGGGTGACGGCCCGGTGAACGCCTTGGACGGCGCATTGCGCTCGGCGCTGGTGAAGTTTTATCCGCAACTGAAAAAGGTGTCGCTCACCGATTACAAGGTGCGCATCCTCGACAGCGACACCGGCACCGCCGCCAAAACGCGCGTGCTCATCGAATCCACCGACGGCAGGCGCGAGTGGGGCACCGTCGGCGTGAGCGGCAACATCATCGAAGCCAGCCTGCAGGCCCTCGTGGACAGCATGGAGTACGCGCTGTTGAAGAAATGATTTTAACCACGGATGGACACAGATGAACACGGATACCTACC
>CAZKTW010000589.1:0-1259 GCA_964555775.1 uncultured Bifidobacteriaceae bacterium | reverse complement strand
CGCGCCAGCGCCACCAGCACCACCGCCAAAATCAAGTTCATCGCCGGACCGGCCATCGAAACCAGGATGTCATCCACGCGGGGATTTTGTAAATTATAAGGATTTACCGGTACCGGTTTGGCCCAGCCAATCATGAACCGGCTGGCACCGGTCGGGAGAAAAATCATCAGCAAGGGCAACAGCACCGTGCCAATCGGATCAATATGGACAATGGGATTGAGTGAGACGCGCCCTAGCGATTTTGCCGTGTCATCGCCGCATTTCATTGCCGTCCACGCATGACCGAACTCGTGAAACGTCAGCAGGATGATCAGACCCAGATACGAAATCAGCCCTTCCACGATGACATTGCCTGTGTTTGCGTCCATTGCCGCCAGTTTACCGGTTGCAAACCCGCCCGTCGAGGCTGGACGCGCGGAGGGCGTTGTCTTGACTTGGGTAGGGACATCGCGCTGCGATGTCTCCGCCCGCGCAACAGCGGGCGGAATGAAGCAGGTCCACCGCTCAAATTCCGCACCTCACGCTTGCGCCGCTATACGCGGCGCGGACGGCGCAGCGCGCCATCCCTGCCTGATTAGGACTCCGTAAGGTGGAGATTTGTTTTGCGCACCGCCGCCGCAACGTTTTAACATTTCAACGATTTAACCAGTCAACAATTTTAAATTATGCCATTGCTTGAAGGAAAGTTCGGAGTCGTTTTCGGCGTCGCCAACCAGCGTTCCATCGCCTGGGCCATCGCGCAGGCGTGGGCGCGCGAGGGCGCGAAGCTCGCGTTCACCTACCAGGGCGACCGGCTCAAGGAAAACGTCGAGGAACTCGCCGGCACCTTTGGCGCCGACACGCTCATCCTCCCGTGCGATGTGACCAAGGACGAGGAAATCGCGAATGTCTTCAAAGCCGTTGGCGAAAAATTCGGCAAACTGCATCTGCTGTTGCATTCGGTGGCGTTCGCGCCGAAAGCGGCGCTCGAAGGCGAATTTGTGAACACCAGCCGCGAAGCATTCCGGATCGCGCACGACGTGAGCGCTTATTCGCTGGTCGCGCTGGCCCGTGCCGCGGCGCCGATGATGACCGACGGCGGCAGCATTGTGGCCATGAGCTATTACGGCGCGGAAAAGGTCGTGCCCCACTACAACGTCATGGGCGTGGCCAAGGCCGCGCTCGAGGCCAGCACGCGTTATCTCGCCTACGACCTCGGTCCGAGGAAAATCCGCGTGAATTGCATCAGCGCCGGCCCGGTCAACACGCTCGCCGCGCGC
>CAZKTW010000588.1:0-1269 GCA_964555775.1 uncultured Bifidobacteriaceae bacterium | reverse complement strand
TCCCGCAAAACGTAGCCAACCCTTATCCCCATTCCACTGAAAATAGCGAAGAACCTTAATTAATAATGCAATCCGTTCAACCATAGAAACGTGCGAGCTAAAACATCTCTCGCTCAGCACCCAAAAATCCTACATCCACTGCTCACCGACAGCGCGGCGGACATTCCGGCGGAAGATCGTCGGAAATCAGTTGGCGGCATGCGCAGCAAATGACGCGGATCGTGACTTGGCAACCTGGTTGGCATCATGCGTGACACCGAGCACCGCACTGGACGCCGCAATTGGGTTGGCGTCAAACTTCGCGCCAAACGCAGCAAGTGACGCAACGTTTGCGCCGCAATGCGCGTTGCACAGAATCCTTAATTTGATTAAGGGGTTCGGCTTGCACTCCATTTTATTGGTTTTCGTGTAATTTGCGGATGCAGATTCAGTGAACAAGAACCGGCTAAAACATGGCGCGCTTGGCGGCTGCAACGGCAACAACATGGTGAACATTTTGGCCACCCGTTGCTGGCGGCTTGAGAACTCATTTTGTTGCCCGAACCGGCCTTGCGAGCCGGTGCAAAATTCCCGCCGGTTACGCCCAAAATCCCTCACGTCATTTTGTGTAAAGATTACACGATGCGCCCGTCCTGCTCCGGGTAGAATCCTCAATTGCGATGAATAGGAGATCGGACGTATGAACAGTGAAAATGATTTTCAGAGTGCCATTCCCACGCCGCCGGCCGGCGCGGGCGTGACTGAACATGGCAACCGTTCGGCACAATCCCGCGCTGCATATTTTGTCAGCGACCGGGAAGGCAATCTGCCGGTGTGGGTGAGATCGCCAAAGCACGGGCATGAATTTTATTCCGGCTGTTCACGCCCGAAGCTCTACGAGTGGGCGGCAAAAGGTTTCATCCGCTCCGTGTCCATCCGTGAACCGGGACGCATCAAGGGCGTCCGGCTTTTTCATCTCGCCAGCATCTTTGCGTTTATTGAACGATGCGAAGCCAGTGCCCAAAATTATGCTGCCCGCGAGCCTACATGCCCGCCTGGCGCGCTGGAAACTGGGGATTGACACCTTCACCGCGCAACCGCGCTGGAAAGCCTAGAATCGAATCCTGACCTCCGCAAACATAGCTGGACTTGTTAGCAGTTAGTGTTAGCAGTGGCGCATTCTTGAAAACCTAACAACTCACAAAACCATTGATTTCTTTGATTGAAATCAATATTGGAGCGGGCGATGGGAATCGAACCCACGTGTGAAGCTTGGAAGGCTTCCGTTCT
>CAZKTW010000587.1:0-1270 GCA_964555775.1 uncultured Bifidobacteriaceae bacterium | reverse complement strand
ACCAAAACCTCGTGGCCTTGCGCGAAATCCGGCAAGGACAGGAAATCCGTTACGATTATTCGACCACGATGGAGGAAGACTCCTTCGCCATGCAATGCCGCTGTGGTGCCCCCACGTGTCGCGAGTGGGTCCGGGATTTCTCCACCCTGCCCCGGGCGCTCCGGGAACGTTACCTGGCCCAGGGCATGGTGATGGATTTCATCCTGAAAACGCAGCCAGGTCAAAATCAACCATGCCGGCAGACCCGGTCCGATCTCCGGACAAATTCATGGGTGATACAGAAAAATGGATCCGGTCAGACCGCGCTTTCCATAAGAAACTCGAAATATTCCGGAGACCCGGATGCGATATGAGCGCGCTGCGTTTTTTTCTGTTTGTCTTGATTGCCTGTGATGTTCCTGGGTACGCCGCTTTCTAGGGAAATATGTCTTCTGAAACCGGAACAGATCAAGAGATGTGCTGGTTGACACCTCAGCTGTTACAGGGTTCGTATGATCCGCGGGGTTTTTGACATTCTGAACGAACGAATGGCCAGCCTGAAGTTTACCAGTGGTTGTCACCAGCGTTTCGATGGCCTTGCATTGCTCCTAGCTCAAATTGGCCAGTCGCAATTCCGGCCGGAGTTTTCCGCCGCAATTTGATTGCGACAGGCATTGATGGTGATGCGTGACCCCCCAGTGCTCCCGTGGCACGGTGCTCGAACACTGATCCTATCTAAAGGTGGAATTGAGGTTGCAGCGAGTGAATGGTTCAGAGAGGACTTCTTCGGCCGGTTGACCTGCCGGGAAATTCGACAACGCTTCGCTTCCACGATAAAATGTCGTCGTGACGAATCTGCAAGTCAGCGGCATGAGCTGCAACAATTGTGCGCGGCAGGTCACCGAGGCGATCCAGAACGTGCCCGGGGTGCGCAATGCCGCGGTGGTTTTGGCCGACGGCCGCGCGACGGTGCGCTGGAATTCCGACGCCACGCCGGATGTTTCCGCCCTCGTTGTCGCCGTCAAAAAAGCCGGCTACGACGCGAAGGAAACGCAGGTTTCCGACCCAAGCGCATCCCACCGCCCAAACTGGCAGTTGAACTTGTTGCTCGGCGTTGCGGTCACCGCCGGGTTGATGATTGGCGAATGGGGTTTCGGCCTGGCCATGACCCGGTGGTTTCAATGGCTGGCCTTTGTTCTGGCCGGCATGGTCCAGATTTTTTCCGGCGCGCAATTTTATCGGGGCGCATGGAACCAGCTCAAGATCGGCAGCTCGAACATGGACACCCTCG
>CAZKTW010000586.1:0-1290 GCA_964555775.1 uncultured Bifidobacteriaceae bacterium | reverse complement strand
GCGGTAAAGCGCAGCAGCCGCACGGTGATCTGGCCGGGCAGTTGTGACCATTCCCGGATCGATAAGATGTTCGATTGCTGCCAGCCTTTGGTCCACACGAACAGGCCGTCGTGTTTGGCCAGCCGTTTGGCCCGGCGAAAATCTGCCTTCCGGTTCTGGTGCAGACGCGCCACCACATCCACGCCTTGCCGGGGCAGGCTGGCCAAGGTGACGTAATCGCCAAAGGCGCGGTCACCCAGGCTGATGTCCCCCGCTTTGAGTTGGTCCCAAACCCGGCGGAACAAGCGCAGATCATGATTACGCCAGCCCGCCATGACCACGGTGAGCACAGCACCGCTGGCCAAGGAAAAGAGAACCAGAAACTTCATCACCGGAAAGCCGCAACCAGGCTTTTGACCGCCGGGTTGGGGGTAACACTGCTGGTTGGCCGCAGTGTCGGGTAGTTGCGTGGTGGAGCAGTCCACGACTTTGACTGTGCGCCCCTGCAGATGGCCGCCGGGGTTTATCCGTCGGTCGGCGGCTTGGGCGGTGGCGGCCAATGCTTTTTCCAAGCGTTCCTTGGGCAACCGCTGGCGCGCCTGGACATAAGCCGAATCACCCGCCTCGACTGGGCCTTGGTCGTGCAAGCGGAAGAGTGCCTGTACTTGACGCACCACCTCACGGCAGGAGGTTTTGGGTTGGAGCATCTGCCAGATGAAGCATTCAAAGGTCAGGCGCAGGCTGAAGATGCGTTCCCGGCTGTTGAGCCCCTCATCCTCAGTCGAGAGCAGCGGAGCGGGCAGGAAGTCACGCAGGTGTTCCTGGAGTTGGGCCAGGGTGGCTTGGCGGATGGTTTGGGTGGTGCGCCGGCCCAGGGAGGCCAGCCGCGAGCGAAAGGCAGGGAAGTAAGGTGTGGGCATAGTAAGTATATATACTTACTACATTGACAGACCGCCCGTTTCAAGCTTCAATAGAGCGATGAAAACCAGCGCCTTCCCGCCGCCCTACCGCCAGCTCCAGCGGCAAATCGCCCGCTTGGGCTATGTCAGTCAGGGTAGCGTGTTCGAACGCGCCCCAGGCCAACAGGGTAGCCGCTATGTCTGGACCCGCAAGGTGCGGGCCAAAACCGTCACCGTCGCTTTATCCCGGGAGCAATATCTTTGGCTCAAGCAAGCGGTGGCCAACCAGCGAAATCTGGAGCGCATCGTTGAACAGATGCAAAAACTTTCCCGGCGAATCCTCTTTGAAAATGTGCCCGGCGTCGTTCGCCGCAAACACTTGACCAGGAAAGTTTTAGGCCTTAACTAAGGG
>CAZKTW010000585.1:0-1293 GCA_964555775.1 uncultured Bifidobacteriaceae bacterium | reverse complement strand
CATTGGTGTCAGTCAGCCCTTCATTGTCCGCATTTCCGGAAATCAGCCACCAATAGTGCCACGCATTTGCCTGGGCCGCCGTCAGGTAAAGGTGGATTCGCCCGGCCCAATAAACCGCATCGGTGATGCTGCCATCAAAGGAACCGAACGTGGAAACCTCCGTTTCCCACGTTGCCTTCCCGGAAACAAACAACGTCGCCGGGGTTGTGGTGTCTCCAGTCACGTTGTCAGCCACGTAATCATGATTCGCGATGATGCTTACGGCGGCGGTGGTGCTGGCATCATTCAGCGTCGGCGTGTAAAGACCAGGATTGCTCGACCAGTTCTCACTTTCAGGAACAATGATTTTGGTGGAACCCACTCCCTTGGCCGCCAGGGCGCTGGTTAGGTTGGTGACGAAATCATGAATTTGTGCTCCAGTCCAAACACACGCCTCATAGGTGGTGACATTTGCGTCGGGTTCATTCTGGACAGAGAGGGCATAGATATTGACGCCATAGGTGTTTTTCATGCTGGACACATAGTTGGCAAGCTGGCTGGCATAGGCCCGGTTGGTGGCGTTGTTTCCGCTGCCAAGATAGTTGCCTCCGTTGGGTCCGTTGTTGCTCTTGAATCCGGACGCCGGTGTCCACGGCGTGCTCCATACCAGCGCGCCGCGCGCCTGGGCCATCTGCATGATGCTGGTTTCCACCGTACCCGGGGTGTCGGTTGAAGCAGTTGAACCGGCATAGGTGATATGATTGCGCAGCAGTGACAGCCCAACGCCGGTGAATGAATAATTGGTTTTGCCGTCGAAGGAAGTGCCGGTGCCGGTGTTCGTCGAGAAAAACATGTTCGCCTGGTTGGTTGTCCAGGTGCCATCCCAAGCCGAAGATGCGCCGAAACCGTCAATGCGTTGATAGACCGTGCTCCAATCCACGGTGCAGGATCCGTTCGTGGGAGCGGTATTCACCGGTTGTACCAACCAATCATCAACATAATAGGCGGCGTTTGTGCTGGTCGGCACTTCCAAGTAAAATGTGAGGTTGGTAAGGGTATTGGAAACACTCAAGGTATATTGGCCGGCAAGTTGCGCCCAGCTTCCGGCTGAAACGGTGCCGGAGGCGATGTTCGCGTAAGTGGTCCCGCTGCCGTCATTTTTTTGTGCGGTGAGATACATCGTCTGGCTGGCGCCGCCGGCCAATTGCACCCAAGCCGAAACATTGCAGGTCTGATTCGACTGAAGAACCCCCATAAATGACTGGGCAATGCCCATGTAGGTGGCCGTGCGGTTGGTCACCAACCCGGCATAGC
>CAZKTW010000584.1:0-1294 GCA_964555775.1 uncultured Bifidobacteriaceae bacterium | reverse complement strand
TTAGGTTCCGACAAACAACAACCAGTAACAAATCAGTTATCAGTTATGAAACACCTATCCACGAATTGTTTATCCATTGCCACGGTGGCCCTGCTCGGCAGTTTTGCCGCCACAACCCAAGCCCAGGTAGTCTTCTCGGACAACTTTGAAGGCTATACCGCCGGCTCAGATCAACTCGCCGGTTGGGCTTCGACGGGAACATTGGCCAACTACTCACTGACGGTTGCCGCAGGAACGGGAGTCAGTGGCAGTCAAGGGCTGACCTGGCAGTCGGATTTTAATGCCGCGTATAGCGGTTATTTGCCTAGCAATCTTGGCTATTCCGGTGGCAATCCTTCCGGGAACACGGATGCGAATCTAAATGACTACACGTTGTCGTTCGACATGGCGGTAGCCAGTGGCGTTGCGGTGAATCAACTCCAACTGTCTCTTAATGGTTGGGCGGGGCAATGGTTTTCGGGTGCCTCAACTAGTAGCCAGGCGGCCATCGATACCAGTGCGGTAACTGTCGGTTCAGGTTTTCATCTCGTTACCGTGAATCTGGGCACTTTGTTCGCGGGTTCCGGCGGCAATTTTGATCCCACCAGCCAGACGTATCAATTCCAATTTCAACTTAACGGTTGGCAATTGGCCGGGGGCGGGCCAGTCACCGGAGAGCAAATGACGCTTGATAATGTCAAGATTACGGTGGTGCCTGAGCCATCAACCATTGCCTTGGTTGGTCTGGGAATGGCCGGCCTGTGCTGGCTTCGCCGCCGGAATGCTTGAACGATCCTAACCCCCATCAACGGCGCCGCAGTTCAGCGGCGCCGTTTTGTATTGCCACCATGGCTTTGATGAGGTTGGGAACTTGGCGGCTTTGAGGTTCATTCGTCGCAAGCAGGTGTGGGCTTGTTTTATTCGGTTCGCGGCCGTTGCCGTCCGGCTGGTAACGGCCGTTCCATTTTTCGAATTGACATGCAGTACAGCCTGTACAGCCGGCCCTCCGCCCCTGAGGGTTTTTGGAGGATTGTCCATGCAAAACGTAATTTCATCCATTCCTCAAAACCATGGATGGTGTAATTTGAACGGCCATGGCTGCGACAAACAACGAGCAATCTTTGCGGAGCCTCCACGGGATGCGCCAACTGAAAATCAATGAAGTTTCTGATTCGGGAGTTTGGATTTTTATTTGCCAGCAACGAACTGGACGTGATAGCATTAATTTAAATTAACTTTGGGCCGATTTTATCATGGAAACTGCATTTAAGAACATATCAAAAATCAAGTACGAGGGATCCAAGTCCAAGAACCC
>CAZKTW010000583.1:0-1297 GCA_964555775.1 uncultured Bifidobacteriaceae bacterium | reverse complement strand
CCGCTGTTCAAGGGTTTCATCGCGGCGGCGCACGCGCGGCTGCATCAGAAGCCACTGTGAAATTGTTTGAAGCCATTGACACAGAGACCCGCAAATACAATTTGCGATTTTTGGTGATCGGTGGTTTAGCGATAAATTTGTATGGCTATTCCAGGGATACGGCCGATCTGGATTTTTTGATCTCTCAGACAGACCGAATTCAGTGGCTGGATTTATTCACCAGACTCCGTTACGTGGTTTTTCATGACGGAGGGAATTTTATTCAACTTTCGTCAACTGAACATACGGCCTGGCCTGTGGATTTGATGCTTGTCCGGACCGAAACCTTCCAGCCGATGTTCGATGCCAGCCGGGAAGTTGATCTTTACGGAACCAATTCGCGCATTCCTTCGCTGGAACATTTGCTGGCCTTGAAATTGCACGTCTTGAAGAACACGCGAATGCACCGTTTCTTAAAAGATTTTTTGGATGTCGAAAATCTCATCCGCATCAATAAGCTGGACATAAAATCGGAAAATATTCGCCAATTGTTTGCCAAATATGGCACATTAGAGCTATATGAAAAAGTATCCAACGCGCTCGCCAGTAAATGACGCGTTGCAGGAAACGCCGGTGACTTTGCATTTTCCCGTTGAGCCAGATTTCGCTTCGTGTCCGCCCAGCATAGATCCACAGGCCATGCTCCGGCGGATTGCGGACACCATGCCGTGGCGCAGTCAACGGCCCGGGGAGAAGGAGCGGCGGCTGGCCGAAAAAATCCCCGTCGAGTTTGTGCTTTAGCCAGCTGTGATCTACCCCGAAGCGGTCCAATTTCTTTACGGCTTGCGACTTTTCGGCGCGAAGTTTGGATTGGAGAACACCTTCAAACTCGCCGCGCTGGCGGGGAATCCGCAGGACCGGCTCCGTTTCATCCATGTCGCCGGCACCAATGGCAAGGGTTCGACGTGTGCCATGCTGGAAAGCATTTATCGCGCAGCCGGCTTGCGCGTCGGGCTGTTTACTTCGCCACATCTGATTTCGTTCCGCGAACGGATTCAGGTCAACCGCCAGTTGATCCCGGAAAATGAGGTGGTACGACTGGTTGAAGAGCTTCAGCCCTGGCTTAAACAATTTCCGGCCGGCCATCACCCGACGTTTTTTGAAGTCGTGACGGTGATGGCTTTAAATTTTTTTGCGGAACACAATTGCGACCTGGTGATCTGGGAAACCGGCCTGGGTGGGCGGCTGGATGCCACCAACATCGTCACACCCCTGGCGAGTGTCATCACCAACATCGCCCTGGACCACCAGCAATGGC
>CAZKTW010000582.1:0-1307 GCA_964555775.1 uncultured Bifidobacteriaceae bacterium | reverse complement strand
CTGCATTTAAGAACATATCAAAAATCAAGTACGAGGGATCCAAGTCCAAGAACCCGCTGGCCTTCAAACAGTATAACCCGGACGAACTCGTTGAAGGCAAAACCATGCGCGAGCATCTGCGTTTCTCGGTGGTGTACTGGCACACTTTTCGCGGCGCGGGGTCCGATCCCTTTGGGCCCGGTACGGCCATCCGTCCCTGGGACGACGGCTCGAACTCGGTGGCCAATGCGCAGAACCGGGCGCGGGTGGCGTTCGAGTTCGTCGAAAAACTCGGGGCGTCCTTCTACGCGTTTCATGATCGCGACGTCGCCCCGGAAGGCAAGTCGTTGAGCGAGACGAATAAAAACCTCGATGCCGTGGTGAAGGTCCTCAAAGAGGAGCAAAAGCGCACCGGCATCAAACTGCTCTGGGGCACGGCCAATCTTTTTTCCAATCCCCGCTTCGTCCACGGCGCGTCCACCAGTTGCAATGCCGACGTGTTCGCCTTTGCGGCGGCGCAGGTGAAGAAGGCGCTGGAAGTGACCCAGGAACTCGGCGGCGCCGGCTACGTTTTCTGGGGCGGGCGCGAGGGATATTCCACCCTGTGGAACACCAACATGAAACGCGAGCTGGAGCATCTTGCCAAGTTCCTGCATCTGGCGGTGGACTATAAAAAGAAAATCGGTTTCAAAGGCCAGTTCTACATTGAGCCGAAGCCCAAGGAACCGACCAAGCATCAATACGATTCGGACGCCGCCGCCTGCCTGAATTTCCTGCGCGAATACGATTTGATCGACGATTTGAAACTCAACCTCGAAACCAACCATGCCACGCTGGCCGGCCACAGCATGCAGCACGAACTCGAAGTGGCGGGCTCGGCGGGCGCGCTGGGTTCGGTTGACGCCAATACCGGTGACGAACTGATCGGCTGGGATACGGACCAGTTTCCCACCAGCATTTATCTCACGACGCAGATCATGCTCACCGTTCTCAAATACGGCGGGTTTACCACCGGCGGTTTGAATTTCGACGCCAAGGTGCGCCGCGAGAGTTTTGAGCCGGTGGATCTGTTCCACGCGCACGTTGGCGGGATGGATGCCTTTGCGCGGGGGTTGAAAATCGCCGCCGCGATCCGCAAGGACGGCCGGCTGGCGGAATTCGTGGAACAACGCTACGCCTCGTGGGATTCGGGCATTGGCGCCAGGATCGAATCGGGCAAGGCTGATCTGGCCGCACTGGAAGCATACATACTCAAACAAGGCGAAGCGGCGCCCAACGCCAGTGGCCGGCAGGAATTCCTGGAAAATCTCATCAACGAGTTTATTTGA
>CAZKTW010000581.1:0-1318 GCA_964555775.1 uncultured Bifidobacteriaceae bacterium | reverse complement strand
AACATTCAACATTCAACATTCAACATTCAACATTCAACATTCAACATTCAACATTCAACATCGAACATCCAATGCCAGAAAAAGAACACAACAAGCCAGGACGAATACGAATTCTGAAATCGCGAACCGCACGAGGTCCTGTGCCGGATTCAACCCAACTGGGTGTTGAGTGTTGGGCGTTGAATGTTGAATGTTGAATGTTTCCCCATGCCTCTCTCTGCCTTTAGCCTTTAGCCTTGTTTATGTTGTTGACTCCCATCCTCCTGACCCCGCTGGCTGCAGCGGCGGCCTGCCTGCTGACGCCAGCGCGGTGGCGAAGGCTCATGGAATGGATCAACATCCTGGCATTTGGCGCCACGCTGGCGCTGGGCATTCAGCTGTTTCAAGAAGTGCTGGCTCACACCGTGGTGACGGAATGGAACCAGTTTTTCTATGCCGACGCATTGAGCGCCTGGATGGTACTGCTGATTTCGGCGGTGTCCTTGGGCACGTCGCTTTATGCCGGACGTTATTTTCGCCGCGACCTTGCCGCCGGGGTGGTGACGCCCGGCCGCGTGAAGGAATTCTCCGTGCTGACCCCGATGTTTGCCACGGGCATGTTCCTCGTGGTGCTGGCGAACAACCTGGGGGTGATGTGGTTCGCGCTGGAAGCCACCGCCTTGTCGTCCGTATTGCTGGTGGCGTTATATAACCGCAAGACCTCCCTCGAAGCGGCGTGGAAATATATCATGCTCGGCAGCCTGGGACTGGCGCTGGCGTTGTTCGGGACGGTTATCACCTACGCCGCGGCGATCGGACAGGGCGGAGGCGGCGGGCGATTGCCGAGTTTCAACTGGTCGCACCTCATGACGGTGGCGGCGCAATTCGACCCGCGGCTGATGCAACTGGCGTTTATCTTTGTACTCGTCGGCTACGGCACCAAGGCCGGGCTGGCACCGATGCACACCTGGCTGCCCGACGCGCACAGCGAAGCGCCTTCCCCCACGAGTGCCATGCTGTCCGGCGTGTCGCTCAAGGTCGCGATCTATGCCCTGCTCCGCTTCCACATTCTCACCACGCAATGCCTCGGCACCGGTTACAGCCGTACACTGTTGTTGGGCTTCGGCCTGTTCTCCATGTTCCTGGCGGCGCCATTCATTCTGGTACAGAGCAACCTCAAACGGATGCTCGCTTATTCCAGCCTCGAACACGTCGGCCTCATCTGCGCCGCCGTCGGCTTGAACACGACGGTGACCATTTTCGGCGCGTTGCTGCACATGGGCTATCATGCGCTGACCAAACCGGTGCTGTTCTTTGCGGCGGGCAACATCCACCAGAC
>CAZKTW010000580.1:0-1327 GCA_964555775.1 uncultured Bifidobacteriaceae bacterium | reverse complement strand
TGTTGAATGTTGAATGTTGAATGTTGAATGTTCCACGGTTGATGGGGAGGGCAGCGGTGGCTGCGCTTGTGTTGAGCGCACTACAGCTGTTGTGCTTTGATCGGATATCAAGCGTGAAACTTGAAACCGGAATTCAACCGGCGAGATGCAGGCTTGTGCTTGAAAACCGGTTACGGGCGGCGTCGATCAACTTGACAACGCACCCTGGGCGGCGGCCGTTTGATTGAACACGAGCTTGTCTTTCTCGACCGTGACCGTGATGGGATCGCCTTCATGCAGACTGCCCTTGAGGATTTCCTCGGCCAGCGGGTCTTCCAGAAAGCGTTCCACCGAGCGGCGCATGGGCCGCGCCCCGTACTGCGGGTCATAGCCTTTCTCCACGAGAAAGTCCTTTGCCTTGTCATCGAGCGTCAGCTTGATGTTCTTGCGCCGCAGCCGTTCCAGAACCTTGCCGACTTCCAAATCGAGGATCTGGATGAGGTCGGGCTTGGTAAAGGAGCGGAACACAATCACATCGTCCAGCCGGTTCAAAAATTCAGGGCGGAAGGTCTTCTTGGCCTCGTCCATGGTGCGTTCGCGCATTTTTTCGTAGGTCGCCTCATCGCTGATGGGTGAGAAGCCGAGCGTGGACTGGCGTTTGATGACGTCGGAGCCGACGTTTGAAGTCATCAGGATGATGCAATTCCGGAAATTGACTACGCGGCCGATGTTGTCGGTCAGTTTGCCTTCTTCCAAAATCTGCAACAGGATGTTCCAGACGTCCGGATGCGCCTTGTCAATTTCGTCGAAGAGCACAACAGAGTAGGGGTTGCGGCGCACTTTTTCAGTGAGCTGGCCGCCTTCCTCGTAGCCGACGTAGCCCGGCGGCGAGCCGATGAGGCGCGACACGTTGAATTTTTCCATGTACTCGCTCATGTCGAGGGCGATGAGTGATTTGGCGTCGCCAAACATCTGTTCGGCCATGGTTTTGGCCAAAAGTGTCTTGCCGACACCGGTCGGGCCCAGCAACAGGAACGTGCCGATGGGCCGGCGCGGGTCCTTCAAATCCGCCCGGGAACGGCGCAGCGCCTTGCAAATCGCGGAAACGGCTTCGCGCTGGCCGACCACCACCTTTTCCATTTCGGTTTCAATGGCGAGCAACCGTTGCGTTTCGTCCTGCCCCATGCGTTTGATGGGAATGCCGGTCCATTTGGCCACCACGTGGAAAATGTCGTCCTCGTCCACCACCACGCGTTTTTCCTCGCGGGCGGCGCGCCAGGCGGCGAGCGTGGATTCCAGGTTTTCCTTCGCGTGCTTTTCCTTGTCGCGCATCGAGGCCGCGCCTTCA
>CAZKTW010000579.1:0-1334 GCA_964555775.1 uncultured Bifidobacteriaceae bacterium | reverse complement strand
GTTACCGTGTTTATCAGATAGTAAACGCCACTTCGATTCACTTTACCCGTATCGACTCTCATACCAAGCGTTCAGCATGAACCAGGCCAGCTTCCAAAGGGCGCAAGCCTTATTGAATTATGCCCAATTCGGGCGTTTTTCAATTAATCATCCGGGTCTTTAATGTGCCTGCAATAAGCCCTGCTGCACATGCAGAGGTCAGTCCAAAAGGCCATGAACCTATAAAACCTGAAATGCCCCACAAAACGCAGACCTGAACAACTCAGATTTTCCAGCTTCATCGAATGAACCAACAGTATCAGAACAGGACAAATAAAATGACCACGCAGATTGGCACGAATCGAAGGGAAAAGTTCCCTCCCAAACCCTGACAAAACCCTCCGGCCTGATCTCCGCTTTGCAGTTATCAGCATAGTCCAACCTCACAATCCAAGAATGTGCGGGCGCGCAATTCTCCAATTGCTTGAAACAAAAGGCCGTATTTCTCGATGACAAAACCGCAGGCGCCTCTTACATTTTTCGCGGATGGCCAAACCACCTTTGATTGTTGTTTCACCGAGCATTGAAAAGCGCGGAATTGAATTTCATGACCTTTCCGTCAGTCTATCGGTCAAATATGAAAACTCCGTGCTCCAGGCCGGTGGCATTCCCGTCACTTCACCCACTACCACCGACCGGCAAAGCCTGGCCGAAATTGTCCGGCATGCGGACGGGGTGCTCCTGACCGGCGGTGATGACATCAATCCAGATCTTTATGACAGGCACCTGACCCGGGCGGTGCGCAAAACCATCGACGTCACGCCTGACGGTGGCGGACGCGACTGGCGCGAGCTGGTTTTGATTGACGAGGCATTTCGCCAGCGCAAACCGCTGCTGGCCATCTGCCGGGGGCACCAGTTGTTGAACATCGCGCTGGGCGGCCGGTTGATTGCGGACATCCGCCGTCAGGTGCCCGGAGCGTTGAACCATCAACGTATGGACAAAGCGGGCGAATTAGTGCATGAAGTGCCGTTGACAACGGGTTCATTACTCGCCATGATAGCGCGCAAGCGGATTTTGGGTGTGAACAGTTCGCACCATCAGGCGGTTTTGGAACCGGCGGGGCCGCTACGGGCAGTGGCTCGAACGCAGGATGGAGTGGTCGAGGCGATGGAATTGGAACCCGAAGCAGCGCGGCGGATGCCGTTTTTGTTGAGTGTCCAATTTCATCCTGAACGATTGACCGAACGATACGCCGAACACCGGGCCATTTTTCGCCGGTTTATTGAAGCGTGCAGGTGGAGACGGAAAACATGAAAGCCAAAATTCTCATCGTGGACGACGAGGCGGATTTG
>CAZKTW010000578.1:0-1335 GCA_964555775.1 uncultured Bifidobacteriaceae bacterium | reverse complement strand
GGTTCTTCGCTATTTTCAGTGGAATGGGGATAAGGGTTGGCTACGTTTTGCGGGATGAGGCCTGAAAAATTATTTCACGAACTGCTGGGTTTGGGGCTGAACTGGGAAGTGGTGGAGAGCCGGTTTGAGCGGGAGAGCGGGACGGTATTCCTGGAGATCTGCGAGACGGCCAAGCTGTGGGAACTGTTGCGCTGTCCCGAAGATGGTGGCTTGGTTTTCTGTTACGACCACACTGAGTTGCTGACCTGGCGGCATCTGAATATTTTCCAACACCGTTGCGAGATCACCTGTCGTTTGCCACGTGGCAAATGCCGCCAGTGCGGTCATATCTTTCGGGTCCAGCCACCATGGGAAGGATTGAGTACGCATTTTACCAAAGAGTTTGAAGCCTTCGCGCTGCTGTTGATGCGGGAGATGCCCATGAGCAAGGTCGCCGAGACCGTTGGCGAGACCGACACCCGCCTGTGGCGGATGCTGTTTCGGCAGGTGGACGCGGCCTATGCCGAGGCCGATTTCAGCAACGTGTGTTGTGTGGGCGTCGATGAGATGAGCATCCGCAAGGGGCATGAGTATCTCAGCGTGTTCGCCGACTTGGTGCGCAAACGAGTGCTCTTTGCCACGGAAGGCAAGGACAAGGCGACCTGGCTGAAATTTGCAGAAGCCTTGGAAAAACACAATGGACACAGGCATTCGATCACACAGGCCAGCATGGACATGAGCCAGGCCTACCAGAACGGGGTCTTGGAAAACTGCCGCAACGCGCAAATCGTGTTCGACAAATTCCATGTGATTAAAAATGCCAACGAAGCGGTGGACAAGGTGCGGCGGGCCGAAGTGCGCCTGGGCGGCAAAGGAATCTGGGAGGCCCTGCATAAGAGTCAATGGCTCTGGCGCAAGAATCCAGAGAACCTGACAGAAACCGAACAAGAACGGCTGGCAGGGATCAAAGATAAAAATCTATGCACGGCCAAGGCCTATCAGATGCGACTGGTGTTACAGGACATTTATAAGTCAGCCCAGACTGGCATTGCTCGCCGCCGATTTCAAATCTGGTGCCGGTGGGTACGCTGGGTAGCGCGCTTTTACAAAGCGAGCCTCTTTGGGTCCATGGTGAAGCTGGCGCAAATGGTGGAGAATCATTTGGCGGGAATCCTCGCCCACTGGAAATGGGGTGTGACCAACGCCTTCATGGAGGGATTGAACAGCGTGTTTAGCGCCACCAAGCGCAAGGCCCGCGGCTACCGTTCGAAGACTCACTTCATCACCATGCTTTACTTCATCTCCGGGAAGCTCCGCTTCCCCCAAATCTAATTCCACCGAAAATAGCGAAGAACC
>CAZKTW010000577.1:0-1338 GCA_964555775.1 uncultured Bifidobacteriaceae bacterium | reverse complement strand
ATTCCCTACGAGGAACTGCCCATCGTCCAGCGCCGCATCGTCAAGACCTGCCTGCGCGTCGGCAAGCCCGTCATTGTCGCCACGCACATGCTGGAGAGCATGATTGAATCGCCCATGCCCACGCGCGCCGAGGTCACCGATGTGGCCAACGCCGTGTTCGAGCAGGCCGATGCCATCATGTTGAGCGGGGAAACCACCGTCGGCAAATACCCGCTTAAATGCATCGAGGTTTTCGACCGCATTGCCACGCGCATCGAACGCAGCGGCGGCGCGAATTTTTTTGAGCACTCCGACCTGATCACATCGCGCCAGAAAATCGTCAAAAGCGCCGTGGTCATGGCCAACGAACTCCGGGCCGAGGCCATTCTGGTGATTACACGCACTGGCAACATGGCGCGCTACGTCGGCTGGCTCCGCCCGCGCCATTCAAAAATTTATGCCCTGTGCCCCAGCGACCAGGTCGCCGGCGGCCTGACCCTGAGCTGGGGTGTCACCCCGGTCGTCGTTCCCTTTGACCTGATCAACCCGGAAAACACCATCGAGGAGGCGCTGAAAAATTTGGTGGCCCACGGCCGGTTGAAAACCGGCGCCACCGCGGTCATTGTCGGCTCCATCCTGGTCGGCGAACAGATCGTGGATGCCGTGCAGATGCGGGTGGTGTAAATCGAATTTGGTCGGAGGGGCGGGCCACAGGAGCCCCATTTCATGCCCAGTTGCGTTCAATCTGATCGAACGCAACCAGGTTTCAATCCCAGATGCGGAACGGGACGGCGTTTGATTCCAGGAAATTCCCGCACCGGGGACATTTATCCGGCTGTTTCCAAAAGCGGATGCGATGCCGGGAGAAAACCGGGCAGGTCGGATTGAACTTCAACCACTGGCGCACGCTGCGGGGCGGCAATCGGTTCAATGCCGTATCGAAATGCGGCGCGGTTTTGGGTGGATCTTCCTTCTGCCGCGGCGAGGCCTTGAATCGGACCACCACATCGTACAACGCCCTGCAGTCGGTACAGGCAATGGTCTGAACGGCGAAATGTTCACCTTCGGCTGCGCCGCCGGCGACACGGACGGTGTACCCGCACTTGGAACATTCAAACAAGTAGGAGCGGCCCATAAAGTTTGATGTCGTTGCCGGCCATAGGTACCTCAAAACGGCGTAAAAATGCACTTCTTTTTTCCTTGGTCGCGCGAGACGGACCAAGAACGGAAGCGGTTGTTCACAGCTGGAGCACGGCGCTTGACCGGCGCCATAAATTGAATGATGATGGTAGGGCCGAATCGAAGGATGGGGGCGCACTGGTTTCGACCTGGGGAATGCGCCAGAGGCGGCATGCCGAG
>CAZKTW010000576.1:0-1341 GCA_964555775.1 uncultured Bifidobacteriaceae bacterium | reverse complement strand
AGTCAAACATCACCAAGGAACTGTTGGAAATTGCCAGCGCCCAGATGGCGGTGGGCTAGCCCCGCGATGCTGAATTGCAAATCTCAAATTTTAAATTGGAAACCAAATTCATGAACAAAGGTAAAATCGTTCAAATCATCGGCCCGGTCGTGGACGTGGAATTTTCCGGCCCGCTGCCCGCCATTTATAACGCGCTGACGGTTGACTACGACCTGCCCGGCGGCAGCAAAACCAAATTGACGCTCGAGGTGCAGCAGCATCTCGGTGACAACTGGGTGCGCACCGTCGCCATGTCCACCACCGAGGGGCTCAAGCGCGGGTATGAAGTCACCGATGCCGGTGCACCGATTTCCATGCCCGTGGGCGAGGCCGTGATGGGCCGCGTATTCAACGTGACCGGCAACCCCGTGGACGAGCAGGGCCCGGTGAAGGCCGATAAATACCTGCCGATTCATCGCGCCGCGCCCGCGCTCGTGGACCAATCCACCAGCCCGCAAATTTTGACGACCGGCATCAAGGTCATTGACCTCATCTGCCCGTTTTTGAAGGGTGGCAAGGTCGGCGCTTTCGGTGGCGCCGGCGTCGGCAAAACCGTCGTCATCATGGAATTGATCAACAACATCGCGAAACTGCACGGCGGCATCTCGATGTTCGCGGGAGTCGGCGAACGCACGCGCGAAGGCAACGACCTTTACAACGAAATGATCGAGGCCGGCGTCATCAAGGTGGAAAAGGACGAGCAAGGCCACCCGTTGAAAGGTGAGAACGGCCTGCCGATCATCAAGCCCGGGTCGAAAATCGGCCTCGTCTATGGCCAGATGAACGAACCGCCTGGCGCGCGTCTGCGCGTGGCATTGTCCGCCCTCGCGGTTACCGAATATTTTCGCGACGAAAAGAACCAGGACGTGCTCCTGTTTGTGGACAACATTTTCCGTTTCTCGCAGGCAGGTTCTGAAGTGTCCGCCCTCCTGGGCCGTACACCCAGCGCCGTCGGCTATCAACCGACTCTCGCCGCCGAAATGGGCGACCTGCAGGAGCGCATTACCTCGACCAAAAAAGGTTCCATCACCTCGTTCCAGGCGGTATATGTGCCGGCGGACGATTTGACCGATCCCGCGCCCGCAACGACGTTTGCGCACCTGGATGCCACCATTGTGCTGGAACGTTCCATCGCGGAACTGGGCATTTTCCCGGCCGTGGATCCGCTCGCTTCGAATTCCCGCGCGCTGGCGCCGGAAATCGTCGGGCAGGAGCACTACGAAGTGGCCCGCGGCGTGCAAAAGGTCTTGCAGCGCTACAAGGATTTGCAGGACATCATCTCGATTCTGGGCATGGACGAGC
>CAZKTW010000575.1:0-1352 GCA_964555775.1 uncultured Bifidobacteriaceae bacterium | reverse complement strand
ACGGAATCCCTTTGGGATTCACGGAATGCTGTCGGGAATTGTGGGTAATGCAAAGTTCCCCGCGCCGTATCAGGCGCGGAACGAACGCTGTCCACCGTGAAACTTCGCACTTTATTGTTCCGCCCGCTCCCCGCGGGCGATGGCAGTGCCGAGCGCTGGTCGCGCCGGGTTCAACTTCAAACTTCGGGCCGGATGTTTATCTGGCCAGCCAGCCGCCATCCACAGCAATGGTGTAACCGGTGATGTAATCCGATGCGGCGGACGCGAGGAACACGAGCGTGCCCTGCAAATCCTCCGGTTCACCCCAACGCCCCGCCGGAATGCGCCCCAGGATTTCCTTGCTGCGGTCGGCATCCGCCCGCAAAGGCGCCGTGTTGTCCGTGGCCATGTAACCGGGGGCCACCGCATTCACATTGATCCGATGCGCCGCCAGTTCGTTGGCGAACAATTTCGTCAGCCCCATCACCGCGCTTTTGCTGGCGGTATAAGACGGAACCCGGATGCCGCCTTGAAAGGAAAGCATCGAGGCAATGTTGATGATCTTGCCGCCGCGATTTTGCTTCACCATCTGCCGGGCCACCGCCTGGCTTAAAAAGAAAACCGCTTCCTGGTTGATTTTGATGACGTCGTCCCAGTCTTTCGCGGAAAATTCCAGCAACGGCGCGCGACGGATGATGCCGGCGTTGTTGAGCAAAATATCAATGCCGCCCAGTTCCTTGACCGTCTGGTCCACGACCGTTTGGACGCTGGAACGTTCCATTAGATTTGCCTGGATCTGGCAGACCCTCCTTCCCAGGGCCTTCACCTTTTGCGCGGTCTCGTCGGTGGGAATAATGTCCACCACCACCACGTCCGCCCCGGCTTCGGCAAAGCCCAGCGCCGCGCCTTGCCCCAATCCCCTGCCCGCTCCGGTGACCACCGCCACCTTTCCGTTCAATTTGAATTTGTCGAGTATCATTGGCTGGTAATCTCTCTGGTTACGGATTTCAGTGTCAATTTTTCTTTTTTGAAATCGGCGACCCAGCAACGGGTGTGGTCTTCTGAACAGCTACTCCCGGCTCCGCTCTGGCAACAGCCAAGGAGCGAAATCGACTCGACTAATGCGTGCGGCAAATAGACCTGGCCAAAACTTTCCGCCAGGTGGGTTTGATGCAGCAACTTCGCCCGCGCCAGACGTTGTAGGAGTTCAAGCTTCAGCTTGTCCGGCAGCACATCACCCGATCTTTGAACCCCTTGCCATCGCGGATCAGAATGTGGTTGGCGGCAAAATCCAGGTCTTTGACTCGCAAACGCAGACATTCCATCAGACGCAACCCGCCCCCAAAAGCCACGCACGTGAGCAGCGCCCAACG
>CAZKTW010000574.1:0-1354 GCA_964555775.1 uncultured Bifidobacteriaceae bacterium | reverse complement strand
GTTAGCTATGATTGAGCCGCCTAACAAGTCGCCGGAGCCAACCGCCGTTGGCGCCTTCAGTTCCGCTATCTCGGTTCACGTCGCGAGCCGGCGAGCGGCTACGTCAGTCTCACCTCCTACACGTTCACCGCTCACCCTGAGATGTGTGAATAACTTTTCATAGACAGGGAAGGAGTTCGCCGTAGAATAGCAATTAATCAGACGGCCTTACGGTAAGTTGGTGACGTCAGGCCAGGACACAAACCTATGAAAATGATTCCCTATAAAATCTTGGCGTGGCTGATTTCGCTTTTGTTAACCGGACTGTCCGCCAACGCAAACTTAATTCAGGCAACCGACCCACGTTTCGGCTTAAACTCCCTGACTATTGATACAACGACCGGCCTTGGTTGGCTGGATGTTTCTTTGAGCGCGGGCTTGTCATATCAGCAAGTGTTGGCAGACACCCAGCCAGGTGGGAGTTTTAGCGGATTCAGATTTGCCACAGTACAAGAGGTTCTCAACCTTTATACTTCAGCGGGAATCCCTGGAGCAGGCTATTACCCTTTATCAACGACCGCGATAACATCATTTCTTTCCCTGATTGGGACAACTGGAACGATCAATGGTCAACCAGGAGTGCTCGCTCTGTCAGCGACTTCACTGTCTGCCGGTGTGTATTGTGCACCCGCAATATACGGCACAGGAAAAAGCGGAGTTGAGGAATATTGGGTCAATGACGGAGGATATAATTCTGGTGGAACCGCTTATGGAGCGACGACCAGCTACCCAGATTTGGGCAGCTGGCTGGTAACAAATGTTCCTGAACCAAGTGCTTATGCATTGGCAATTGCGGGATTGATTGGCTTTACATGCATGAGACGGCGATAGTTATCCGCCCGGCCACGCCTGGTGACCTCACCGCCATCAACGCGATTTACAATTATTATGTGGCGCACTCCACTTGCGTTTGGACGACGCAACCGTGCTCGGAAGCAGAACGCATAGCGTGGTATCAGGAACACGGCCGGTCCATGCCTGTGTTGGTTGCCGAACATAGCGGCCATGTCGTTGGATGGAGCGCACTCGGTTCATTCCGAGCCGCCTATACCGCCGCAGGCACGTTGGAAGACTCCATCTATGTGCATCATGATTTTCACCGCCAGAGGATTGGGAGTCAGTTACTCCAAGCGTTGATTGAGGCGGCCCGCCACCTGGGACTTCGCTCCATTCTGGCGAACGTCTCTGCGGATCAGACACCGAGCGTTCGACTGCACGAGAGATTTGGGTTTCAGAAGGTCGCGCATTTGCGAGATGTGGGCCAAAAGTTCAATCAAAGGTTCGATGCAATCTATTTACAATTGTTCCTGGCAGC
>CAZKTW010000573.1:0-1389 GCA_964555775.1 uncultured Bifidobacteriaceae bacterium | reverse complement strand
GGGACATGAGCAACTGGTCGCGCGCGATGCTCGTGCCGCTGGCCATCATCAACCACTTCAAACCCACCCGACCGGTCAAGGTGGATCTGAATGAGCTTTATCCCGAAGGCATTCACGAACGCGACCTCGCGCTCGCGCCCGACCCGGAAAAGCTTTCGCTGCGCAATTTTTTCCTGTGGCTTGACCGGCTCCACAAATTCGCGGAATGGTTCGCCGAACACAACATCCACCCCTTCCGCAAACTCGCCTTGCGCAATGCCGAAAAATGGATGCTGGAGCGCTTTGAGGGCACGGACGGCCTGGCGGCGATTTTTCCCGCCATGCTCAATTCGCTCATCGCGCTCAAATCTCTCGGCTATGCCGACGACCATCCGCAGGTCGTCCGCGCCGCGCACGAGTTGAAAAAACTGGAGCACGAAACCGAAGACACCGTCCGCATCGAGCCATGCTTCTCGCCGGTCTGGGACACCGCCATCGTTGCCGTCTGCCTGCGTGAATCCGGTCTGCCGGAGGACCATCCCAGGCTGAAGCGGGCCGCCGAATGGCTGATGGAAAAGGAAATCCGTTTCCGCGGCGATTGGATCCATAAAAACCCGGCCGACGTCGAACCCAGCGGCTGGGTCTTTGAATACAACAACCAGTGGAACCCCGACGTGGACGACACCGCCATGGTGTTGCTCGCCTTGCGGAAAATCCCGACGGACAACCCGAAACGGCGCGATGAATGTTTCCAGCGCGGTCTGAAGTGGATGATGTCGTTCCAGTGCAAGGACGGCGGCTGGGCAGCCTTCGACAAGGATTGCACCAAGAACATCCTGGAAAAAGTCCCGTTCGCCGATCATAACGCCATGCTTGACCCGGAATGCGCCGACATCACTGCGCGCATCCTGGAATTGCTCGGTTACGACGGCTGGGACCGGAACCATCACCAGATCCGTGAGGCGCTGGATTATATCCGCGAGCAGCAGGAGGAGGACGGTTCGTGGTATGGCCGCTGGGGCGTGAATTATATTTATGGTACCTGGCAGGTGCTGCGCGGTTTGCGGGCGATGAACCTGGACATGAACCAGCCCTGGCTCTGCCGGGCCCGGGACTGGCTGGAAAGCGTTCAGCACGAGGACGGCGGCTGGGGCGAACGTTGCAACACTTACGACGACCCGGTTTTCAAGGGCCGCGGCCCCAGCACCGCATCGCAAACGGCCTGGGCCGTCATGGGCTTGTGCGCTTTCGGCGATCCTGAAAATCCCGCGCTCAAACGCGGCCTCGAGTATTTGATGCACACGCAAAATCCCGACGGCTCATGGACGGAGCAGGAAACCACCGGCACCGGTTTTCCGAAGGTGTTTTATTTGAAATACGACATCTATCGCAACGCCTGGCCGCTGCTCG
>CAZKTW010000572.1:0-1399 GCA_964555775.1 uncultured Bifidobacteriaceae bacterium | reverse complement strand
GCGGTGATGAGCACGGTCAGTTTGGGACTGCGCCGCAACGGCCGGTAGGCCAGCCGTTCGATGATCACGCCAATGGCCGCACAAATCGCCATGGAAATCCCCATGACGACGAGTCCGGCCCAGATGGACGGGGTGGGCAGGAAAGCGGCAACTTTCGGTGCAATGTAAAATCCGGCGAACGCACCGAGCATGAAAATGTCGCCGTGGGCAAAATTGATGAACCGGAGGATTCCGTACACCATCGTATAGCCGAGCGCGATCAAGGCGAGAATCGAGCCGAGGGCCAGGCCATTGATGAGTTGCTGGAGAAATTCGGTCAGAGGAAGTTGATGGTTGATAGTTGATGGTTGATAGTCAATAAAACGTCAATCAAGCGTTATTTAAAACAGAACGGCGCAAGCCGCTTAACATTTTTCCCTGCTCTTCGGCTGCGGTGTAAAGCTGCTTAAAATCAACCTCTGACAGGAAGCCCTGCCGTTTGCCGATGAACGACTGCGAAACGGCTCCAAAGAGCGACCCGGTGGCGATTTCCAAAAATCGTGCATAATCATTTTTGGAATTTCGCGCCGTTCCCTCCGCGATGTTTGAGGAAATCGATACCGCCGCCCGCCTCATTTGATTGGTCAGCCCGAACCTCTCTTCGGCAGGAAAATGGCGTGTTAACTCATAAACCAAATCGGCAAACGCAATTGCCTTTTGCCATGCTTCAAGTTTTTCAAAGTTAAACATGGCGTTTCACTTACGCCCTTTTCCATCAACCATCAACTCTCAACTATCAACCGCCTCACGGGGCAATGGTTTCGACGTATTTGAACTGCCCGTCCTTGATGGTCAGAATCACGGCCGGCTTCGAGGCGTTGCGATTGGCATCCATGGTGATTTTGCCGGTGATCCCGGCGAAATCCTTTGTGGCCGCCAGCGCAGCGGCGACTTTTGCGCCGTCAGTTGATCCGGCGCGCTTGATGGCGTCGGCCAGGATCATCGCCGAATCATAGCCCAGCGCCGCCATGGCATCGGGTGTTTCGTTATGCTGGACGCGGAACCGTTTCACGAAATCCTGCACGGCAGGCGAGGTGTCCTCGGGCGAATAATGGGTGGAAAAATAGCAGCCTTCCAGGGCCTTGCCGCCAATGGGCACCAGCGAGGACGATTCCCAGCCGTCGCCGCCAAAGATGGGCACGGTGATGCCCAACTGGCGCGCCTGCAAAGCGATCAAGCCGACTTCGGTGTAATAACCCGGAACAAAAATCCCATCGGGGTTTTCCGCCTTGATGGCCGTCAACTGGGCGTTGAAATCCTTGTCCCCGCCGCTGTAGTTCTGTTCGGTAACGATTTTTCCTCCGCCGGCAATAAAACCTTCCTTGAAAAACTTGGCCAGTCCCAGGCTGTAATCGCTTTT
>CAZKTW010000571.1:0-1471 GCA_964555775.1 uncultured Bifidobacteriaceae bacterium | reverse complement strand
CAAAGCCGCTCCAGCCAGCTGGAGCGGCTTTTTATCGCTGTCGCTGGTTCAACGGCCGGCTGCCTCGCTGGCCGTCAGGGGCGTTGCCACCGGTTCGGGTTGTTCCAGGCGTTTTACCAGCAACCAGGCCGTGCCAGCCAGAAAGACGAGGCCGCATAGGTTGAGATAAAGGCTTTGCCGATCCCAATCCAAACCTGCCACGGACGGGTAAACGAGCCCAAAAAGCAACAACAACACAGCCAACCATTTACCGGTGCCGTTGACTGTGCGTTTCAACAGCCAGGCCAGCAGCAAGAACAGCGGCAACAAAATCACCGTGGCGCTCCCCCAAAAGCCAAACAGTAAATCACTGAAATCAGCCAGCAACCCGTAGCCAAACGCCGTCGCCGTGCCGAACAAAATGGCCAGCGGCACCGCGTGACGCACCGGGGCAAGCGTCAGGGACAGGGTAAACATTGCAAAGAGCAGCAGCCACGCGCGTTCGGTTTCACCCAGCACCGCCCGGGTGGTTTCGCCCGGCTGCGGCAGTTGCGGCAGTGCGATGCCCATGCCCTTGTCGGTGAGCGCATGATTGAGACGATACGTCAGCACGCTGCCCTGGCCGTCCGCCGACGGTTTGATGTCGGTCGGCGTCATGCAACCGTCCGGATAGTTCAGCCGCGCCTTGGGCAGGTCCGTCAGCGCCAGCGTGAGGGTGAAGTCGCGGATCTCACGCGGTTCAAGCACGTGAAAATACCAGTGCGAGAGGCCACGGCTCTTGAACGTGATGCGGAAATCCATCGCTTCATTCGGTTGCAACTCGCGGGTGAGGGTCAGGTTGCCGTCCTGGATTTGCATCCGTGGCAAAACATCCTGGCCGTTGAGCATGGCCGTCAGTCCATCATACATCGCGCCCGCCGCGGGCAGGGGAAAGGTCAGGTTGCAACTCTGCGCCGTGTCCGCCGGGTTCCGCAATTTCCAGCTGAAACTGCAGTCGGTCTCGTAACCGTCATAAAAGGCCGACCCTTTCTTGCGCGGATTTTGCCGTAACGTCACGTCGTGATGTTCCGCCACAAACGGGTTGCCCGTGGCGGGATGATGCACGGTTTTCTTCCGCAACAACGCCGGCTTGGTGGGGTCCTCGGACTCGATGCGTTCGGTCACGTCCTCGTTGGTATAGATTTCCAGCCGCAATTCACCCTGCTGCTGTTCCGAGCCCCAGATGGTCTGGACGGCGTTGTAATTGGCCCGGGTGATGCGACCGTGGGTGCGCTGGAAGTTTTCCTCCGTCTGGCGCAGGTAGATGCGCAGCACGGATATTGTGCCGCCGAGGAACAGCACCAGCAGAATCGCCCACAACAGGCGGCTGGCCTGGCGATACAACGTCCAGAGCAGGCCGGGGCTGTCACCGGTCCCGGATGCGGCTTTGGTGGATTGGAACAGGGCCGACAGGAAGACGGCCAGCAGGGCGGCGCCGAGGAACAGCGCGATG
>CAZKTW010000570.1:0-1495 GCA_964555775.1 uncultured Bifidobacteriaceae bacterium | reverse complement strand
GATTTGTCCGCCACCTGTGCTGAACTCGCCAAAAAATTTCCGGTGCAAAAGGTTTGCGCCAAAACATGCAATGTTGCGGACGAATCGCAGACAACCGAGCTCGTCGCTTTCGCCCTGCGCGAACTGGGTTCGCTGCAAGTATTGGTTTTAAACGCCGGCATTTATGGGCCGATGGGAGCAACAGAGTCGGTTTCGCTCGAAGAATGGCGGCGGGCGATGGATATCAACGTCTATGGCGTATTGCTCCCGTCGCGCGCGGTGATTCCGCACTTCAAGAAAAACGGCCGCGGAAAAATCATCGTGTTGAGCGGCGGCGGGGCGACGAACCCATTGCCCAACATCAGCGCCTACGCCGCGTCGAAAGCCGCCGCGGTGCGGCTCATGGAAACCCTGGCGGAGGAATTGAGGAGTTTTCACGTGGACGTGAACGCCATTGCGCCGGGAGCGCTGGCCACGCGGCTGGTGGACGAGGTTTTGGCCGCCGGGCCGGAAAAGGTCGGCGCCGCCTTTTACGAAAAGAACAAACAGTGGAAGGAAAAAGGCGCGACGCCGCTCGAACTCGGCGCCCGGCTGGCGGTTTATCTGGCCAGCAGTGAGAGCGACGGAATTTCCGGCAAGCTTATCAGTGCGCAGTGGGATCCGTGGGAAAAATTGCACGACTTCAAGGCGGACCTGAACAGCGACATCTATACCCTGCGCCGTATCGTGCCAAAGGACCGCGGCAAAACCTGGGGGGACAAGTGAAACCACGGACAAACACGGATAAACACGGATGGATGGGCAGGGCGGACATTCCTCTGCCCGTCATTCATGAACTGGCAATGCCCGGCGCGCACGTGGTGACGCGCCCTACCTGTGATCAGTTAATTTTTCGTCCGTGTCCATCCGTGTCCATCCGTGGTTAAAAATATGAACTACGCCATCATTGGATGCGGATTGATTGGAAAAAAGAGGCTGGCCGGTCTCCCCGCCGGTTCAAAACTCACGGTTGCCTGTGACACGAACCTGGCACGCGCCGAGGAATTGGTCAACCTGGCCAAAACCGGCCGCCCGCTGGCTGATTTTAAACAAGCCGTTGCCGATCCGCAGGTGGACGCGGTGATTGTGGCAACGATTAACGGTGCGCTGGCCGAAGTTTCCGCCGCGGGCATTCGCGCAGGCAAACACGTCATTGTTGAAAAGCCGGCGGGTATTTCCGTGAAGCAAATTGACGAATTGATTGCCCTGGCGGAGAAGCACGGCGTTTGTGTCCGTGTCGGTTTCAATCACCGCTATCATCCGGCGTTCTTCAAAGCGCGGGAAATTTTTGAATCCGGCGTGATGGGAGAACTGATGTTCATCCGGGCGCGTTACGGTCATGGCGGGCGCGTGGGTTACGACAAGGAATGGCGCGCCGACCCCAAGCTTTCCGGTGGCGGCGAATTGATTGATCAGGGGATACATTTGATTGATCTGGCGGGCTGGTTTCTCGGCGGGTTCAAACAGATTGACGGCC
>CAZKTW010000569.1:0-1497 GCA_964555775.1 uncultured Bifidobacteriaceae bacterium | reverse complement strand
CGAGAAAAATATTGACGACCGTTTCCCCGTCCAGTTTGAGCTTGGGATTGCCCGGGAGATTGTAAGTGATGACATCGGCGCCGGCCACGGTGGGAATGTGCAGGATTTTCCCCGGCGCCTTGGCAAGATTTTCATCGCTCATCGGGCCGTCGGACGCGCCAAAGTCCACGGTCTGGGCGGTGATTTGTTTCTGGCCGCCGCCGGAACCGATGGATTGATAGTTGAAGCGGACGGACGGATCCACCTTGGCGTATTCGTCAAACCACTTCGAATAGATGGGATACGGGAAGGTTGCGCCGGCGCCGTTGATGAGCAATTGTGCGCTGGCTCCGGTTTGCATGGCCATCAGGCTGCCGCTGCCGAGGAGGAAAAGAATCAATTTTTTCATATTTTAGATTTAATCAGTTTGGGGTTAATCAATCACGTTACGTTCAGGTTAAAATTTCCACATCAGGTCGGCCATGACGTGCATGGCGTTGTTTTTGGGTTCGCCGGCCACGCCGACGTTCTGGTTGGGGTGGATCAATTGGTTGAGGTAGGCGGTGAATGAGAAGGTCAAGGAGTCGGTCAAAGAATAGTTGAGTTTGACCAGGTGGCCCTTGATGTTGGTGCCGCCGACCCAGCCGGTTTTTGGCTGGGTGGGAAAGCTCGGTGGGACAGCACTGGCACCGCCATTAGCATTGAAGGCCACATTGTCATCGTCCACCAATTCGTCATACCAGGCATCGGCCTCGAGGTGTTGATAGCGGTAGGAAACCTCCCACGCGCCTTTCTTGCCGGATTTGCCCAGCGTGATGCCCGCCCAATAACCTTCGTTGTCGCTGGGCGCGGCGGGATTATACATGAACTCGCCGGCGGGTTTAATGGGAAACTTGCCGTTATAAAGCGGAAAGCCGTCCAGCGTGTAGGTGAAACTGGCACTGGCAACGATGGGATTGTAGAAATAAACCAGATTGCCGTTGGCAGCGCGCGAGTTGCCCTGATTGTTGTTCGCCACCCCCCCGGCATTATAGTTGGCAGCATTGGCGGCGATGCCCGTGGCACCTCCCGTGGGAAGCCCCAGGCCATTTTTGTTGCCGATGTCATACGCCGCAAATCCCATGGAACTGGAAACCCGGGAACTCCAATTGGCGTTCCAGAGCACCTGGCCGCCGTACATGAATGGGTCGCGGGCGGAACCCGTTGATTCATCCAGGACGAATGCTGCGCTGTTCAGCCCGATGGAATGGCTGTCATTGATTTTGTAGCTGGCCTGTAACGCGGCCCCTTCCGGCGTATAATCCGGATCAAATACCATCGGTGAAGCCTGGAATGGCTGGTCCATCTTGCCGATGGTTGCTGCCAGCATCCATACGCCGTCGTTCAGGGGTGTCCACTTGCCAAAGGCCGTGTCCACCCAGACCGGCTTCTTGGTGCCGTTGTTCTCCAACGTCGTGTTGTTGGACAAGGCATTGCCGCCGGAATCGCCCGAGCCCAGCCGAAAGCCCACCTGCAGGT
>CAZKTW010000568.1:0-1499 GCA_964555775.1 uncultured Bifidobacteriaceae bacterium | reverse complement strand
TATCGGGGCGCATGGAACCAGCTCAAGATCGGCAGCTCGAACATGGACACCCTCGTTGCGCTCGGCTCGACGACGGCGTTTGGTTACAGCGCGTGGGCCTTGTTGTGCGGCGCGGGCGGCCATCTCTATTTCATGGAAGCCGCTGCCATCATCACACTCATCAGCACCGGCCACTGGATCGAGGCGCGGGTCAGCACGCGCGCCTCGAGCGCGCTGGAACAATTGCTGAATCTCGCGCCGCAAACCGCCCGGCGGGCGCTTCCGTCCGCCCAAGCCCGCAACTTTCTTGACCTGCGCCAGGTCAAACCGGCGGCAACCGAGGAAGAAGTACCGGTCTCGGACTTGAAAATCGGTGATCTCGTCGCGCTTAAACCGGGGGACCGGGTGCCGGTGGACGGCGTTGTAACCGGGGGCGACTCCGCCGTGGACGAGGCCATGCTCACCGGCGAATCGGTGCCCGTGGACAAAAATCTCGGCAGCGAACTTTATGCCGGGACAGTGAATTTGAATGGACGTTTAACCATGCGCGTGACCGCCACCGGCGAAGCCACGGCCCTGGCCCACGTCATTGCGGCCGTGCAACGCGCCCAGACCAGCCGGGCTGACATCCAGCGTCTCGGCGACCGGGTCAGCAGCGTCTTTGTGCCGGTGGTCGTGGCCATCGCCATTGTCGCCGGGCTCGGGTGGGGGCTCGTGCCGGAATGGGCGGAATACCTTCATGCGTTGCTCGCGCCTTTTCTCTGGCCGGCAATGATCCCGACCGGCGCCGCCGCCGGATTCATCGTCGCCGCGGCAGTCTTGATTGTAGCCTGTCCCTGCGCCATGGGCTTGGCGACGCCGGCGGCCATCATGGCCGGCGCCAATGCCGCCGCCCGTAGGGGAATCTTGATTCGCGACGGTGTGGCGCTTGAAAAAGCGGGGAGTGTCACCGCCGTCATTTTTGACAAAACCGGCACGCTGACGATGGGAAAGCCGGAAGTGGCGGCGAGTTGGAGTTCAAGCTTCAGCTTGTCCGGCAGCACGCCAAAGCGTGAATTTCAACAGAAACGCGCCGGGCCGGAGGCGGGTGCTCCAATTGCACGGATTGCCGCCGCCTTGGCGCGTCACTCCACGCATCCCATCAGCCAGGCGATTGCCAAATTGTCTGGGGAGAACGTTGATTTGGAAGCCTGGCAGGAGATCCGCGGCGCCGGCGTCGAAGCCAAAACGAAGCTGGAAGATGGAGGCTGGAAAACAGCCCGCTTGGGTTCGCTGCATTGGTTGAAGGAATCCGGCGTGGATCTTTCGGCAGGTGAAAAGTTCATTATTGAATGGTCGGGTCAGGGTGCGACGATTGTCGGCCTGGCGATGGAGCAGTCGCTCACCGGGCTGTTTGCCGTCAGGGACATGGTGAAGCCCGGGGCGCGCGCGGTGATTGAACAATTGCGCCGGCAAAACCTGAAAACCTTTTTGCTTACCGGCGACAATGCGTTGACGGCGGCCGGCATTGCGCGGGAAAC
>CAZKTW010000567.1:0-1509 GCA_964555775.1 uncultured Bifidobacteriaceae bacterium | reverse complement strand
AACCAAAATGCAAGTCGTGTATTGCAAGGATTGTTCAAACCACGAGAAAGAAAAAGTAAGCTATGAAAAATACCATTGATGATATTGGCTCACCCCAAGTTTTGGAGCGGCCCGAGGGGAAATCCGGTTCCGGGAAATCGGATGCCGAAAAACAGGAGATGCAGAAGAAGATGGAAGCCGCCGGCACGCCGGGACCGGCGCACAAGGCCCTCGACGCCTTTGTGGGAAATTGGAAGACGGAGGTGAAAAGCTGGTGTGAGCCGGGCGGCCCGCCGAATGTGAGCCAGGGGACGGCGAAAGCAAGCTGGACGTTGAATCGGCATTTCCTGGAAGAGGAGGTCCACGGCGAAATGATGGGCAAACCGTTTACCGGGCGGAGCCTGATGGGCTACGACAACATCAAGCAGACGTTCAACACCGTGTGGGTGAGCGATATGCAGACCGCGATGGTCACGAGTGAGGGCAAAGGCGGGAAGGACAACAAAGTCATCACGCTGGAAGGCAAGTCGAATTGCCCGGCAACGGGCCGAAAGGACATTCCGATGAAAACGGTGTTCCGCGTGATCAGCCCGGATAAGTACGTTTTCGAAATGTTCAACGACGGCGCCAAATCGATGGAGATTACGTACACCCGGAAGTGAGAAGCGTTTTTGCAGTGCAGGCACAGCGGCCCAATGGGTCGCTGTGCCTTTTTCGTGGCAGGCGCGTTGGACGGCAAACGGAATGTTTAACCACGGATGGAGACGAATGCCGGCCCAGGACCGGAGGTCCGAAAGAAAATTGCCCACGGCAAAACCGTGGGAATGAAATTGAATTAGAACAAGCCCCGGTAGGGGCGACAGAATCTTCACCGCTAAATACGCGATATATCAAAATGCGCGACTGGCCACCTCATGGGGAGAAAACCTCATGGAAACCGTTATTACGGTATGGTATTTTGCGACCATGAAAGGCTCAACGATTCCTGATGACAATCCCAGGCGTGAGGCTGTGTTCGCGCGGCCAAACGAAGACCAAAATTTGCCCCACCTTGGAATTGTGGGAGATACCTACACCATCCTTTTGACAGGCCAGGACACACAGCCGGACGATATTGTCTGATTGACATGCTGGTTCCGCCAGACGGCGGGCCGCCAGCTCATCGTCATGATTTCGAGGAGATGTTCACGCTACTGGAAGGCGAGCTTGAGTTTATATTTCGTGGCGTGAAATCATCCTTGCGCACCGGCGACACCGTCAATATTCCGGCCAATGCGCCGCACCAGTTCCGCAATTTGTCTCGACGGCCGGCACGGATATTATGCCTGTGTTCGCCGGCAGGGCAGGAGGAGTTTTTCAAGGCCGTGGGCATGCCCCTCGCGAATCGGACAACGCCGCCGCCAAAACTTGACGCAGCAGCCCAGGCTGCATTCATGGCGAAAGCTGAAAAACTTGCTTCGAAATATCGAACGGAGCTGTTGCCTCCTTGAGGGGATAAAATCCCGGCGTGTGGATTGGCCTTTAGAATTT
>CAZKTW010000566.1:0-1516 GCA_964555775.1 uncultured Bifidobacteriaceae bacterium | reverse complement strand
CGGCCAGTTCCGGTCGTTCTGTTACACCGATCCCGCCGACCGGCAGTTTGTCAAGCAGGCCGCTGAACTGGCCGCGCGCCATTTTGACGAAATCATCCAGGACGATTTCTTTTTCGTCACCACCAAGAATGATTCGGACATTGCCGCCAAGGGAACGAACAGCTGGACGCAGTTCCGGCTCGGCCTGATGGATGACGCCGCGGAAAATCTGATCATCAACCCGGCCCGGGCGGTGAACCCCAAGGTCAAACTCATCATTAAATTCCCCAACTGGTACGAACATTTCCAGGGCCTGGGCTATGACCTCGACCGGGAACCCAGATTGTTCGACGGTATTTACACCGGCACCGAAACCCGCGACCCGGTCATTACCGACCAGCATTTGCAGCAGTACGAGAGCTATCTCGTCATCCGTTATTTCGACAACATCGCACCGGGCCGCAACGGCGGTGGCTGGGTGGACACGTACAGCATCCGGTACATTGACCGCTATGCCGAGCAATTGCGGGACACGATGTTCGCCAAGGCGCGGCAAATGATGCTGTTCGAATGGTCGGCGCTGAGCCGGCCCATTCAGCCGGGAGAACGCACAGCCTGGCAGGATTTGCACACGAGTTTCGATTACAACCAGATGTTGCAGGCTTACACGAACAATGCTCCGGCCGGTGCACCCGAACCCACCATTGCCCGCGTCGCCGGTTACGCCCTGGAACAGGTGGACCCGTTCCTCGGCCAGCTGGGCAATCCCATCGGCATCGCCAGTTACAGACCCTGTCAATCCACCGGCGAGGATTTTCTGCACAATTATCTGGGCATGATCGGCATCCCGATGAACCTGGTTCCGGAATTCCCGACCAACGCCGATCTGGTCCTGTTGACCGAGGCGGCCAAATTCGACCCGGATATCGTCGCCAAAATCAAGGGACAGTTGACCGCCGGCAAATCCGTCGTCATCACTTCCGGCCTGTTGCATGCGCTCCAGAACCGGGGCATTGAGGACATCATTGAGGCGCGGTACACCGACCACAAGGTGCTCGCGCATGAATATTTCGGCGGCTTCGGCGCCGGCAACGGCTCAACCCTCGATGGTGGGAAAAACGAGGACATCCTGTTCCCCGAAATCTTATTTTTCACCAACGACGCCTGGCCGGTCGTCCGCCTCCTGGCCAATGGCAACGGTTACCCGCTGCTGTTGATGGACCGCTATTCCAAAGGGATTCTGTACATCTGGGCCATGCCGGAAAATTTTAGCGACCTCTACTTGCTGCCCCCGGGCGTCACCAGCGCCGTCAAGAATTACGTGATGCGCGGATTCCCCGTCCGGCTGGACGGCCCGGCCCAGCTCGCGCTGTTCGCCTATGACAACAATACGTTCATTGTCGAATCCTATCTGCCGATGGAAACCGACGCAAAAGTTTCACTGATCGGAAACTTCACCCACCTGAAAAATCTGGTGACCGGCGAAGTGATCAACAGCCAGGCCCCGGCCCAAAGCGGGGGTCGCTGGCGCGACGCC
>CAZKTW010000565.1:0-1518 GCA_964555775.1 uncultured Bifidobacteriaceae bacterium | reverse complement strand
TCGTCCGCGCCTTCCGCAAGCTCGGTTTTGCCGTCGCCGACGGCCCGGAAATCGAAGACGAATATCATTGTTTCGACGCGCTCAACACGCCCGCCGACCACCCCGCCCGCGACGCCCAGGACACGTTCTACCTTGCAAGTGGATCGGAGAATAATTCTCCCTCTCCTGGGGGCGAGGGCCGGGGCGAGGGCGGACGTAAATCACTTCTGCTCCGAACTCACACCTCATCCGTCCAAATCCGCGTCATGAAATCGCAGCCACCGCCTGTCCGCATCATCGTGCCGGGCCGCGTCTATCGCCGCGATAATGCCGACGCCACCCACAATCCCACCTTCCAGCAGATCGAAGGGCTTTACGTGGACAAGGGTGTCACCGTCGGCGACCTCAAAGGCACGGTCGAGTTCGTCTTCAAAGAACTACTCGGCAGCGATGTGAAGATCCGTTTCCGCCCGCACTATTTTAGCTACACCGAGCCGAGCTTCGAGATTGATTTCAGCAGCGCGCTGGTAAAGAAGATGGGCAAGGACTGGCTGGAAATTGCCGGTTGCGGCATGGTGCATCCGCAGGTGTTCGAGAATGTCGGGTACGACCCCGAAATTTGGACCGGCTGGGCGTTCGGCTTCGGCATCGAACGCATCGCGATGATTCGTTACAGCATCAATGACATCCGCCTCTTTTACGAAAACGACGTACGGTTTTTGAAACAATTTTAATGGCAAAAGTTTTAAGGTTCCAATTTGGCACCTTAAAGCGCGGGCAAAATCAGCTCCGTTAGGAGCGAAATATCTGTAGAACTCGAAACAAATATTGAAAAAGCTCCGTCAGGAGCGACATCGAAAACGAATGAACAACGCCGGGCAACAAAATGTGGTTGGTGGAATATGCCGCCCCGATGGGGCTTGGCGGATTGGTGGCGTGTTACCTACAAAGATACCGCTCCTAGCGGAGCTGGCGGAACAACCGGCATCACCCATTTCAAACCTATGAAAACCCCATTGAATCGTCATCTCTGGTTCGCCGGCCTGGCCTTGGCCTTTGCGATCGCCGCCGGCTGTCAATCTTCCAGGAATTCCCCGGACGCCGCTTGTTGCTCGATGCCGGCAACGCCTGCCGCAGTCACTGTTGCGGTAGCTCCGCCCACGAAGGAATCGCAGGCGGCGATGACGCCGCAATCGGCTTTGGCGGAATTGAAGGCCGGCAACGCCCGGTTTGTGGCCGGCCATCCGCTGGTCCGCAATCAACCGGCGGACGTCAAGGCCACCGCCTCCGGCCAGTATCCCTTTGCCGTGACCCTGAGCTGTCTGGATTCGCGCCAGCCCATCGAAATCGTGTTGGACCAGGGCATCGGCGACATATTCAGCGCGCGCGTCGCCGGTAACGTGCTGAATGACGACATCCTCGGCAGCATGGAATTCGCCTGCAAGGTTTCGGGCGCAAAATTGATTGCTGTCATCGGCCATTCGAATTGCGGCGCCATCAAGGGCGCCGTGGACAGCGTGGATCTGGGCAACCTCACCG
>CAZKTW010000564.1:0-1525 GCA_964555775.1 uncultured Bifidobacteriaceae bacterium | reverse complement strand
GACGAAATCGGCCACGTCGCCTATGGCTTGAAATGGTTTCGGCGCTGGAAAAATCTGGGCGAGAGCGATTGGGACGCGTTTTGCCGGCAATTGAAATTCCCGTTGTCGCCGCAACGGGCCAAGGGCATCACGCTGAACATCGAGGGCCGGCGCGCGGCGGGACTCGACGATGCCTTCATCGCCGAACTGGATGTCTATTCGCAATCCAAGGGCCGCACCCCGAATGTTTTTGTTTTCAATCCGTTTGCCGAAGCCCGCATCGCCCAGGGCAAGGCGTTCAATCCCACGAAGCATCAGGCCCAACTCGCGCGCGACCTCGCGAATCTGCCACAATTTTTATGTCGCCAGGACGACATTGTGCTCGTGGAACGGAGGCCGTCGGTGGAATGGCTCAGCGGCATCAAACAGGCCGGCTTCGCCTTGCCGGAATTTGTCGAACTAAACAACTCCCTCTCCTCACTTCAAAGAGGAGAGGGCCGGGGTGAGGAGTCCAACCATTTTCAAAATCAAACCCCCTCGCCCCAACCCTCTCCCCGCTTGGGCGGGGTGAGGGAGAAGAATTTACGGCGCAACTCAGGGATTGTGAATCTCTCCGAACGCAAACTGGGCCGGTTACGACCGTGGGCGTGGGGGCCGGACAGCGTGGAATTGCTCGAACCGCTATTCGCCAGCCTCACCGGCGAACAGCGCGCCACGAATCAGAGCTTCAATCCGGCCATCGCACAGCTTTATTCCAAAGCCTGGAGCGCGGAACAGCTGAGAAAGATTCTGGTTGGAAAGAGCCGAGGTAACGAGGCTGGTTTCAAACCCTCAACTATCAACCCTCAACCATCAACTCCGAATTGGCTCTGCACTGAAAACGAAATCGGCATCGCAGTGAATTCCCTCGACGATGCACTCGCAGCCATTTCCACGATTCGCCAACGCGGACATCACCGGGTCGTCGTCAAACAGGCGCTCGGGCTGGCCGGCAGCAATGCGATCCGGCTGTTCGAGCCGGAACTCTTGGAAAATCATCGGCGCTGGATTGCCCATGCCGCGGAAAATCACCAGCAACTTGTCGTCGAGCCGTGGCTGGAACGCGTGCGGGATTTTTCCGTGCAACTGGAAATGACGGTTGACGGTTTAAAATTGTGCGGCTACACAGGTTTGATCAATGATGCCAAGGGCCAGTTTCAGGGAAATTCGGCGGCGCCGAAATTTGAACGGCGCATTCCCCAGGAGGTGATTGGGCTTTTCTCCGAACCGCCGGACATCGCCACCCGTCTGCACACATTCTATGCCGACATTGTAACATTGCTCGAAGCCGAGTTTCGGCAAGCGGGGTTTTTAGGGCCGGCCGGCATCGACGCGTTTGTTTATCGCACACCAGAAGGTGATTGCCGGCTCAAGCCTATCGTGGAAATCAATCCGCGTTACACGATGGGCCGGGTGACCGTGGAACTGATGAAGCAGGTGGCGCCCGGCAGCCACGGTCTTTTCCGGCTCGTCAATCACTCTACGCTCCACGCAGAAGGCTTCGATG
>CAZKTW010000563.1:0-1525 GCA_964555775.1 uncultured Bifidobacteriaceae bacterium | reverse complement strand
CGCTGCGTTGAACGAAGAAATTCATTCGTCCGCAGATTAAAGCAGCTTTTGCGCGCCAACGCAAATGCGCCAATCATCCGAATTGGAGCGCCGTTCTCCGATCCGGCGCGATTCAAGAAATCACTGTTGCAATCAACGAACACGCCGGGTCGGAGACCGGCGCTCGGGGTCACGGTTGGACCGGTGCGGGAAGTGGTCACGCTTGACAGGCGCGGTGGCGTTTGCGGGCCAGAAACAATGTGAGCCCGATAAATACAATGGGCGTGGTGAGGTGCATGATAATGGAGGAATAACTTTGCGGAAGGATGATCTCGCCAAGCGTTTCCTGGCCAACGGCTTTGATCAACAAAGCCAGCGTCCCCCCGGTCATCAGGGGTACTGAGAGTGAAAGCAAGTAGAGCGTGACGAACGTCAGAACCCAGGTTGCCCGGCGATGCAGCAGCCTGCCCAACCACAGGCTGAACCGTTGTCCTTTCTGGTTAAACAACCACCAGCAAAGCGCCAGGCTGCCGGCAAATCCAGCCAGATGCACCAGCGTAAACAAGGCCACGAGAATGGCATGACCATGTGATTTGAAGTCATAGCCCACGCCGTGCAACCCGAGGAGCAACGCGTTGCCAGTGACAAGCCCGATGGCGCCTGAAACGAAGCTCCAGACCTGATAGCCGATCAACATCCAGAACAGCCGGTCGATCCAGACGGCCGTCCCGTTTACCTTGCCAAACTCCAGCTCCAGCGCGCCACCTTTACCAATCCGATTCGCAGCGATCATGAAGGCTTCCTCGGCGCACAATCCGCGGGTTTGCCAGGTGGCAATGGAATCGCGCAGATGAGATTCAAGCTCGTTCAAGTTTTCACTACGGAAGGCAGGCGATTGAGCGAGGTTTTCGCGCCATTGTTGAATCGCGCGGTTCAGGTCAAACGAGGTTGTGGTTTCCATAATTTGGTCAGGGTTTCGTGGACAGTGAGCCACTGTTGTTGTTCGTCCTGGAGGGCTTTGCGGCCTTCTTTGCGCAGGCGGTAATACTTTCGCTTCCGGCCGGTTTCCGCCTCGCGCCATTCGGATTCGATCAAATCCTCCTCCTCCATCCAATGGAGCACGGGATACAACATGCCTTCGGTCCATTCGATCCGGTTGCCGGACAATTCCCGCACCCGCTGGATGAGTTCGTAGCCGTAGCTTTCACCCTGGGTCAACACGGACAACACCAGCGGCACAGTCGAGGCGGCGACCAGTTCTTTTGAAAGCATGGCACCACTATGCCTAGCAGCGCAATGCTTGTCAAGCGGGAAATGAATCGCGCATCATGCGGCCTCATTTTGGGTGGCTTTGAAGCAGTTTGATCATGGCGCCGACGGCTTCATCACTCGCCTGGAAGGCTGTGTCACCACTTTGATTCAGGCAGACGAGGATGGCGAAATTCTTCTTCGGGGAGACCCAGACGTTGGCAAAATTCATCGTGTTGTCGCCGCCGTGGTTGAGGACGGTGCCGCCACCCCAGCCACGTTGAACCACGATCCAGCC
>CAZKTW010000562.1:0-1536 GCA_964555775.1 uncultured Bifidobacteriaceae bacterium | reverse complement strand
GATTTGTCCAGACGCGCTGACAACAGCAACCGCTTTGCGGCAAATGGAGGGGGGGGCGGGCCACTGGCATGGGAAATACCCGTGTCACCGCGAATGGCAACCCCATGCCGTTCTGCGGCATGACCCTAAACTGACTCCCATTTCGCTTTTCCGCCGCCGCCGTTTCGCCTAGCTTGCCGCCATGTTCAAACCAGCCGATCTGTTTGATCTCAGCCAGACCGGGCACGCCGCCATTTTCGACGGCTGCCAGTACGCCTGGGAAGCGCTCAAGAAAATCGATGGTTACCTCACCGCCAATTTGAAGCCGGCGCTCAACAACCAGTGCGAAGGCCGGGCCTTCATTGGCGAAAAAGTTTTCATCGGCCACGACACGGTCGTCGAGGACGGCGTGATGATCAAGGGCCCGGCCATCATCGGCCAGGGATGTCGAATCCGTCATAACGCCTACATCCGCGAAAACGTCATCATCGGCAGCGGTTGTGTGGTCGGTAATTCGAGCGAACTGAAGAACGCGCTGCTGTTTAACGGGGCGCAGGTGCCGCACTTCAACTACATCGGCGACTCAATCCTCGGCCACAAGGCACACCTCGGCGCCGGGGTGAAAATTTCCAACGTCAAACTGCTCCCGGGCAACATTGAGGTGGAGATTGACGGTGCGCCTTTTGACACCGGGCTGCGCAAGTTTGGCGCGTTGCTCGGCGACGGGGCGGAAGTCGGCTGCAACGCCGTGCTGAACCCCGGCAGCATCCTCGGACGCGGCGCGGTGGTTTACCCGAATGTTTTCTGGCGCGGCATCCTGCCGGCAAACATGATTGCCAAGAACAAGGCGGCCATTGAAGTCGTGGTCAAACGGCCGCGCGAAAGTTGACTTGCCCGGTGAAAAACCAGACCGGGCCAGGGAAACAACACCACAAGGATCCGGGCCAGTGACCACCATCAAATACTAGCCGCTTCGGTTCTCATTTATCGGCCGGGAAATCGCAGACGGAAAAACCTCCCCAGGAGATTTCAAATGTGGTTCACATAGTTGGAACGAACCGCCTTTTTTCGCGCAAAACCGTGACGCTTTCATTTGCCCAACCGTACGATTTCATCCCATCGTCGTTGGCTTCTCACCATGGCTTCACCGCCAACACCTCCCCGTCGCTCTGCGACGAAAATCTCCCAAGTCCGATTTGGTTCCTTGCGCAAAGCACCCATGACAGCGTCCTGGTGCGCCGGCTCACCGCCGCCCCCCATCCCAATCCCAACACACGTTGCACCTTCCGCCGTGCAGACCAGACCCCGCTCATCACTGCCCTCGATCTTCACGAAAACGCAAAGGCCTATGGCAACCACACCTGCTCAACCACCGCACCAGGATCTACCGCGCGGATTACAAACGTGTGTCTGCCAGCGGCGAGGCCTGACAGCGGAATTCGCGCGCGGGTGTAATTGTTCTGCACGGCTGAACTGCGGAGGTTGCCATTTTCATCTTCCCGGCCGCCAGAGCCCGGCACCTCGACCAGCATCGGCGCGCGACCATCCACGCTGACG
>CAZKTW010000561.1:0-1552 GCA_964555775.1 uncultured Bifidobacteriaceae bacterium | reverse complement strand
GTGCTTTATATCCGGGCTGTTCATCTGTTAATGCGAAAAGTGGCCCCCAAAGTCCGCCAAAAATCTTTACGCCATTGTGTCGGAGGAAAGACAGGTGCTCTTGGGCACCCCCTACCTGAAGTTTAACTCATTGGGGCAGAAGGCTTTATTGGAGATGTTCTTTCGATCAAAGCACTGGCTTCACGTAGAAGAATATTCCCAAGCGCCCAGTCAAACCAGTACCCACTGCCATCACCCTGGTCCAAACCAGTCTTGTATTTATTTTCAATCAGTTCACGACTTTGCGCCAATTCGGTGTGCGCTTCATTCAGATGGCCGAGTTGATAATGGGACATGGCGAGGATGGAATGGATGGTGGCGACCCGGACAGGACTGTCATCACCGTAGGCCAGGCATCTCTTGCCCCAGTCAATCGCCTCGGACGAATGTCCCCGGCGATATTCCATCATGGCTAGCGAGACGCATCGCCAAGGGCTCATCCAATCCCCGGTTCCAGGTTTCGGATCGGCATTGGCCATCGATTTAGCCGCGATTTCAGCCAAAGGTATCAGCATCGCGATTGTGTTTTCGTCAGCGGGCAGCAACAAACTGTTTTTGACCGTGCGCTCGGCAACCAGCGGATCGGTGGTATGCGTAAATTGCTTGATCGCCACCTGACGGAAATGTTCGTAGCCGTCCTTATCGCCCTTTTCCACAAGTGCCACGGCACAACGCGAGTGATCCAGGGTGGAAACCTCCCAGGTTTCCATGCGGTCAACCTTCAAAAGCATGGTGAAGTCTTCCGCCGCCCGCGGCCAGCGGCCACGCAAGGCGGACCAATCGCCCAAGGAGCGGAAAACATTTTCGCCTTCCAGCACCGTTTCCGAAACGGGAATCTTGGCCAGCAATTGATCGGCGGTTTCGAACTGATCCTGATCCATCAGCACCGCCGCCTGGGCCACCCGCTCCCGCGCCTCGGCCTGCTGGCGCAGGCTGAACTCGATGGCCCGACCCTGTTCGGCTTCCCGACGGGATTCCCGTTCCTTGAAGAACAGCCAGGTGGAAGTGCCGAGACCAATGACCAGGGCGGCGGTCACCGCACCAGAGGCAGCGAAAACCACCCGGTTTCGACTGACCAGTTTCTGGAGCCGGTAAAACCGGCTGGGAGGACGGGCAACGATGGGTTCATTGGCCAGGTACCGCTCAATGTCCATCACCAGCCCGTTGGCCGTCTGATACCGCCGGCGCCGGTCTTTTTCCAATGCCATCATCACAATCCAATCCAGATCATTTTGCAAAAGCAAAATCAATTTGGGCGGCTCAACGTGACGATGCAGGGCCGTCGCCGTCAATTCAGCTGCCTGCAACGTAGTCACCATGGTCGAGGGCCGTCGCGGCTCCTTCTCCCGAAGGGTTCGCCGCATTTCGTCCAGGCCGGACCGCAACAACTCCTTTTGATCAAACGGGGTTTTGCCCGTCAATAATTCGTATAACAACACCCCGAGGCTGTAAATGTCGCTCCGCGTGTCCACGTCGAGCGCACTCATTTCCGCCTGCTCGGGGCTCATATAAG
>CAZKTW010000560.1:0-1552 GCA_964555775.1 uncultured Bifidobacteriaceae bacterium | reverse complement strand
TGTCGCGACTTAAATCTCCAATCGCCAATTGGCAATCGGCAATTTTCATATTCTCCCGTATGGCGATGAATTCCATTTCGGGCGTGATGATGCCGGCACGGGCATAGGCAAGCTGGGTGACAACCTTGCCGACCTTGGCGCGCAACGGACGGCGGCGCCGGCCTTGGAGACCGGGAAATTCCACGAGCCGGTTCTTCTCCGCCTGGCTGGCGAATTCGGCATGTTTGCCGGAGAGATAGCCGTTGTCCTGCGGCTTCACCTCGCGTCCGTCATGTTCCTCGACGTCGCCGCGTTCGCGAATCCACTTGGAACGCAATGCGGGCAGTCCTTCGCTGGAATTGCCGGTAAAATCCGGGGCGCCCCACGGACCGGAGCAATCATAGACGCGCACCGGTTCGTTGGGCTCGATGGCGCCGGTGTAGGATTTGGTGGGCGTAAGTTGGATTTCGCGCATGGGCACGCGGACATCCGGATGGATCTGCCCGGCCACGTAAACGCGTTTGGAGTTCGGCAGTTGTTCGCTGCTATGTGGTTCGAACGAATCTTTGGTTGCGATCATATGTGTTTGACATGTGTCGGGTGACGTGATCGGGGTCAGGCGACGGAGGGCGGTTAAAAAATCCCTACGCCAGCATTACCTGGATCAGGTTCCTGGGTCGGCGGCGCTCCCGCGTCGCCCTCTCAGCCTTTGCCTGCGTCGGCGGTCACAGACCGCCGCTACAACAGACGGGTTGGCTCCCCGAATAGAGTCAAAGCTAGGCCTGTTGGCACGCAGCGTCAAGCCAACGAAAATTCATTTTCAACAATTTCACACAGCCAAGGCTGGCCAAACCATTTTGATTTGCGGTATTTTTCAACTTTGAGCCAGGTGATTGATTTATGGCGAACCCCAAAAATTCGACCGGTCAAAAGGTGACCGACCTCGTCCACGAAGCCGCGCTGGATGAATCATCCGCTGTTTTGCAGCGGCTGGGCACATCACCGGCGGGTTTGACCGAAGCGGAGGTGGCGGCGCGGTTGGAACAATTCGGTCCCAACGAAATTGCACAGGAAAAGAAGCACACCTGGCTGCACCGGTTCTACGTCGCCGCCGTAAACCCGCTGGTGATTTTGCTGACCATCCTGGCGGTCGTGACCTTTGCGACGGCAGAATCTTCCAGCGATTACATCGGTGGTTCGGTGATGCTGGCAATGGTGGTGCTCGGCCTGTCGCTGCGGTTCATTCAGGAAACCAAGGCGGACAACGCCGCCGCCAAGCTCAAAGCGATGATCAAAGTCACCGCCACCGCGCTGCGCGACGGCCAGCCGAAGGAAATTCCGCTCAAGGAACTGGTCCCGGGTGACGTGGTAAAGTTGTCCGCCGGCGACATGATTCCGGGTGACGCACGGCTGATTGCCGCCAAGGACCTGTTCATCATCCAGGCGACGCTCACCGGCGAATCGCTGCCAGTGGAGAAATCCGATGCCCGCGACCCGCGCGCGAACGTTTCATCGATTGAGCACACCAACATCTGTTTTCTCGGCACCAGCGTGGAAAGCGGCGCGGCCACGG
>CAZKTW010000559.1:0-1555 GCA_964555775.1 uncultured Bifidobacteriaceae bacterium | reverse complement strand
TGTCCACCGAACTGATCACCCGCTCGCGCAATTTCAATCCCCGGCTCCGGATGCGCGCGTGTTGCAGCTCGGCCTTCAACAGGGTGAGGTCCACATTGGACGGGCATTCAACCATGCAGGCCTTGCAGGACAGACAATTGCTCAACGCCGCGTCCAGTTCCGTGGACAGGAGCGGGTCGCGGTCTTCCATGCCGCGCAAATCGAGCACGGCGCGGATGACATTGGCGCGCCCCCGGGTGGACATGATTTCCTGGCCGGTGGCCATGAAGGTGGGACACATGCTGGGTGTCAGTTTGAGGCAGCCGCCGCAACCATTGCATTGCTCCAGGTGGGCGGAGAACGACCCGTCCTTGGCGGAAAATGCCAGCATCGGTTCAAACGGCACTTTCAAGGAATATCCGGCACCCATCCGCAGGTGGTGGTCAATTTTATAGCGGTCATCGGAAATAATTTTGCCCGGATTGAACAAATTGAACGGGTCAAAGCTCTGCTTGATTTGCCGCATGAGCCGATAAACCTCCTCGCCCACCTGTTGCCTGAGATATTCGGTGCGGGCGATGCCGACGCCGTGTTCAGCGGACAGGGATCCCTTGAACTGCTGCACCAGCGCGGCCACTTCGTCGGCAATCAGCCGGTATTTCTTCAAGTCCCCGGCTTGATGCAAATCCAGCACCGGGCGCACGTGCAGCAAGCCTGACGCGGCATGGCCGTAAAAAGAGGCGCGCAGGTCCAGGCGTTTCATCAATTGCTGCAAACTGTTACAATACGCCGGCAGGTCCCGCGGGCGTACGGCGGCGTCTTCGATGAACGCGACCGGCTTGGCGGCGCCCTTGCAACCGGCCAAAAGCGACAGTCCCGCACTGCGCAGCGCCCACACCAGCGCGGCTTCGTCCGGGGTTTCCAAAATGCGTTGACGCAGGCCCAATCTGCGTTTCTGCAGCAGGGCCAGCCGCTCGTCAACGTCCTCGAAAAATTCGACGATTAAAATCGACTCGCACGGTTTGGTGTCGAGTTCAAGCAAATCGCGCGCGTCCTGAAATTCACGCTGGCCGCGGGTCTGGTCCAACAGCAGCCGGTCGATGTGTTCGATGGCCGCCGGTTTCAAATCGAGCAGCTCGACCGTGGCCTGCATCGCCTCGGCCACGGAGGCAAAGAACAGCAAGCCCACCCCGCGTTGCTCGGGCAACGGGACCAGTTTCAGTTCGGCGGAAATGATTCCCGCCAACGTGCCTTCGCTGCCGGCGATAATATGGGCCAGATTGCCCGGTTCGCGCATCGCCCGGGCCAGGGCGTATCCCGGCCAGCGTTTCAGGAGACCCGGCGGAAAGCGCTCGGTTATTTGCAACTCGTTCAGCGAGGTCAGGCTTTCCAGCAAGTCACGTTGTTTCGGCAGCGATTCCTGGCCGGAGCCGACCTTCGCGACGCGGCCGTCGCTGGTCAAAATTTCCAGCGCACTGATGTGATCCGCCGTTGTGCCATAAACCGGGGTGTGCGCCCCGGACGAATCGTTGGCAATCATGCCGCCCAGCGTCGCCCGCGAACTGGTCGCCACGTC
>CAZKTW010000558.1:0-1563 GCA_964555775.1 uncultured Bifidobacteriaceae bacterium | reverse complement strand
TGTACCACTGGCCGGCCCACATCTGGTGCTGGCCCACGCCGGTGGTGATGATGGCCTCGCCCTCGGTCAATTCATAAAGCGCCTCGACCACCATCTGCTGCAGGATGATCTGGTCTTCATGGCCGCCAAGATGATCTTTCATGTGGTCGCTGGTGGCAATTTCCTGCGTGATGGTGTAGGCAAAGGGCGCCTTTAGTTTCCACTCGGCGATTTGATCGAGCCAGGAGGCGTGCTTTTTGTTGAGCGGACGCTTGGCAATCATCGCATTGAGCCGCGTCAACGCGTCCTTGATGTCGCCCACCACGGCGAGGTTGGCCCGGCGGTTCTTGTTCAACTCGGAAGCGTCAATGTCCACATGAACAATCGTGCCGTATTTGCAAAATTCCTCAAACTTGCCGGTCACGCGGTCGTCAAACCGCACGCCGAACGCGAGCAGCAGGTCCGCGCCATCCTTGAGCTTCACCATCGGCTCGTTCGGATCCTTGCGCTGTTTGTACTCGCCGCTGACGGCCCAGTTCGCGTAGGCCGCGCCGTGCATACCGAGCCAGCGGAGCGAGAGCGGATGCGTTTCCGGAAAACCGCCGATACCCATGATCGTTGTGGTCACGGGAATGTTCGTGGCCTCGGCAAATTTTTTCAATTCGGCTGCCGCACCGCTGCTGATGATGCCGCCGCCGCAATAAATCACCGGCCGCTCGGCCTTTTCAATCAAGCCCATGATTTCGTTCAAGGCCACCTCATCGGCGCGCAAATCGGGCTGGTTGTAGCCGCGCAGGCCTTTCTTGATCTGTTCGAGCGTCGGCCACACCGGCTGGGTCTTGGCCTGCTGGATGTTTTTCGGCACGTCAATCACCACCGGACCGGGCCGGCCGCTCTGCGCGATGTAAAACGCCTCCTTCACGATGCGTGGGATGTCGTTCACGTCCGTGACGAGATAACTGTGTTTCACGATGGGCAACGTCACGCCGATGATGTCGGTTTCCTGGAACGCGCCGCGGCCGATCATGTTCTGATTGACCTGGCCGGTGATGGCAACGAGCGGGCAGGAGTCCAGATAGGCATCGGCGATGGCAGTGACGAGATTCGTCGCACCGGGACCGCTGGTGCTCATGCACACGCCGGCCTTGCCGGTCGCCCGGGCGTAACCCTCCGCCGCAAAACTGCCGCCCTGCTCGTGGCGCGGCAGGATGGTGCGGATTTTGGATTTGGTGAGCGACTGGTGGATTTCCATGCTGGCCCCGCCGGGATAGGCAAAAATGACTTCCACGCCTTCGCGTTCGAGGGCCTCGACCAGGATGTCGCGACCGGGCATGGTCGGGCCGACCTCGGCGCGCGCGGAGTTAGTTTTTTTCTTCGATCCAGCGATTTCAGTTGTCTTGCTCATGGCGTTGTCTTGGACTGATGGATGGGTGGATTGATGGATTGATGAGCCAACGCTTCGGGCGTTTTCCCACCTATCCAATCATCCAAAAATCCAATTATCCAGTTTCATGTTTCGGTTATGGCTGACGGCGCAGGTTCAAACAAAAAACCCACAGCCGTTTTGCAGCCGTGGGTTCTTGT
>CAZKTW010000557.1:0-1576 GCA_964555775.1 uncultured Bifidobacteriaceae bacterium | reverse complement strand
CAGTCTCGTTGGGCAGCCTGAGTCAGACCTACGACGGTTCGGTCAAGCCGGCGACGGCGACAACGACTCCGAGCGGGTTGACAGTTAATTTTACGTACAACGGTTCAGCGACGGTGCCGACCGGTGCCGGCAGCTACACGGTAATCGGCACAATCAATGACGCCAATTACCAAGGCAGTGCGACTGGCACAATGGTCATCAACGCAGCGACGTTGACCTACACGGCGAACGTGGCGAGCATGACGTATGGATCGACGGTGCCGGGATTGAGCGGTTCGGTGAGCGGGTTTGTGGGTACGGACAACCAAGGCAATGCGACGACGGGCACGTTGACGTTCACGACAACGGCGACTTCGTCCAGTGGCGTGGGCGGGTATGCGATCAATGGTACCGGATTGACAGCGAATAATGGCAATTACACATTCGTCCAGGCGGCGGGAAATGCGACAGCACTGACGATCAATGCATTGCCAGTGAATTTGACAGGCACCCGGTCTTATGACGGTACGCTGACGGCCGCAGCGGGGATTTTGTCGGTGGCGAACAAGGTTGGTAGTGACGATGTGACAGCAGTGTCGGGCAGTGTCACATTGGCCGGTGCGAATGTCGGGTCAGAGGCGATCACGTCGTTTGGCTCCCTGGCGCTGGGCGGCACAGCAGCGGGCAACTACACGCTGACCGGCGCGAGCGGTTCGGTGAACGTCACAGTGAGTGCGCTGGCACTGACAGTGACGAATCTGCTGGCCGTGGACAAGGTGTATGACGCCACCACGAACGCCACACTGGACGCGACCAATGCCGGATTGACGGGCATGTTAAACGGCGACGACGTGGTGCTGGTTGCGAGCAATGCCGTGGCTTATTTTGCGGACAAGAATGTCAATACGAACAAGCTGGTGACAGTGACGGGCTTGGCGCTGGGCGGTTCCGCGGCGGCCAATTATACGTTGGTGGATCCGACGAACGTGACGGCAAATATCACCGCAGCCGGATTGACCGTAAGCGGCGTAATGGCGGCTTCCAAGGTGTATGACGCAACAACGAATGCACAATTGAATGGCACCGCGACTTTGAACGGAGAGATGGGCAGCGATGATGTGAACCTGGTCGCGGATGGCGCAAGTGCCACGTTTGCCGGCCCGAATGTGGGGACAGGCATCCCGGTCGCCGTGAGCGGATATACCATTACCGGAGCTGACGCCGGCAACTACACTCTGACACAGCCATCGGGCCTGGCAGCGGATATTACGGCGGCGCCATTGACGATCACTGCCGCGGCGAATACCAAGACTTACGATGGAACGACCAGTGCGACAGCGACTCCAACAGTCAGCGGTCTGCAAGGTTCCGACTCGGTAACCAGTCTGGCGGAAACTTACGACACGAAAGATGCAGGCACGGGCAAGACACTCAGTGTGAGTACTTACGCAGTCAACGACGGCAACAGCGGCAACAACTATGCTGTCAGTACTGCAGTCAGCACCGAAGGCGTCATTGAAAAAGCTTCAAGCTCGATCTCGTTGGGCAGCCTAAGCCAGACCTACGACGGTTCGGCCAAGCCGGCGACGGCGACCAC
>CAZKTW010000556.1:0-1601 GCA_964555775.1 uncultured Bifidobacteriaceae bacterium | reverse complement strand
AAGCCGGCGGTTTGCGTCTCAAGAATTTTTCGATCAAACCGCTCGGCCTGGAGGGTTCCCAGGAATCATCCCGCGAAGCGAGCGTGCTCAAGGCTTTGCGCGAGGTGCTGGCCGAAATGGGCGCCCGGGCCCGGAACATCAACGTCTGTGCGCCGGGGTTCCAGGTCTTTTCAAAATTTGTCAAGCTGCCGCCGGTGGATGCGGGCAAGGTCACGCAGATCATCCAATATGAGGCGCAGCAAAACGTGCCGTTCCCGCTCGCGGAGGTGGTGTGGGATTATCAAATCCTCGGCTCCAGCGCCGGCGGCGAACTGGAAGTGCTGCTGGTGGCCATCAAGTCCGAAGTGGTCGAAGGCCTGTTTCGCATGACGGCGGAGGCGAAACTGCGGCTGCAATTGTGCGACGTGTCGCCCGCGGCCCTGTGCAATGCCTTCCGTTACAACTACGGCGATTTGCAGGATTGTACGATGCTGCTGGACATCGGCGCCAAGACGAGCAACCTGCTCTTCTTCGAAAATGGCAAGGTCTTTTCCCGCAGCATCGGCCTGGGCGCCAACACCATCACCCAGGATTTCGCGAGCGAGGCGAAATTAAAATTTGAAATCGCCGAGCAGATAAAGATTGCCGAGGGCTTCGTGAGTCTCGGCGGGGCTTACGAAGAGCCGGAAAATCCCAATCAGGCGGCCATTTCCAAAATCGCGCGGCAGTTCATGACCAAGTTGCACATCCAGGTCAACCAGACCTTGCAGTTCTATCGCGGTCAGCAGGGCGGCTCAACGCCCCAACGCCTGTTTTTGTCCGGTGGTGCGTCCATCATGCCCTACACGGCGCAATTTTTTGCGGAAAAATTGAACGTGCCGGTGGAATATTTCAATCCCTTCCGCAACGTGCAGATTGATCCGGCGGTGAACCTGGAGGAACTGGCGCGGGTGGCCCATGGGCTGGGCGAGGTTGTCGGCCTGGGATTGCGAAACCTGGCGAACTGCCCGGTGGAAATGAACTTGATGCCCACCAGCACGTTGCGCTGGCGCACCTTCAATGAAAAGAAGCCCTATTTCATCGCCACCGTGTTCAGTCTGGTGCTGGTGGCGTTCGCCGTGGGATTTCTTTTTCAACAACTGGCGGAAACGAAGGAGAGTGCCATCGCGAGTCTGACCCCGCAGGTTGAAAAGGCAACAGCCAAGAACGACCAGTTTGAGCGGGCCAATAAAAAGAAAGAGGCCGCGCGGAAAGACGCCGAGCAAATCATGACCTGGATGGAGCAGCGCTATTATTGGGGTGACCTGCTGGCGGAAATGCGGCGCGTGCTCATCCGCTCCGAGGCGGACATCAAGAAAACCTTGTCCGCGCAAAGATCCGGCGTCGAAGCGGGCGTCTGGATTGAACAATTGACGATGGGTGTCGTGCCGACCAGTGCGGCCGGTCAGGGCGTAATTCAGCCAGTAATTCAGCCACGCTATCCGGGTCAAGTTGATGTCCCACGCCAGCCCATGCCAGGTGAAGGTGAAGCGCCTCCAGCTGCCACGCTCAATCCCGGCAGCACCATCACCCTGGTTTGCCGGGCGGTGAATTTGTCCAGCGTGGATTCGGCGGCGAACACC
>CAZKTW010000555.1:0-1603 GCA_964555775.1 uncultured Bifidobacteriaceae bacterium | reverse complement strand
GACATTTCGAACCGCCATCGGTGATGCGAACTTCGGTTCGGTTGACTTCCAAAGCGGGTTCGTAGCTGTCGAACGGGTGGACAAAATCAGGCAGCCGCAACCAGCCTTTTTGTCCGCTGACGGCAACCCATTGCTGGAGCGGGGCAAGGAACGAACAGTAAAAACCGGCGGAAACGCCGTCCTCAAAAAATAGTTCGCCGGACAATTCCGTCGGTGCGGACCGGCGGCCCGGACCGGCGGTTGAGCGCGACAGGATGCGGGCGGTGACCGTATGCGGCAGTTGCCAGTTCATCACCCACAACGAAAACCGCAGGCAATACCAGCCGAGATCGCCGAGGCAACCGGTGGGTTCGAGCCGGCCGTCCACGCGAATATTGTCCCGGGTAAAATTTCCGTTGCCCAAAAAACTGAAGGCCGAGGAAATGCGGCGGACCGCGCCAACGCTCGCATTGTCGTCGAGCAATTCACGGACGCGGGCCAGACGCGGGCTGTGCATGAACATGACGCCGTCCATGAACTGCACGCGGTTTTTCCGGCAGGCGGAAAGCATCGTCTCCAGATCGGCCGCGCTCACAGCGCAAGGTTTCTCGCAAATGACGTGTTTGCCCGCCGCCGCCGCGCGCAGGACCCATTCCTTGCGCAAGCCGGTGGGCAACGGGACATAGATCGCATCCGCGTTTTTGGACGATATCAATTCCTCGTAACTCCCGAGCGCCACCGGCGGAGGTTCGAATCTGGCCCTGGCCTGGTTTTCCGCAATGTACCGGCGGCTGCGCTCGAGGTCGCGGCTGGCCACGGCAGTGACAACACAATTGCCGGAATGGAAAATTGCCGGCCAGTTCTTCCGCGCGATGCCTGCCGCGCCCAAAATACCAATTCTCAGTTCTTTCATTGTTCTTAATCTTTTTTGCCGCACCGGGACCAACGAGGATTGAAGATGGATGATAGAGAATGGCCTGACAATCTGCCATCTTCCATCTTCAACTTTCCAACTTCGCTGCCTCCCGCACTAGTTCCAAAATCACGTCGGCGAGATGCGGTTCGCTGCCGATGGCGGGTGCATACCAGACCAGCCGGCCATTTTTCTCCGTCGGATTACGCCACGCCGGCTGCCCGGCGGCAAGTCGTTGTTCGACCACCCGTTTTGCCTCGCCGAGCAAAACGGGGATGTCCGCCTGGGTATGCAGGCCGTCACTGATAAAAAACGGCACGACCACCAGATTCTTTGTTTGCGCGAGCTGGTAACAGTCGGCAATCCGCGGTGATTCCTCCAGATAAATCGCATGCACACCAGCGTAGCAATCCATCGCCCGGATCAACTCGACCTGCCGTTCGATGGCTTTGCGGGAATTCGCGTTCTTCTCCGTGCCGTGGCCGGCAATGAACAGCGTGGTTTCCTTCGGCTTGGGCACGCGCGGAAACGGAAAAGTCGCGACGATTTCCCGGGCGCGGGCCATCAGCGCGGCGGTCATGCTGTCGTGCGAGCCGACGGGGCGGCAGTAAAAAATGGTTGAATGTTGAAGGTTGAGAGTTGAGCGTCCGGCAAAGCCGAGTTCGCGCGGGATGACTTCGTCGCTGAAATAGCCTTCGCTGATGAACAGCG
>CAZKTW010000554.1:0-1612 GCA_964555775.1 uncultured Bifidobacteriaceae bacterium | reverse complement strand
TGCGTGGAGCAAAAGGGCGGCTCAAGACACCCTCGTCGGTTGTGGCATAACTATGTATTTTCGCATCAAGCAAACTGGCACGGCCAGTTCAAAATCTGTAGTATTCTTAAGCCTTTCCTTCAGGATGCGCAAGTAAATAATGGGTGGCCCCTTCGAAATTAACACCTCATTTTGACGGTTTTGAGCGCGGCTGCGTAAACCTCCTTTAACGGTATCTTCGCCCTTATCGCGAGTTTTTTGCAGGATTCAAACTCTGGCGCGGCCTGGATCACTTTCCCGCCGAGCCGGCCTATTTTTACGATCACCTCGCCAAACGGCGTTTTGACCCGGGTAAATTCACGCCGCAATTTGCGCCGTTCCGCCACCGTCCGCCGAACGCCGAACGCCGTCGTTTCCCGCAAAATCATTTCACTGAATTTGTCAGCGTCCGCTTCCCCGCACAAAACCGTGAGCAACACGCCGGGCCGGTTCTTCTTCATCTGGATGGCCGTATGAAAAACGTCCAGCGCGCCTGCGGCCAACGCTGTTTCAATGAAATGACCGAGTATTTCCCCGCTGACATCGTCCAGATTGGTCTCCAGCATGGCGATCCGGTCCGTCTCCCAATCCAAAATTGTTGAGGGTTGAGGGCTGAGGGTTGAGGGCTTGCCGAGCACTGCCCGGAGCACGTTCGGTCGCGTCTGGTGATCGCGGGTGCCGAGGCCGAAACCGATTTTTTCGGCGGCCAGATTTTGCATCGGCCCGAAACTCTCGACGAATTCCGCCAGCAAGGCCGCGCCGGTGGGGGTGACCAGTTCGTGCGGTTCATCGCATTGGGTCACGCCGATGCTCCGCGTGCCCAGAATCGCCAGGGTCGCCGGGGCGGGAACGGGGAAGCGCCCGTGGGCGCAATTGATCCAGCCGGTGCCCTCGACGACCGGCGCGGCCAGAACCCGCGGCCGGCCGAGCATTTCCAGCGCAATGCACGCGCCCACGATATCCACGATCGAATCCACCGCGCCCACCTCGTGGAAATGCACCTGTTCCGGCGGCCGGCCGTGGATTTTCCCCTCGGCCTCCGCAATGCGCTGAAAGACGGCGACCGATTTTTTCTTCACCCACGGCGATAAGGTGCTGCGTCCGATGATTTTTTTGATTTCGGCAAAGGTCCGGTTTTCGTCGTGATGATGGTGATGGCCGGGGCCATGATCGTGAGGGTGGTGCTCATGCCCGTGTGCGTGATGCTGTTCATGATCATGGCTGTCGGTCAGATGGACATCCAGTTTCACGCCTTCGATCCCTGATTTCTGCGCGCGTGCGATGTGCAGGTGATAGCCGTCGAGTTTTAATTTTTTCAACTCGCGCTCCAGTTTGCGGGCGTCCACACCGAGGTCCAATAGCGCGCCAATGAACATGTCGCCACTGATGCCGCTGAAGATGTCGAGGTATAAAGTTTTCATTTTTGTGGCCGCGCCTCGTAAGAGCGCGGCTGATCTAGTCTAAAAAATATGGCTGCGCCCTCACGAGGCGCAGCTACCGAGCATATTGATCTGGCTGGCCGCGTAACCAGCGCCAAAACCGTTGTCAATGTTCACCACCGTCAGGCCGCTGGCACAACTGTTCAACATGCCCA
>CAZKTW010000553.1:0-1627 GCA_964555775.1 uncultured Bifidobacteriaceae bacterium | reverse complement strand
AAACCATCCGCGCCGCCATCGGCGCGCTCGGCGGCATGGACCGGTTCATCAAAAAAGGCGACGTGGTCATGCTCAAACCGAATGTTGCTTTTGACACGCCGCCGCCGCTGGCCGCGACCACCCATCCCGAAACCTTGCGCGCCGTGGCCAAGCTCGTGCTCGAAGCCGGGGCCTCCCGGGTTTACATCGCCGACAATCCGATCAACAGCCCGACCGGTTGTTTTTGGAAGAGCGGGTTGAAACAGGTGGCCGATGATTTGAATCTGGATTTGATGTACCCGGAATCCAGTTCCTTTTCACCGTTGCAACTCGACGGGGAGGTGCTGCGCAACTGGACCTTTTTCCACGAACCGTTCAAGAAGGCAACCAAGGTCATCGGCGTGGCGCCGTGCAAGGACCACAATCTTTGCCATGCCTCGATGACAATGAAAAACTGGTATGGCCTGCTCGGCGGCCGCCGCAGCCAGTTCCACCAGTACATTCACAGCATCGTTTCGGATTTTGCGTTGATGATGAAGCCGACGCTCGTTGTGCTGGACGGCATGAACGTGCTGATGAAAAACGGCCCGACCGGCGGACGGCTCTCTGATGTGAAACAAATGAATACGGTGGTCGCGGGCACAGACATGGTGGCAGTGGACAGTTACGGTTACACGCACCTGATGGAACGCGACATTGCCGAGCTGACCTACATTCACAAGGCGCACGAACGTGGTCTCGGCAACAAGAACTGGAAGGACACGCTGTACAAGGAAGTCCAGGCATGAAGACTAATCCTCAACGCAGCAACGCAGAGGATGCGGAATTTTGTGGAGAAAGTTCGGTGGCTCGCCCTCACGCTGACCCTCTCCCCCGGGAGAGGGAACAGCCTTCGTCCGTCATCCGTTTTTCTGAAAATCGTCCGGCCAATCCCATCGCACAACATTTCAACAGCGCGGCGAATGATTCTCCCTCTCCCTGGGGAGAGGGCCGGGGTGAGGGAGGTCGTTATCTCTCTGTTGATTTGACGCGGCCGGGAGCCGGCATCTCATCGCTGTCTCTGCGAACCTTTGCGTCCTCTGCGCCTCAGCGTTTGGCTGTTGTTGCGCCATGAAAGCCCGCACCGCCCGACGCATCGCCCAGGTCTTTTTCTTTACCCTGTTCCTGTTCTTTGTCGTCATCACCGACCTGCGGTATCTCAAAGGCTATCCGGCCTCGCTCTTTCTCGAACTCGATCCGCTGGTGGCCTTCGCCACGGCCATCACCACGCACACCGTTTACATGGGTTTGCTGTGGAGTCTGTTGCTCATCCTGCCGACGCTGTTGTTCGGGCGTGTTTTCTGCAACTGGGTTTGTCCCTACGGCATCCTCCATCACTTCACCGGCTGGCTGCTGGGCAAACGCCGGGCGGAGGAGCGCGAACGCATCGAATCCAACCGCTACAAAAAACTCTATTCGCTCAAGTACGTCATTCTGATTGCCATGATTGTGGCGGCTTTCTGCCACAGCCTGCAAATCGGCTGGCTCGACCCGATTTGCCTGTTTCATCGTTCGATGACGGTGGCCGTGCTCCCGGTCATAAATCTTTTTTATCCGTCGAGCATTTACGTGCGGCAATATTTTCACGTTGGCGCGTGGATCATCGGCT
>CAZKTW010000552.1:0-1627 GCA_964555775.1 uncultured Bifidobacteriaceae bacterium | reverse complement strand
GTCACACCCCTGGCGAGTGTCATCACCAACATCGCCCTGGACCACCAGCAATGGCTCGGTGACACGCTCGCAAAAATCGCCGCTGAAAAAGCGGGCATCATCAAGCCCGGCGTGCCAGTGATCACGGCGGCGGAGGCGCCGGAGGCGCTGGCCGTGATTGAAAAAATGGCGCGGGAGAACAATGCGCCATTCACGGTCGTGGCGGCGGATGTGAATCCGCCGCAAACTTCCAAAATTTCAGCGGCGCTCTCACGGGCCGCCGCCACGCTGCCGTTACCGGGCGATCATCAGCGGATCAACGCCGCGCAGGCGTTGGCCACGGTCGAAGTGCTGCGCAATCAGATTCCGGTCGGCGGCGCGGCAATTCGCGCCGGTTTGGAATCGGTGGACTGGCCGGGGCGGTTGCAACTGGTCACGCGGCCTTCCGGTCAAAAAATTCTGCTCGACGGCGCGCATAATATGGCGGGGGCGCAAGCATTGGGCCAGGCACTGGAGAAGCACTACCGTGGTGTGAAACGAACATTGATCTTGGGTGTGTTGCAGGACAAGGATTGGCGCCAGATTTGCGACACACTTGCGCCGTTGGCGGGCCGGATTTTTACCGTACCGGTGTCCAGCGAACGCACTGCCGGCGCACCGGAACTGGCGGCGGCCTGTCGCATTGCGAACCCAAGCGCCGGGGTTGTGGCTTGTGATTCATTGGGTGTGGCGCTGGAAAAAAGTGCGCGTGAGGAGTTCGTGTTGATTGCCGGCTCGCTCTATCTCGTCGGGGAGGCGCTGGAATTGTTCGGTCTCTCCCCGGCCGGCATCCGTGAACGCGCCCTGAACGAATGGCACGCCGGACCGCTCCCGGCGGTCCGGCGGTGATAATTATTTGTGAAATAAAGACGTAGTGTCACTTATATTTACTTAACTTCTATTGACGTTTTCGAAACAAATTCGGTAGGCTGTTCAACGCTATGGCTTACGCTGACACACTTCCAAAGCAACGTGGCTTTGGCGAAACGGTTCGTCCCGATGCCTGGTGGCTGCAGCCGCTGGTGGTGTTCCTCGGGTTTTCCGCCTTCATCATTTATTCCACCTGGGCGGCGTTTCAGGGGGTGGGTGATATTCACGAAACCATCAAGACCGGCCAAAACATTTGCAGTTATTGGTATGGCGGCAACGGTGCGAATTATCTCTCGCCGTTTTACTCGCCGGAAATCTGGGGAACCTCTCCGCACGCCATTTTGGGGGCGGCGCTTCCGTCCTGGTGGCCGGCTTGGGCGCCATTCTCGCCGGCGTTCTTGATCCTGTGGATTCCGGCCGGTTTCCGCTTCACCTGTTACTATTATCGCGGCGCGTATTATAAATCGTTCTGGGCGGACCCGATCAACTGTGCCGTCGGCGAGCCGCGCAAAACATTCCTGGGCGAACGTTACTTCCCGCTCATCCTCCAGAACGTCCACCGCTACTTTTTCTACCTGGCGTTCCTGTTCATTCTCCTGCTCTCGCATGACGCGTGGAAGGCCATGTGGTTCACCGTGGATGGGACAAGCCATTTCGGCATCGGGGTCGGGACCATCGTGCTGGCGTTGAACGCCTTTTTCCTGGCCATGTACACGTTCGGCTGCCATTCGCTGCGGCA
>CAZKTW010000551.1:0-1639 GCA_964555775.1 uncultured Bifidobacteriaceae bacterium | reverse complement strand
ACTTCAGCACACTGTTGTAAGCCCGGCGCATGCGCTGCCGGCTGTGGGACGGTTTACGTTTCGGAACACCCATAAATTCAAATTTACAATTTTAATTTGTCCAATTCAGCCCAGGCGGATGGAGTTGATTCAACTTTGCCGCCGGCGCGCTTGGCCTTGCCCGTCTTCATTTTTTCCATTCCCCGGCAATCCGGCCGGCACAACGGGTGCCGCGGAAATTCCAGCAGCATATCTTCCCGCACATAAGGCGTCAAGTCCGCACAATCATTGACAAAGGCGACGCTTTCCTCGCCTTCCAGCGGCAAATGGCAGGCCCATGGGTCCAACTGCAATTCGTGCTGAAAGGGTTTCAAACAGCGGACACACTGGCAGTCCAGCGTCAGTCGCAACCAGCCGCGAAGCAACAAGCTGTCCTCCAGCAGTTGCGCCTGCAAATCATACCGCAATGGCTGCCCGACGCGGATCATCTCGTCGTGCGCATCCAAATCCAGTTCGGCCACCGGCAATTCGCCGCGCAAGATCACGTCGTTCTCCTCCAGATGACGCAGGTTGACGAGGAGCGGCACGGTTCAACTCCTTTTCTCCCCGGCAAATTTCCCCGCCAGGGCGCTCTGCACGTGCGCCGGCACAAACGCGCTTACGTCGCCACCCAGTCTGGCGATTTCCTTCACAATGCGCGAACTGAGAAACGTGTAGGTGTCCTTGGGCATCATGAAAATCGTCTCAATGTTTTCATTCAACTTGCGGTTCATCAGCGCCAGCTGAAATTCAAATTCAAAATCCGACACGGCGCGCAGTCCGCGCACAATGGCCTGGGCTTTCCGGCTGACCACATATCCGACGAGCAGTCCGTCGAACGCGTCCGCCTCGACATTGGGCAGATGTTTCACGGCTTTTTTCACGAGCGCAAACCGCTCATCGAGCGTGAACAGCGGCTGTTTGCCGTCGTTTTTTGCCACCGCCACAATGACCCGGTCGAACAACTTGGCGGCGCGCTGGACCACGTCCAAATGGCCGTTGGTCAGCGGATCAAAACTACCGGGATAAATCGCCGTGCGCATCAACTTCACTCTAGCATTTGCACTCAATTTGACGAGGAAGAAAATGCCGGGGCGAAATCATTTTGCCGTCGGCGTTTGCCACGGCACCTCGTAAATCCGCACGGCGTCGCGAATGCCTTTGACCGTGACCGGGAACATTTCAACACAGGTTGAGGCCAGCGCCGGATCTTCGCGCAGCAGATGGTTGTAGGTGGTGTCACTAATGATGATGCGGCCGCTGCCGGAAACACTTTCCAGGCGGCTGGTCAGGTTCACTTCGCGACCGAAAACGGTGTAATTCAAAATGTGCGCGTCCGACCCCATCAGGCCAACGGTCGCCAGGCCGGTATTGATGCCGGTGCCGAGTTGCAACGCGCGCAATGGCGGCCGGGGCGGCAGCCCGTCGGAAAGGCGCGCGCGGTTCTCGGTTTCGCGGACATTGCTCTGGGCCGAACGCTTTTCATTCAAGTCGCGGATGGCGCGCTGCGCGTCAATGGCCGCCCATACGCAATCCGAAGCATGCCGGTCATTTGGCGTGGGCGCACCCCAGAAGGCCATGACGCAGTCGCCAATGTATTTGTCGAGCGTGCCGCCGTGCT
>CAZKTW010000550.1:0-1648 GCA_964555775.1 uncultured Bifidobacteriaceae bacterium | reverse complement strand
TTGGGCGGCATCGGAGTGGACCTGCACTGGGCTCAACCGGGCGGGTCGGTTGATTTGAATATCTACTCCGGAACGGGCGTGCAGGGAACGTTGTTGGGATCCACACACCTCCAGTGGACCGATGGTACGAGCTCCTCCCTCGGAACCTGGCAAACCTTGCTGTTGGACGCCCCCGTCGCATTGACGGCCGGCTCCACCTACACATTTTCCTTCGAAAACATTTCGAATGACGGTGACCTGGGATGTATTGATGCTTCCGGTGAAGACACTCCTTATCCGAACGGGGTCTATTTGCAGCAGGGCTATTTCATGCCCAGCGGCGATTACACAACCGGCACCCCGACTGCCAGCATGAATTTCCAGACGGTTATGGGGCCAATCACGATAGTCCCGGAACCTTCATCTTTTATCCTGGCTGGCTTTGGGACCCTGAGTTTCCTGCTGTTCATCAAACGCAAAGCGTGAACAGTTGAGGCTGGTTGAGCGTTGAATCAGTGGCCTCCAAAAGGCGCAACATCGATTTTAACAGGAGCAAACCGAGGCAACCGAGACCTTTGGAAGAAAAAAGAAAATATCTCCGTTTCCTCTGCGGCCTCCTGTTCAAGTCCGTTTTTGCTGTTCTGCGCTTTTTTTACGCTCATTTGGCCCTTTCGTTCAATGTTCAACGTTGAATGTTGAATGTTGAATGTTGAATGTTTCCGCTGGCCCTCGACTTTCGACTCTCGTCCCTCGCCGCGCTTGTGCCTCCAGCCCTCAGCCTCTAGCCTTGGCTGGTTATGGCTGACAAAATTGGATTCGTCGGAGTCGGGCGCATGGGCGCCAACATGGCCCGCCGCCTTGCGGACTGCGGCTTTCCCGTCACGGCCGTTTTCGATGCCAACGCCACCGCGGCGCAAGCGCTCGCGCAGGAACTCGGCTGCGTTGCCGCCGACCAGCTCAAGGTCGTCACCGCCCTGGCCGATGTCATCCTCACCGTGGTGACCGACGACCGGGCCATGAAAAAGATTTTCAGCGGCGGCCTGCTGACGCGGGCGAACGGCAAACTGTTCATCAACTGCGCCACCGTCACACCCGGCATTCACGTCTGGGTGGAACAAAAGTGCGCCGCCCGGGGCGCGCAATCGCTCGAAGCCTGCATGGCCTCCAGCCTTGCGCAGGCGCGGGAAGGCACGCTTTACCTCATGTGCGGCGGCCAGCCGGAGACGTTCGAGCGCGCCCGGCCCGTCCTCGAAAAATTGAGCGCGTCCCTGCGCTACATCGGCACCGCGGGCCAGGCCGCGCAGGTCAAGGCCCTCGTCAACATGGTCATGAACGCCAACACCGCCGCGCTGGCCGAGGGTCTGGGACTCGGCGACGCGCTGGGCCTCGATCTCGTCATGCTGCGCGAGGTTTTTTCCCAGACGGGTGCCCGTTCCGGGGTGCTCCAGACCGATGGCGAGGACATGCAGAACCGCGACCACACCTGTTTTTTCTCCGCCGCCCACGCCGCCAAGGATTCCGGCATCGCCCTGAAACTGGCGCAAGGGCGGGGGCTGGCGATCCCCATCGCCGCCGCGACCAAAAAGCAATACGATCGCATGGTCAAAGCCGGCCTGGGCGGCCTCGACAAATCCGGCATCGCCGAACTGACCTTCAAAGGCCGCCAGGG
>CAZKTW010000549.1:0-1657 GCA_964555775.1 uncultured Bifidobacteriaceae bacterium | reverse complement strand
GGCGGCAACACCCGCAGGCACGGACCTTCTTTCGCCTTGGGCCAAAGCATCAACGTCAATTCCGTGCCGGGCTTTTCGGGCCGCCACTTGGCCGGGACCTGGACGCGCCGTTTCTCATCCACTCCATGCCGATAGAGTGAATTGTAATAAGTCGGCTCTTTATTCACCGTGTTGCTCATTCATCCGGGAATCAGACCTGAACCTGTCCAATTCCCCACGACGCCCCACTTATATCCACCTTGCCCCACTTCATGTCAACAAAATTTTGTCACGAATTTGGCGGTTTATTCCGGAGTTATTCACAATCAAAAGCCGGTCTTAAAAAGTCAGTTTGAAATCTTATGATGCAGCGGCTTGAAATTGTGGCCCGAACTTGGAAACTGGCCGCGTGCGGACCGCTGATTTCCATTTTGATCTGCCGATGGAGTTGATTGCGCAACATCCCGCGCCCCGGCGCGATGAATCGCGCCTGCTCGTCCTGCAACGGACGGATGGAAGCCTGGCCCACCGCCAATTCCGGGAGCTGCCAGGATTTTTCCGCGCCGGCGATGTGCTCGTGCTCAACAATTCCCGAGTGATTCCCGCCCGTTTATGCGGGACCAATGCGCGCACCGGCGGGCAGTTTGAAATGTTGTTGCTGGAGGAAAACGCGCGCAATGATTGGTGGGCCATGCTGCGACCGGGCAAACGCGCGCCCGTGGGCACGCAAATCGTTTGTCAGACCCCCGACCGGGGCGCAACCCCCATCCAGGCCATCGTGGTTGAAACGAACGATGCCGGCCATCGGCGCTTGAATTTTTCCGGTGTCCCCGACATCCGCAACGAGCTAGACCGGCTGGGCGAAATTCCCCTGCCCCCTTACATTCAGCGTACCAGCCGGTCGGCGGAAGACCGGGAACGGTACCAGACGGTCTATGCGGAGGACGCCGGTTCCGTGGCGGCGCCAACGGCCGGGCTGCATTTCACGGAGAACCTGCTGGCGCAAATCCGGGCCCTGGGCGTGACCATCTGCTTTGTCACGCTGCACATCGGTCCCGGCACATTTCAACCGGTGAAATCCGAAACCCTGGCCGCACACATGATGCATGAGGAACGATTTGAGCTGGGTGAAGCAACGGCGCGGATCGTGAATGAAGCCAAGGCCGCCGGTCGCCGGATTATTGCCGTGGGCACCACGGCCGTGCGCGTGCTCGAAAGCGTGGCCGGACAAAACGGTGGAAAACTCGCAAAAAACGCAGGAAAAACGGGCATTTTCATCCATCCGCCTTTCTCATTCCAAATCGTGGACGCGTTGTTGACCAACTTTCATCTGCCCAGTTCCACCTTGTTGATGCTGGCGAGCGCGTTTGCCGCGCCGGGTGAAACGCGCGGACGCGAAATGATTTTGTCCGCCTACGCGGAAGCGATCCGCAAACGTTATCGCTTCTTCAGTTACGGTGATGCGATGCTGTTGTTATGAATTCAAAGCCGAAAATCCGGGCGCCCAAACCGCCATTGCCTTTCATTTTGGTGAATATGGCAATGACGGCAGACGGCAAAATCGCGACCGCGAATCGTGCCGTGTCATCGTTCGGCAGCGTGCGTGATCATGAGCATTTGCTGGAATTGCGTGCGACGGCTGACGCGGTGATGGCCGGGGCGCGCACGGTGGATTCAG
>CAZKTW010000548.1:0-1665 GCA_964555775.1 uncultured Bifidobacteriaceae bacterium | reverse complement strand
GGGGGAATGGCGCTTAGATAAGTTTTTTGTTATTCGAGCGTGTTCTACGAACGCTGCGGCGCGGGCGGTCGCGAAGTTGAGTCCACGCCCGGGTTAACAGCGGATACTTTGGACGCCGCTTGACGGCGCGGGGTTCGCGGCGACCGGGTCTTTCGGGCACCAAATCGCGGGCCAGCGCCAACAACAGCGCTGCCCACAACTCCTTTTTCCGGCGCCTGCATCGGGTCTGGCAGAGCGCGTGGTTAAACTGCCGCAATGCGTCCAGGGCACCTTTGAAACTGATCCGCTCCAGCGGAGCGGTGTGCATTTGTGCTGCCTCGGTCATCACACAGCGGAGCAGGTTGTGCGCGATTAATCCCATAAGCAGTTCATTCTCTGCCATGGCGGGTGAAAGGCATTTGAGCGTTTCCAGTCCAAGCGTGGTCTTCAAATCGTCCAGACATAGTTCCAATCGCCAGCGCCGCGCATAGGCAGCCAGCAGTTCCGCCGCGGGATAAAGCTGCGCCTCCCGCAACGTGGTAACCAGCGTGATCTCCCGCGAGCGAAAGCCCCGCTGCCGCACCTGCGTGCGCAGGATCCGCACTTCCATCAGCATCGGCAGGGCCGCCCAGGCCGCCGCACTCAACCAGTGGCCTTGACGCGGGCCAAGAGCACCCCGCTGGTCAGACAGAACAGCACCACCAGCTTCATTACGGGGAAACCACAACCGTGCTTTTGATTGGCGGGCTGGGGAAATCGCTTCTGGTTGGCCCGCGTGTCTGGCAGCCGAAGGCTGGAACCATCCACCACCTTGAGCGGACGACTGCCCAACAGAGACAGGGCCGGCGCGCGCTGCGCAGCAGTGCGGGCGCTGGCGGCCAGCGCCTTTTCCAATAAGGGTTGCGGCAGGCGTGCCCGAGCCTGGCAGTAACCTCCGGTGTCCTCGTCCACGGCGGGGCCGCCCTGAAGCGCACAAAGCGCCTGCACCTGACGGACGACTTCACGGCAGGACGCGTTGTGGTTGAGCATCTGCCACAGCCAGCCCCAGAAGGTGCGGGGCAGTGAATAGATGCGGTCGCGGCTGTGGGGACCGCCGGTGGGCTTGGCCAGCAAAGGGTCCGGCAGGCAGCTTCCCAGGCGGGCTTCGAGCTGGGAGAGCGTGCTCTGGCGCAGTCGCGAGCCCGTGACGACGAGCCGGGCCTTCATGGGGCCCAGACGGTGCGACCAGGCGGGGAAGTCAGGTGTGGCGTAGGAGTGTTTCATAGAGCGGTATTTATACCGCCCTATTGACACGCGTGCTAGACTTTCCGGCATGAAAGTCAAAGCCGCCCCGCTGCAAGCCGAATACGCCCGGTTGCGCGCCCGCCTGGCCCGCCTGGACTGGATCAGCCAGGGCTACGTGCAGGACCGCGGTCCGGGAGCGGGCGGCCCTTGTTACCAGTGGACGCGCAAAGTCAAAGGCAAGACGGTGTCGGTGGCGCTATCTCAAGAGCAATATCAAGCGCTTCGGGCGGCCATCGTGAACTGGAAAGAGGCTCAGGAGATTTTGCAGCGAATGCAGGCCTTAAGCCGTGAGGTCATCTTTGGCACGTTGCCGCATCCCCCGCGTCGTAAACAACTGGGTAAAAAAGTTTTGGGCCTTATCTAAGCGCCATTCACCCGTTGGGGTTGGAGGGAGGTTTTGGG
>CAZKTW010000547.1:0-1667 GCA_964555775.1 uncultured Bifidobacteriaceae bacterium | reverse complement strand
TCAAAACTGGTCTTCCTTTTCCTTGAACAGCACGTTGAACGTGGTCAGGGAACCATAGCTGCGGGTGATGTATTGCTGCATCTCCACCTTTTCGCCATCCGTCAACTTCTCGTGCGCGTTGATCTTCTGTTCCAGCACGCGCAGGTTGTTCCGCACCATCACGATTTTGTGGAAGAACGTTTCCAGCGGCACTTCCTTGGTTTGCAACGTTGGATCGGCGGGATGCATGACCGCCTTGCCGCCATGCCAGCGGAGGCCGAGCTTTTCGATCACAACATCCGGCTTTTCCAACCCGAGCCGGACCACGGCGGCATCCACGGTCTGCTCGATGAATTGTTTGAGCGGCAGGTTCAGGCCGCTGACGGCGGTCTGCGGCTCTGCCGGTTCGAGACCGGCGGCCTCGGGCGCAATCGCACGCTGGTCGCCCCCGTCAAACTGGATGTCCGCGATCAGTTCGTTCAATGCCTTGACAACGCCGGTGCCGTATTGCGGGTGGCGCACCCGCATGCCGATGTGGAGGGATTCAATTTTCATGGGCGAATTTTATCATAAAACTTGAACAGGAGAAAACAGAGAAAACGGAGAAGGGCGTGTTGATCCGCTTTTTCTCTCCGTTCACTCCGTTGCCTCCTGTTCAATTCGGAAAATTCAAGGCTGACAACACGGTAAAACGCGCTAGGCTTGAATTGATGTCCAGCCAGAAGAACAACCGTTCACGGAAATGGCGATCAAGGATAATCCTGATTTTGGCTGTTTCAATCCTCTCGGTTGTGCTGTTGCATTTTTATTACGCATCTTCGCCCGAAGGAGTTTATTACGATCCAGACTTGGCTTGTGGATATGGAGTCTGGATCTTCAAGGAAAGTAAAATTTTTATTCAATGCGACAACGAGAGCCCCAAGGAAACTGGAATTTACATCAAATCTGGCAACAGATGGGTTGCTGGAAAAAGTGGAGGCGTTCTTAAGCCGTCAATCTTGGGAATCACAATGTATGATCCATCCCTCACAAAGGGTCATGTCTTTTGGTTCAGAAGTAGATTTTCGTGGATTGTTAATTGCGGAGAGTGGTTTCAACGCCGTTTTTGAACGCGCCTAAATATGGCTGCAAAACATTTCGACCGCTTCGAGTTTGAGCGCGTGCTGTGGACCCAGGGTATGACCCGAGTCGCGGGCGTGGATGAAGCCGGCCGCGGACCGCTGGCCGGGCCGGTCGTCGCCGCAGCGGCAGTCCTGCCGTCGAAATGGGCCGAAGCCGGCCTGCCGCCCGAACTTGAGGGGCTCAACGATTCCAAGCAGCTCACAGCCGGGCAGCGCGAAAAATTCTTTACGTTTCTGACTGCGTGCCCCGAGGTGCAATTTGCCATCGCGCAGGTGGGCGCCGGGCAGATTGACGCCATCAACATCCTGCGCGCCACGCATCGCGCCATGAACGACGCGCTGGCGCAATTAAAGCCCGCGCCGGAACATGTGCTCGTCGATGGGCGTCCCGTCAAGACCATCCCGATGCCGCACACTCCCATCGTGAAAGGCGATGCCCGGAGCTATTCCATCGCCGCCGCCAGTGTGCTGGCCAAGGTGACACGCGACCGGTTGATGCTCGTATTCGACCAGCAATGGCCGAAATACGGATTTGCCGAACACAAAGGGTACGGCACGGAGCAACAT
>CAZKTW010000546.1:0-1671 GCA_964555775.1 uncultured Bifidobacteriaceae bacterium | reverse complement strand
CTCCACGGTTTCCAATTCCCGGCATCAATTGACGGGCGTCCAGATCTGGGCGCCGGACCAGAAGTACATCCAGATCGAGGAAGCGGCGCCGTACGATCTGTTTGCGGTGCCGCTCCGCCCGCTCGGCAGCCTGCGGCGATTTAACATGGAAAGCGCGCTCAACCAGCGGATACGCACCGCCGGCACCGTGGTGTTTCACGCGCCGGGCCGCTACTTGTGCGTGCAGGAAGGCGCGGACAGCATCTTTGTCCTGAGCCAGCAACCCGAGGCCCTCCAGCCCGGAGACCGGGTCGAGGTGGTGGGTTTTCCCGGCCGTGAAGGCCGGAAATTTCTTCTCCGCGAGGCGGTTTACCGCCGGATTTCAACCAGCCCGGAGCCGGTGCCGGTGCCATTGTCCGCCGTGCATTCCATCAATCTGGATTTGGAAGGTCTGCTGGCCCAGGCCCAGGGCACGCTGTTGAACCAGGTGGAAAAGGAAGGCGAGACGCGCCTGCTCATCCAGACCAGGGATTCCGCCTTCGAGGCCAGCCTGGATTCAACGACGACCGAGGCGGCAAAAAACCTGCAAGCCCTGGAACTGGGCAGCCGGCTTGGCCTGACCGGGGTTTATGAAGTGCAGAGCGACGAATACGGGCAGCCGCGTTCGTTCCTGCTCCACCTCCGCTCCGGGAGCGATGTGCAGTTGCTGCAACGGCCGCCTTGGTGGACGTTTGCGCACCTGGTGTGGGTATTGCTAGGCGTCATGGTCGTATTTGCGGTCGCGTTGATCTGGAGCTTTCTCATCTCGCGCAAAAACAAGCTGCTCCGGCGGGCGCAAACCGAATTGCTCATGGCCAGGGACAAGCTCGAACTTCGGGTCGAGGAACGGACGCGGGAGCTTCGGAAACAGGTGGTGGCCAAGGAGCGGGCCCGCGCCGAACTGGCCGAGGCGCAAAAGAGCCTCATGCACGCCTCCCGCCAGGCGGGCATGGCCGAAGTGGCCACGGGAGTGCTGCACAACGTGGGCAATGTGCTCAACAGTGTCAATGTCTCCGTTGCCGTCCTGGCCGAGCGCCTGAAGCACAGCCGGGCGGACTCCGTCGGGAAAGCCGCCGCCCTGCTCAAAGACCATCAGGACCAGCTCGCCCATTTTCTGGCCACGGACCCCCAGGGCAAGATCCTGCCCGGTTATTTGGAAAAAATCGGGGAAAACCTGGTCCAGGAAAAGCGCGCATTGCAGGAGGAGGTTGAATCCCTGACCAAAAACATCGATCACATCAAGGTCATCGTGGGCATGCAGCAAAGCCATGCCCGGGCCGGGGGGGTCCTGGAAGTGCTGGATCCCATGGGCCTGGTGGAGGATGCCCTTCAGATCAACCGCGCCGCCCTCGATCGTCACGGGGTTCAACTGGTCCGGGATTACCACCCCGTGCCGCAGGTTTTGGTGGATCGCCACAAAGTTCTGCAAATCCTGGTTAACCTGATCAGCAATGCCAAACATGCCCTGGCGGAAAAGGATTCGGACAAAAAGGTGATTCTTACCATTCACGCCAACGGACCGGATCGGGTCTGCTTGATCGTCAGCGACAACGGCATCGGCATCGCCCCGGAGAACCTGAACCGCATTTTCTCACAAGGCTTCACCACCCGCCGGGATGGTCACGGGTTCGGCCTGCACGGCGGCGCCAATGC
>CAZKTW010000545.1:0-1682 GCA_964555775.1 uncultured Bifidobacteriaceae bacterium | reverse complement strand
GCCAGGGTGCGAAAGGAATCCACCACCACGACGCCCGCGTTGGCCGCCGTGACTTGCCGGATGATTTCCTCCAGCACCGCGTTCAAGTCCTTTTCCAGCGCCACGTCGGACAGGTTGATAAACCGCACGGCCTGGCCCAATTTGGCCTCGTCGAAGAAAGAAAATTGTTGCTGATAGCGCAGCATCTTGATGACGGGTTCGCCGAGCACGGTGAAATAAAGCGCCGGTTTTCCAAGCGTGGCATTGGCGAAAATGATTTGATGCGCCAGGGTGGTTTTGCCGCAACCCGGCATGCCGGCAATGATGTTGAAGGAGAATTCCGGAATGCCGCCGCCCAGGATGTCATCGAGTCCGCGCACGCCGGTCGGAAGTTTGCGGATCGTGACTTTGGCTGGCGGGCTCGCGACTCTTGCCGGCCGCCGGAGTTTGGTCGAACTATTTCGCTTTTTCATTTTTGTTTCCTTGATCGAAATCCAGGTCATCCAGCAGAATTTCCGGCCAGACCTCGTGCACCAGACGCAGCGTCAGGTTTTCGCCGATGAAAGCCACGAGCAATCCGAGCAACTGGGCCAGCACAACCACTTCACCCTCGGAAAACTCCTCCGGGGCGAGTTGGGCCTGAAGCGCCTCCAACCCTGCCAAAGAGTCATCCGCCCGGGTGCGCACCGCGCCCAGCCAGGGAACTTCCGCGATGGACAGCGCGAGCGAGCGAGCCAGGAGGGTCTGAAAACCAGTTTTGCCCATGAAGGTCGCCAGATGCAGGCGCAGTTTCTCACAAACCGGAAAGCCCGCCGGAGCTTCGGTCTTGAAAGATTGCATTTCTGGCGTCTCATAAGCAATGAGACACCTCGCGAAATTCCGCATTTTTGGTGTGGGCCGGCTCATTTGGAATTGCCCGCGCGCGGGTGTTCCGTCTGCGCCCCGTGGTCCGGCACGCTCTCGATTTGATGGTTGGTTTTCATTCCGCCCTTTCCCACCAATCGCCGCTGGCCCCGGCATCCTGGGTGGCGATTCGGCAAACTCACTGCCTTTAGAAATGTTTCGGGCGCAGTGCTGCTTCGCGGTCGTCGTTATGGTCGTCCGAACCCAGGACGCTTTTTACCGTCTCCAGCAAATCATCGTTGGAAAACGGCCGCTGGAGCGTGGCGTCGGGTTTCAACCATGGCCTGCGGGCAAATTCATCCATGGGCAATTGTCTGGTGGCCATGATGACCGGGGAGGTGATGCGCGCCGAACGCAGCTTTTCGATCATTTCAATGCCGGTCATCCTGGGCATTTTATTGTCGGTGATGGTGAGGTCGTAACGGGTGCTCTGCAACGCCTCCCAGCCGGCGGCACCGTCGGTGACCGCATCAACATCGTAGCCGGAGCCAACCAGCACATCGACACTGAGCTGGCGGGTGTCGCGGTCGTCGTCCACCACAAGAATACGCCGGGGAGAATTTGTCGGGCGTTGTCGTGGCACGCTGGCCGGACTTTCAACTTGCGCGAATTGGCGGACCTTCGGATCACGATCTTTAAACAGCCGGGGGCGGTCGGCGACAGTTTCCGCTTCGCGCAGGACCATTTTCACCGCCCCCAACAATTCCGGAACACTATAGGGCTTGAGCAGCGTGGCGGCGGGTTGGAGCCAGGGGTATTGCGTGAATTCGTCCTCGGGCAATTGTCCGGTGGCCATGATG
>CAZKTW010000544.1:0-1683 GCA_964555775.1 uncultured Bifidobacteriaceae bacterium | reverse complement strand
GTCTGCAAGCGCCAAAGGCTAATCCTGCCGCGAACCGGCCGGCTCGAATGGGTGCCGAGCCACACTGAATCTGTCCGACCAGCGGAGCGCGAGTTGTCCCAACTCGCAGCCGTTCCATTCGCGGAGAGCCGTTCAATAAATCCAACCCATTACTGCTTTTGCCGGTGCTGCGACTTGGGACAAGCCGCGCTCCCCAGATACAGCGCCCAACTGCACCGGGTGGGAATTGACGCGGGAAATTTGATTTCCCGGTTTGAAGTCGTTGCTTTGAATTGTTACGCTCCGGTCATGTCACGAAAGTCGTCGTCGGATTCACACAACGGTTTTGCCGATGTCATCGGGGTTGCCCTGCTGCTATTGGTGGCGCTGCCGTTGCTGGTTGCCCAGCTTTCCTTCGACCGCTTTGATCTTTCGTTCGTCCGCATACCGGTAAACAATCCGGTGCATAATTGGATCGGGACATTCGGCGCACATGTCGCGTACGCTTCGTTTTTTATTTTCGGAATCGGTGCTTATGCTTTCCCGCTTTTGGTCGCAGCCTTTGGGCTGGGGTATTTGTTCAATTTCTGGACTCACCTGCGTGAACGGTGGCTGTGGTTCGGCACTTGGGGCGTAGTCCTCATGCTTTCGCTAACCGGCCTTTTGAACATGATGGACAGGTTGCTCAAGCCGTGGCGCGAAAGCCTCGATGTTCAAAGTGCAGGCGGCTGGATCGGACAAACCCTATTCCAATTCAAGCTATTTGGTTTTGATTGGGGGTTCTGGGTGCTTGGTTCGGTCGGTGCGACCATTGTGTATCTGGGGTTTTGCTTTATCAGCCTGTTGTTCCTGACCAATTTCCGGCTTGGCGTCTGGATTCGCGATTTCCTGCAAAAAGAAAAAACGGCCGCCAAAATTACCGAACCGAAATCTGCCGATGAGACCGCGCTCGAACGCCGCGCGCGCGACCTCGAACGCCAGGCCCAAAAATTGCAGGAAGAAGTCGCCCGTTCCGGCCTGGGCGCGGACATGAAGCCGGTACCGGAACCAACTGTCCGAGATTTGAGCGTGCCCGAGGCCAAGCCGGGCGGCCCTCGCTTGCGCAAGACCACCCTGCCCGGGACTCCGCCCAAGGAATCTGAAATTGCCGGTCCCGCCGCCGGCAGCGGGGAACCGGCCCCGGCGCCTGCCGCCGCCACCACCGAGGAAGTTCTGGGCCGAAAATCCGAAGCTCCGGAAAAATCCGTGGAAACCAAAACCGAAACGTCGGTTGCGGAAAAGCCCGCCGAGTCAAAAGCCGAACCGGTGGTTCACATCGCCGATGGTTCCGCGCCAGCGGCCCCGTCCAAACCCAGGGCGCCGCGAAAGCCGAAACCCCTCACCGTGGCTTCCACGCCAATGATCGGCAATTACCAGTTGCCCCCGCTGGATTTTCTCCAGCACCAGGACCTGACCCTGAAGCCCACCGAGTCCAAGGAAGAACTGATGGCCAACGCGCGGCTCATGCAGCAGACGCTCGCGCAGTTTGAAATCGAGGTTTCTCTCGGCGACATCACTAAGGGCCCGACCATCACCCGCTACGAACTGCATCCCGCGCCCGGCGTGAAGCTGGAGAAAATCACCGCCCTGTCGAACAACATCGCCGCCGCGCTCAAGGCCGAGCGCATTCACATCCTCGCGCCCGTTCCTGGCAAAAGCTCCGTC
>CAZKTW010000543.1:0-1691 GCA_964555775.1 uncultured Bifidobacteriaceae bacterium | reverse complement strand
TCGTCGGCGCGCTCGGCCGCTCCAAGACCGGCGTGAACTTCGACGCGCTGGACAATCAGCCGGTGAAGCTGGTCATGTTGTTTCTCGTGCCGCAGGGCCAGTTCCAGAAACATCTCCACACCTTGGCCAACATTGCCAAATTCCTGCACAAACCCGATTTCCGCTCCGCACTCGAACAAGCCCCCGACGCCGACGCGATGCTCAACATCATCAAGGAATACGGGAAAAAATGATCTCCGGAGGGGCGATCTCTGCGAGTCCCCATTTTCAAGTTTTGGGCGAGTTACCCAAATCAGTTCGGCGCCAGCGGAGCGCGGCTGTCTCAGCCGCAGCACGTTCGACAACCCCAAACCCGTGGAATTTCAAGCGCTTTTTCAGCAATGCTGGCTGCTGCGGCTGAGACAGCCGCGCTCCGTCCCCGTCCCTCCGAAAATCTAACCGCGTACATCCCGCCTTCGTTTCACTTCGTCGTGGCAAGCCGTGTCCATCCGTGGTTAAATAATCTCCGTGCTGCCGCACAAACAAATCCAACTGAAGCTGCAAGCCGCCGTCCTCACGGTCCTGCCGGACGCGGATACGTCCGCCGTTCTCGTCCGTCCGTGTCCAGACCCGAAATTCGGCGATTACCAGAGCAATGCGCTGATGTCCCTGGCCAAGGCGCGAAAAATGAATCCGCGCCAGCTCGCCACCGACGTGCTCGCCCGGCTTGAGGTCAGCGACGTTTGCGAAAAGGTTGAAATCGCCGGCGCCGGCTTCCTGAATTTTCGCTTGAAGCCGTTGATGCTCTCCGGCGCGCTGGAAGCCGCGGCCCGCGGCGAACATTTGTTCTTCGATAAAACCGCCGCACCGCGGACCGCCGTGATTGATTTCAGTTCCCCAAACGTGGCCAAGCCGATGCACGTGGGCCACATTCGCTCCACGATCCTCGGAGACAGCCTGGCGCGCACTTTGCGCCTGCTCGGCCACCGCGTCGTCACCGACAACCACATCGGCGACTGGGGCACGCAATTCGGGATGCTGCTGCTCGGCTGGAAACAGCATCTCAAACCCGACGCGCTCAAAACCGATCCCATCGGCGAGATGGAACGGCTTTACAAGCTGGTCAGCGCCGCCGGGGAAGCCGACGCGACCGTCCGGGACGCCGCCCGCCAGGAGCTGGTCAAACTCCAGGGTGGAGACGAGGAAAACCTGAAGATCTGGCACGAAATGATTGCGCTGTCGCAAAAGCAATTCGACACGATATACGGCCGGCTCGGCGTAAAGTTCGATCACACGCTGGGCGAAAGCTTTTACAATCCGCGCCTCAAACCGCTGGTGGACGATTTGCTGGGGAGGGGCATTGCCCGGGAAAGTGAGGGTGCGATTGCCATTTTCTTCGCGGACGTGCCCCAACTCAAGGAAAGCCCTGCGCTGATCCGGAAGAGCGACGGGGGGTTCAACTATACGACCACGGACCTGGCCACGTTGGCGTACCGATTGGAAACCTGGCACCCGGACGAAATCATTTATGTCACTGATGGCCGGCAACAACTGCATTTCCAGCAGCTATTCACCGCGTTTCGCCGCTGGCGCTCGATACTCGACACTCGACACTCGACACCTGTTTTGGCCCACGTCTGGTTCGGCTCGATCCTGGGCGAGGACGGCAAGCCGTTCAAAACGCGCAGCGGCGAGACGGTGAAGCTGGCGGA
>CAZKTW010000542.1:0-1699 GCA_964555775.1 uncultured Bifidobacteriaceae bacterium | reverse complement strand
AGATGTTCACAACCCGCGGACATGGCTGTCCGCGCTCCGGTTCGATTTGGGCAACACGCCCTGCGGATGCGTCCGTAAGCTTTTGAGGGCAGTAATTTTCATCGCGTGGTACAAATGAATTTCCCATAATCGGGCTGGATCGACCATGCTACGCAAAAATCTGGAAACGAAAGCCAGGACCGGCAGCGGAACCTTCGCCATCGTTGCGTCGCGCTACAACGCGCGTTACGTGGACGTGATGTTGCGGGCGGCCAAGGAGGAACTATGGCGGGCCGAGGTTTCCCGGATCCAGATCCTCCGCGTGCCGGGCGCATACGAAATTCCCGTCGTGGCCAAACGGCTGGCACGAACCCTTCCCGACCTGTCGGCCATCATCTGTCTCGGCGTGATTTTGCGCGGCGAAACCGTTCACGCGTCCCAAATCGGCGACAACGTGAGCCGCGCCTTGATGGAAATCCAGCTCGCGCACGAAATCCCCGTCATTCATGAAGTGCTGCTCCTGGAAAATGAGACGCAGGCGCAGTTGCGCTGCCTCGACCCCGGACACAATCGCGGAACGGAAGCGGCCCAGACGGCGCTGGCCATGGCGGACGTATTCAAAAAGATGCCGGGCTGACAGTTCGCCAAATTTTTTTGTAGCAGCCGAGGTAACGAGGCTCATATTTCATGGTCGCTTCCACGCGACGGCATGAAACCATGGTGGCGCAGGTTTCCAAACCTGCCATATCGCCGATTTCCAAATCGGCAGCGCATCGCCACGCCGGGAGCGCCCGCGGGTTTGGAAACCCGCGATGCAGCAGACGGGGAAGTCTGCGCCACGTTTCGGCTATGAAATAGCCGGGTTAAAACCTCCTGACGTCGGCTGCCACTTCCCTGATGGCCACCTGATTTGATCCATTTCCGCGAAACCATACCCGTTCCGGTCGCGCCGCAAGGCAGCTGATTTGAACGCCGACGATTAGCTGCCGTCAAATGAACAAGGATGCCTATGAGGGTGTGTGAAATTTTTCACATGGGCTTGCCCGTGATTAGGGAGAATGATAAAATCCACACGCTTTTTGAATTCTGAAACCATGAAAACCAATAATGCCTTGAAATATCCCGCGTTTTTTCTGCTGACGGCGGTGCTGGCCGTTGCCCCGATAGCGCGCTCGGCGGACATCATCGGAGTCATCAACCTCAAAGGCACGCCTCCGGCGGAAATCCCCCTTACACCGCTCAAGGAGGACGCCAATTGCGGCGCGATGCATGAGACCGCACCCACGACGCATTTTTACGTGGTCGGCGCGAAGGGCGAATTGGCGGACGTGGTGGTTTCCTTGAAAGGCGTCACCGGCAAATCCACCGGTGCGAGTGCGCCGCCTGCCGTGCTCAACCAGAAGGGCTGCCTGTACGTGCCCCAGATCCTCGCCATCCAGACCGGCCAGAAACTGATCGTCAAGAATTCCGACCCCTGCGTGCATAATATTCACGACACACCCGTTGTGGCGGGCAATGCCGAATCCAACCAGGTGCAAATGCCCGGCGGGGCGGATCTGGATTATACCTTTTCGCAGCCGGAAATGTTCCTGCGGTTCAAGTGCGACGTGCATCCGTGGATGTTCGCCTGGGTCAGCGTGTTTGACAGCCCTTACTTTTGCGTCAGCGACAAGGACGGCAAATTCGTCATCAAAAATGTGCCGCCGGGCAAATACACCGT
>CAZKTW010000541.1:0-1709 GCA_964555775.1 uncultured Bifidobacteriaceae bacterium | reverse complement strand
CGCTGCCCATTTTTGCCGGCGGCCGCAACCGGGCGAACTACAAACGTTCGCAAGCTGCGTTTGCCGAATCGACGGCGGTTTATCGCCAGCAGGTGCTGGTTGCCTTTGGTGATGTCGAGAACAGCCTGTCCGGCATCCGCCATCTGGCCGACCAGGCGGAAGCCCAGGAACGGGCCGTGGTCAATGCCCAGCGCGCCGCCGATCTGGCCACCGACCGGTTTCGCTCTGGCATCGTCAGCTACATCGAGGTGGTGGATGCCAGTCGCGACGCGCTTTCCGCCAAACGGGCCAACGCCCAACTGGCCGGCCAGCGGCTGATTGCCGCCGTTCAACTGGTCAAGGCCCTCGGCGGCGGCTGGAGCGAGCGGCTGTTGTTCGCGAACGCGCAACCGGCAACCGGTTTTTGATCAACCAACGAAAGGTACAAATGAAAACAACCGTTGATACCAGAACGGAATTGAAATCAATCGGCAGCGTGCGTGGATCGAGGATCAAGTCCGTGCGTATTCCCGTGCCCCGGCTGCGAACACCGCGACGGTTGCAGTCGCAGTCGGCCCGGACCACCACGACGGTGGTGTTGGCGAAGCCGGCATTGGCAATCCCCGTGCCGGCGGACCCGGCCCTGCCGGAATCGCTGCGCGGCGACACGTTGCAACTGTACCTTCGCGAAATCGGGCAGGTGAAATTGATCACCCCGAAGGAGGAAATCGCCCTCGCCAGACGGATTAAAAAGGGCGACCGGCAGGCGCGCGAACAGATGATTACCGCCAATCTGCGGCTGGTCGTAAAGATTGCCCGCGACTACGAAGGCCTGGGGCTCCCGTTGCTCGACCTGATCAACGAGGGCAACATCGGCCTGATGAAGGGCGTCGAACGGTTCAATCCCTGCAAGGGCGCAAAGCTTTCGACGTATGCCTCGTGGTGGATCAAGCAATCCATCATGCGGGCCCTGGCCAACCAGTCCAAAACCATCCGGCTGCCCGTGCATGTGGTGGACAAGGTGGCGCATATTCGCAAGGCGGAGGTGAAATTGCGTGAGGCCTTTGATCGCGAACCGACCGACCAGGAGGTCGCCGACCATCTGGGGCTCAATCCGCGCCGCATTCAGCAGTATCGCGATGCGTCCAAGGCGCCGGTTTCCCTCGACGCTCCAATTGGTGCCGACGAGCCGAGACAAATTTCCGAGGTGGTGGCGGACCCGAATGCCGCGGCGCCTTTTGACCGGCTGGTGCTGGAGAACGACAAGAAATTGGTGCTGGAGGTTCTAGCCACCCTCACACCGCGGGAAAATACAATTCTGGCCATGCGGTTCGGGTTGGACGATGGCAAACCGAAGACACTGGAGGAAATCGGGGAGCAACTGGGTGTCACGCGCGAGCGCATCCGGCAGATCCAGGAGGAAGCGCTGCGAAAAATGCGTGTGAAAATCGAGGACCGGGAAAAATCAACCGTTGAACCGGCGGAAATGGCGGCTTGAATTCGGTTGTCGTGTTGAGCCGGCGCTCGAACGCTCGGCGCACAAAAGTTCATTTGGGAATTTCGCGAACCTTTGGATTTCTCGCAAGGCGCCAGAGGGCTGGCGCGGTCCACGACGCTTCGCGTATTTCAAGAAGCATCGGGTCGCGCACAGCGTCTTGGACTGCGGCGGCCCTCTCTTTGCATTACCCACAATTCCCGACAGCATTCCGTGAATCCCAAAGGGATTCCGT
>CAZKTW010000540.1:0-1710 GCA_964555775.1 uncultured Bifidobacteriaceae bacterium | reverse complement strand
CGTGATAAGACCGTGTCAAGCATTAATTATCACATGATAAATTGGGATATTTCCGGATATTGCGAGTGATTGCGAGTGGGCCATCCTAATTCGGGTCGATTTTCGATTGCGGGGGACAGTCGCATCAGGAATTTGCGTAAAGTGCGGCGCCCCATCGAGAAACGATGTTCTTTTTCATGAACTTGGCGCCGCTTTGTGCGGAGCAACCAGAGGCGCGGGCACGGAAGGGTGAACACGGCGGAATCCACATCGGCGGATGCCGGGCGGTTGCCAACGCATTACTACCTGAAGATGTTTGCTAGAATGGCACGGGGTGCGGAGCGGTTCTGTGTCACAAATACACGACATTTTTTGTGACAGCTTGATTATGCGTAGCCGTGAAAGCCCTAGTTCAGCCCATCTCACGCGGTTATGGTGGAGGGAGTCGTAAGACAACGCACACCGAGAATTCGGCTGTTGCACATTTATACAACTCCCTTGTATTTTCGTGTTATGCGTGGCTTGGCCAAATCCGCGAGTGACGCCTTCTTCGAGGTTGTTGAGGGGCAGCAGGGCTATTTTACGGTCAAGCAGGCGGCGGATGCTGGTTACCAACTCGGCAGCCAGGCACATCATGTCAAATCGGGGAATTAGGTGCGGGTGGAACGTGGCTTGTCTCGGCTGGCACGGTTTCCCGAATCAGCCGAGGAACCGCTCGTCATTTACGCGCTGTAGTCGCGCAATCGTGCGGGCAAACCGGTGGGCGTGCATTCGCACCAAACCGCGCTCAGCATCTACGAACTTTCGGACGTGAACCCCGTGAAACTTTATATGGCCATTCCCGTCACTTTTCGTCGCCGGGCCAAGACGCCAAAGGCGCTCGCGCTACACCGAGCCCGCTTGGAGGAAAAGGATGTTGAGCAACGGCAGGGTTTTGCCGTGACGCGTCCGATCAAAGCGATTGACGATCTGTCAACAACTGAATCTGTTTCGTGCGACTTTGTTCAACAAGCCCTGACGGAAGGACGGCGAAAAGGAATCATCACCGGCAAAGAAGTGGCGGAACTCCAGCGCGGAACGATTCTCCTGCATTGGTTTAATGCGCTGCTCGCGGTGAACTTGAAATGAAGCCGCCGCGCAAATGTTGGTTGACTCCCGGCGCATTTAACCATCGAACAGTCGAACCCGTGGCGACGAGCAATTGATCAAAGCCGTTCACTTTACTGCCCTTGCTAAAAATCGCCTGAGCAGTGCAACACACTTTCTCCTGCGACATGATCGTCAGGCACAGTCACATCCGCGCATCTCCACTTTTCATATGTTTCCCAGTTTTGTTCTTTATGTCTGGTCGCACCAACCCTTTCCAAGGCTTGGGCTTTCGACGGATCTCAAATTATGGGCCGGGCGGGTTAGTTGATATGGTGTATAACCGTACCGTGGATTATCGGAGTCAGCGAAATATGTATTTGGTCGCTTCACCAGGGGTTATTCGAAGCATTCATTTATAAATCCATGGGGATTTCACCCCATTGTCCGTCTCGCCAGTCGCGACTAACATTTTCTTGAAGTCCTAAATGTGGCTGCAACACCAGCTTCAATGGCAGGAATAGCGCGCAGCCTATGAGGATTCCGGAACAAATTCTAATTCATCGTCAAAACGGGCAAAACGAAGCGCGGGATGTTTCGACTGACGAACAGCCGCTGCGCGGGGAATTGTTGAGCATTGATTTG
>CAZKTW010000539.1:0-1711 GCA_964555775.1 uncultured Bifidobacteriaceae bacterium | reverse complement strand
GCGTGGCGATGACGGCGGTTTGTCCGATCAAATTGGCAACGCGCCCCTCACTGGAACCCTGGGTTTTGCGGAAGACGGCGTTGAACAGCCACAAAACAATCAGCGAAACGACCAGTCCGCTCACGAATGAAATGGGAGCGTTAATCCAGACGCTGGCAGTGGCCCCGATCTGGCAGAAAATCAAGCCGAATGCGCCAAATGCCGTCACAAAACTCGCCAGTACGGTCGGGCTGAAAAATGAAATCCCCGGGACGCCGTCCGAACTGAAACCGGCGTCCGCATCCCCGCCCGTGCCGACGGCATCATGTCCGCTCAGCAAATGACTGGCGACGGCGCTAAACAACGTGAAGACCAGCCCAAACACCAGGCAGACGGCATAGACAGTCGAAATGGTAGTCATAATTCCCCGCTGAGTTGTTGTGGAAGCGAGTAAAAACCCAATCTGACGGCAAAGCAAGACCGAAAGGAATGGTATTTATTGGTCCATGGTTTCATACGCTGGCCTTATCAAACACCAAACGGCCCCGTGCCGCATTTATAATCTGGTGGAGCGTTTGTAAACGGGAGGTTGGAATTCGCGCTTTGCATGCCAAGAACGCATCTGCCGCTTCCCGCTTGCCAATTCCGCTTCGCTTTTCCATTGTCTCGCCATGCATTCCTACGAACTGTTGCGCGAGGTTTTCGATAAAAAGGCCCCCAAACAGGTCGCGGCCGACCTCGGCCTGTCGCTTTCCATGGTTTACAAATGGGCCGAACCGCCGAATCACGCCGCGGGCAGCGGCACCGGCAATCCGCTCGACCGCATCGAGGCCCTGCTGAAAAGCACGGGCGACCAGCGGCTCGTTCAGTGGATTTGCCAGCGCGCCGGCGGTTATTTCATCCTCAATCCCAAGAACACGCCGCATCCGCTTTTCCTGATTCCGGCCACCAACCAGATCGTCCAGGAATTTGCCGACCTGCTGCACGTGATCGCCGCCGCCACCGCCGACGAAAAAATCACGCCAGCGGAGTCCAAGGAAATCCGCGCCCGCTGGGAGGAATTGAAAACGGTGACGGAAGGTTTTGTCACGTGCTGCGAGGAGGGGAATTTCGCCCGCATCCGCAATCATGCCGCCAAACGGGCGGCGACAGACCAACCGGAATAATAACAGAATAATTAATCTTGTAGCCGCGAACGTCAGTTCGCGCCATATCGTTCTCCTTTATTCAAGTTGCGCCGACTGACGTCGGCGGCTACACAATTTTTGAAGAGGCTCTACTCCACCGGTTTCTTCTTCGTGAAGGTGTGCGTGGCGAGGCCGAAAAACAACCCGGCATATTCCATTTGAAAACAACCAAATTGTCCGGTATGGTTTCAAACATGACAGCGTCAGCCGTGATTGAGCAAATCAAGCATCTGCCGCCCGGCGAGCAATCGCGGGTCATTCAATTTGCCGTCGAACTGGCGCGCACCCGCCGCCTGGCTGGCAATGAACTGTCCGCCCTGGCCCAACGCATGGTGGACTCCGACGACCCGGCTGAAATCGAAAAGTTAAAATCCGCACTCGCTAACGGCTTTTACGGCAATTAGCCATGCCCCGCATTCAGCGCCGCCACCTTCCCCGGCCATTGTTTGCCCACCTGCTCGACCGGATCAAAACCCGGAATGTTTCCGCTGATCAGCTTGGGCTGCTGGCGGAATGGCTCGACACCCAGCCGGAAGTGCCGGAAG
>CAZKTW010000538.1:0-1712 GCA_964555775.1 uncultured Bifidobacteriaceae bacterium | reverse complement strand
TTGAACGTTCCACCTGGCATAACCCAGGGTAGCTCGTGCCTCGCAACCCTGGGCTTAGTGACGGAATCCCTTTGGGATTCACGGAATGCTGTCGGGAATTGTGGGTAATGCAAAGGGAGGGCTGGCGCACTCCAGGACGCTTCGCGTCAAACGTTGATCTCGGAAAAATCCGACAGGTCTTGGAGTGCGGCGGCTCTCCGCCGCTCTTTCATCCGCACACCACAACTTCACCAAATTCCACATTCGTCCACGATCTGGTTTTCCTTGCCAGGGACGATGACACACGGTGTCCATTCTGCTTACTTCAGCTGGAGAAAATTCTTCATGATCTGCCGGCCGCTCTCCGTAAGGATGCTTTCCGGATGAAATTGCACGCCCCAGATCGGCAGTTCCTTGTGGCGCACGCCCATGATTTCACCTTCGTCGGTCTCGGCAGTGACCTCCAGGCAATCCGGCAAGGTATCGCGTTTGATGACCAGCGAATGATACCGCGTGGCCAGGAACGGGTTGGGCATGCCCGCGAACAGCTCCTTCCCGTTGTGTTTGATGGGGGAAGTCTTGCCGTGCATCATGCGGTAATTCACCACCACCTCCGCACCGAACGTGTGCCCGATGCACTGGTGCCCCAGGCAGACGCCAAATACCGGGATCCGCTGGCCGAAATTCTTGATCACCTCGTTGGACAACCCGGATTCGCGCGGCGAACAGGGGCCCGGCGATACCAGGATGCGCTCCGGCTTCAGTTCGCGGATGGCTTCGAGCGTGATGTCGTCGTTCCGCCGCACCTGCAGGTCCACCTGCAACTCGCCGAGATATTGAACGAGGTTGTAGGTGAACGAATCGTAATTGTCGATGACCAGGACCATGGGCGGACAAATTACTTCACTACGCCCGGTTTGCAAACCCGGAATCAAGAATCCGGCGGATCTGTTCTTCCGGAACACGTTTGCCCCAAACGGCTTTGCCGATTCTATCCGCGAGCACGAATTTGATTTCGCCGCCGCTGACCTTTTTGTCCAGCTTCATCGCGGCAAACAGTTTCTTTCGCTGCGCGGCGTCCAATTTAATTGCCACCGGCAGGCCGGTCCATTTGAACAAGCTTGTGAGCCGTTCCACGTCGCGTTCCGGAAACCCGAGCATCCGGGCGGATAATTTCGACGTGGCAACCTGGCCGATGGCGATCGCCTCGCCATGCAGATATTTCCCATAGCCGGAAATGTTCTCGATGGCATGGCCGATGGTGTGGCCAAAATTCAGGATCGCCCGCAGGCCGCCTTCGGTTTCATCCTGGCCGACGACCTCCGCCTTGATTTCGCAACAGCGAGCGACAACCGCGGCAAGCGCCTTCGGTTCGCGCCGGAGCAGTTTTGGCAAATCGCGCTCCAACTGCGCGAATAATTTCGCATCGTAAATGATCCCGTACTTGATGACCTCGGCGAGTCCGGCGCGAAATTCGCGCTCGGGTAAAGTGGCAAGGGTATCGAGATCGCACAGCACCAGCCGCGGCTGGTAAAAGGCGCCAACCAGGTTTTTGCCGGCCTTCAAATTGACCCCGACCTTGCCGCCCACGGAGCTGTCCACCTGCGCGAGCAAGGTTGTCGGCACCTGTACAAAGTCGATGCCGCGAAGATAGGTCGCCGCAACAAACCCGGCCAGGTCGCCGACCACGCCGCCGCCGAGGGCGACGATGAAGGATTTGCGTTCGAGCCGGT
>CAZKTW010000537.1:0-1715 GCA_964555775.1 uncultured Bifidobacteriaceae bacterium | reverse complement strand
AGGAGGCGTTTGCGGCCCTGGTGTCGCGGTACATCAATCTGGTCTATTCCGTCGCACTGCGCTCGGTGCGGGATCCGTCTCTGGCCGAGGAAATCACCCAGGCGGTTTTCATCATCCTCGCCCGCAAGGCGGGATCGCTCGGTCCGAAGACGATTTTGCCCGGCTGGCTTTGCCGCACGGCGCGATACGCGAGCGCGAATGCGCTGACCATTCAACGACGTCGGCAACACCGCGAACAGGAGGCGTATATGCAAAACATTTTGACCGGTGGCAGCGACGCCTCGTCGCCGCAAATTCAAGAGGAAACGTGGAATCAAATCGTACCATTGCTGGATGGCGCGATGGAAAAGCTCGGCCAAAAAGATCACGACGCGCTCGTGCTGCGATTTTTTGAGAACAAGAATTTTGCGGAGGTTGGCGCGGCGCTGGGCGCGAGCGAAGACGCGGCCAAAATGCGCGTGAGCCGCGCGCTGGAAAAGCTACGGAAGTTTTTCGGGAAACGCGGGGTGAGTTCGACCACGGCGATTTTGGGCGGGGTGATTTCCGCCAATTCCATTCAAGCCGCGCCGGTGGCGCTGGCAAAGGCGGTGACTACCGTGGCGATTGCCAAAGGCGCAACAGCTTCCATTTCAACCTTAACCCTCATCAAAGGAGCATTGAAAATTATGGCGTGGACAAAAGCAAAAACAACGGTCGTGGTCAGTATGGCGGTGTTGCTTACCACCGGAACGGCCGTGGTCGCAGTCAACCACATCAAAGCGCGGGATTCTTGGCGGGATCAAAGCATCAGTTCGGAAATGGTGGATAAAGCCGTGCCGCAGGTCCGGATTCTGCCCACGAAATTTCCTTCCCTTCCCACACTGGTCCGGGGAAACGCCAGCTTTAATAAATTTGTCGGACTCAATGTCTCGGTGATGGACATCGCCGGGCTTGCCTATCGTGGCGAGGGTCTTCCGTTGCCTTCCAAGAAGATCATCTTTGCCAACGGGCAACCGCCGGGCAAATACGATTTTGTCTCGACTGTGCCGCAGGGATCATCCGAAGCCTTAAAACGGGAGTTGAAAAAGAAATTTAACCTGGTCGGGCGGCGGGAAATGAGAGACATGGATGTTTTGGTGCTCAAAGTTGGCAATCCAAACGCTCTGCGCCTCAAGCGGTCAACCGGCCAACCGGGCAATATTTCCGGCAGCGGTGATGGCGGTCACGGGAACCTTAAGTGTGAGAATCAACCGCTTGCCACCGTCGCCGCCGTTTTAGAACAGATATTCAACGTGCCGGTCGAGGATCAAACTGGTCTGGACGACCAATATAATTTTGAGCTCACCTGGAATGAAACGGGGGAGCAGGATCCCAACCACGACAACTTGAAACGGGCATTGTTGAACCAACTCGGCCTGGCATTGGTGCCTGGCCGCGAGTCCACCGAGATGCTGGTGATGGAACAAGCGAATTAACCTGCTGCTCAAACCATTTTACACGCCGCCTCCGCATTGTGTCATGATGTTCTGTGGATTTGCAAAAGTGTCAGCAGGTTGTCTGCAGGGCGTCGGCCGCAAAAGCTTGAAATAATAAATGTCTGATTTCGCGTCCATCGGCAATAAATAGTCAGCTGCCCGATGTGAGCGACATGGAATTGCTGCGGGATTACAACCGGCAACGCTCGGAAGCGGCCTCCGTAGTAATGTTTTCGTTCGCTCCAATGGTGCCGCAGGTGT
>CAZKTW010000536.1:0-1715 GCA_964555775.1 uncultured Bifidobacteriaceae bacterium | reverse complement strand
CGATGTTGACAAAGCTGGCGCTCCGGGTTTTGTATTTCACGGTCCGGCTGTCATCCTCTTCGGGTGCAACAGCGTCCGCCAGGGTCAGTTGCCGGGCCAGCGCCTCGGCTTCCGCGAGCCGCATGGGCGGGCGTCGCCGCGCGTTTTTCAACCAGGTATCATACGAGTCATTGCCCCACCAGTTATTGCGGGACACATAGAAAACATCCGCCCCGAGCGCGGAAATGCTGTTGATGAACGCCTGGTTCAGTCCATTAATGGCCGCGCCCATGAGCGTGACGGTGACGATGCCAATCACGATGCCCAGGGTGGCAAGGATCGAACGCATTTTATTCGCCCGGATGGCGTCCCACGAAATGCCCAGCCCCTCACGGATTTCGACGAGAAATTTCATCTGAAGGAAACATCCAACATCGAACATTCAACTCCGATCAATCGCGAGCAGGCATCCAACGCCCAATGAACAAACATCAGGCGCGGTTGCTTTGGATGTTCAGCGTTCAATGTTGAATGTTGAATGTTCACTTCGCCGTTGTTTCATCACTGGCAATCAGGCCGTCGCGGATGCGGATGATGCGGCGCGATTGGCGGGCGACGTCCTCTTCATGCGTGACGACGATGATGGTGTTGCCTTTGCGGGACAGTTCGTCGAACAACGCCATGATTTCCGTGCCGGTCTTGGAATCCAGATTGCCCGTCGGTTCGTCGGCCAGCAGGATGGATGGTTTGTTGACCAGAGCGCGGGCGACGGCGACACGCTGCCGCTGGCCGCCGGAAAGCTCGTTGGGCTTGTGGAGGACGCGGTCGGCGAGGCCGACCTGGGCGAGGGAGTCGAGCGCAATCTGGCGCCGGTCTTCCGCGGGCACCCCGGCGTAAATGAGCGGCAGTTCCACGTTGTGCAGCGCATTCGAACGCGACAGGAGATTGAAGGTCTGGAAGACAAAACCGATTTCGCGGTTGCGGATTTCGGCGAGCTGGTTGTCGTTCATGTCGCTGACCCCGACGCCGTTCAATTCGTAGTGGCCGGAAGTCGGGGTATCGAGGCAGCCGATGAGGTTCATCATCGTGGATTTGCCGGAGCCGGACGGTCCCATGATGGCGACATATTCGCCGCGCTGGATATCCAGCGACACATCGCGCAGGGCATGGACGGTCTCGGTGCCCATCTGGTACCGCCGCGAAATGTGCTGGAGGCGGATGAGCGCCACGGCTTAATCCTTCTTTGCCGTTTCCACCGTGGCGGCGCCCTTGTGGATCTTCTTGCCGTCGGCCAGATCACGGCTGATGGCGCGGTAACCGCCGGAAACAATTTCCTGGCCGTTGGTCAGGCCGTCGGTGATTTCCCAATAATTGTCGTCACAAATGCCGATTTTCACCGACACGACATTTACATGATCACCATTGACGACAAACACGACGTCCGAGGTCTTGGCGGAGTCCTTGGACTTTAAGACTGACGGGTCGGCGTTGGTCGCCACGGTGCTGACAGTCACCATATTGCTGGAAGTCATCGTGTTGGTGGCTGCCCGGGCGGCGGCTGAATTGGTGGCGCCGGTCTTCGGCGGGTCGGTTTTCTTTGGCGGCAAGGGCGGACGGGTGGTGACGCTGGCCAGTGGGACGGTGAGCACATTGGTGCGATACTGGGTTTCAATGTTGGCGCTGACGGACATGCCGGGGCGGAAGGCTTCCTTGTCGTTGAACCGGATGCGCACCTG
>CAZKTW010000535.1:0-1717 GCA_964555775.1 uncultured Bifidobacteriaceae bacterium | reverse complement strand
GTCGGGTCTTCCGGCGACAGCTTGGCCAGCGGCACCAGTTCCTTCGGCAGATGGGTGACAAACGTCGGTTCAATCAATGTTGGCTCGATCAATTTCTCGAACACGGCGCCCGTGACTTCAAAATCCTCATATTCCTTGCCGATTTCCGCGCCGAGGTCATGCGCGCGTTGACGGCGTTCGGCCGGAGAAATGTCGAACCAGTCTGCTCCGGCCTTTTCGCGCACGAGGTCCTTGTATTTCACCCGCCGCCATGGCGGGGTAAGATTGATGGTCTTGACGACCTTGCCTTCGGCGTCCTTGTGCTCGATGAACAGTGTATCGATCACGTTTTCCGCCACGTGACAGACCAGGCCCTCCACCAGGTCCATCATACTTTCGTAATCGCCGTAGGCTTCATACGCCTCAAGCATGGTGAATTCCGGGTTGTGCTTCCGCGAGAGGCCCTCATTGCGGAAGTTGCGGCCGATCTCGAACACCTTGTCAATGCCGCCGACCAGCAGGCGCTTGAGATAGAGCTCCAGCGCGATGCGCAGGTAAAAATTGCAGCCGAGCGCATTGTGTTTGGTGATGAATGGCTGGGCCGCCGCGCCGCCGGGAATCGCCTGCATCATCGGCGTTTCCACCTCCACATAACCGCGCTTGTGCAGAAATTTCCGGATTTCACGGATGATTTCGCTGCGCATCAGGAAAAGCTGCTTCACCTCCGGGTTCGCCATCAAATCGAGATAGCGCTGGCGGTACCGGATTTCGGTGTCTTCGAGCCCATGCCACTTGGCCGGCGGCGGACGCAACGCCTTGGCCAGGATGGTGAAGCTGGTGATCTTGACGGAAATTTCATTCGTCTTGGTGGTGAACAACGTGCCGCGCACCCCGATGAAATCCGCCAAGTCGAGATGCTGAAAAATGGCGAACTGCTCGTCGCCGAGGACGTTTTTCTGCGCGTAAATTTGCATCCGGCCACTCTGGTCGCGGATGTCGAGGAACATGGATTTGCCCATGTCGCGATGGGCGGTGATGCGCCCGGCGAGCGCCACCTCGCGGCCTTCGGCGTAATGGTCGCGCGCCTGCTGGCAGGTTTCCGAGGGCGTGAACTTGTTTTTGAACGGATCAATGCCTTTGGCACGCAACGCGGCCAGCTTGGCTTTACGTTGTTCGATCAATGAATTCGTGTCGTCCATATGCCGGTTGGTTTAGAGCGTACCCATTGAATCACGAATCGCCGCGGTTTGCACGCAAAAGTCTCAGGGCTCAACAGCCAGCTTGCTCGCGGCGGCCTCCCATTCGGGCGTGAGTGCTTCGAGCCGGTGCTGCACGTCGGCCAGTTCACGATTGATTTGCTGGGCGCGTCCGGCCTTTTCGTAGGTCTCCGGCTTCTCCAGTTCGGCGGTCAACTCGGTCTGCCGTGCTTCGAGGGTCTGGATTTCTTTTTCCAATTGATGGACCAGTTGCTGTTGCGCCTTGCGTTCACGCGAACGCGCCTGCCGCTGCTCCGCCTCCAGGCGCTTTTGTTCCTTGCGTGATCCGGCAGGGTTGACCTGCTGGTCAGCTTGGACGCGCGGCAGCGCGGCCGTACCGGTAGAAGTCAACGCGGCCCGGGCGGAGGTCGCCTTTGTCTTGTCGAGGTAATATTGGTAATCGCCGGGATAATGCGTGAGCTGGCCGGCGTTGACATGGATGACCTGGTTCGCCAGCGCCCGGATGAAATAAACGTCGTGGC
>CAZKTW010000534.1:0-1722 GCA_964555775.1 uncultured Bifidobacteriaceae bacterium | reverse complement strand
ACGTCGAACTCACCGACGCCGAGGCCGCAACAATTCCCGGCGGCAAACCCGGGAATTATGTGTCCTTACTGGTATCCGACACCGGCACTGGCATGCCGCCGGAGCTGCTTGCAAAAATCTTTGAACCATTCTTCACCACCAAAGGGGAAGGACGCGGCACCGGCATCGGCCTTTCAACCGTCGTGCGCATTGTAAAGAGTCACGACGGATTTCTCCGTGCCGAAAGCGAACCTGGGCAAGGGACGGTATTTGAAATTTTCCTCCCCGCAGTGATCGAAGCGGCGCCCGCGGAGGTGATGAAGCAACCGGTTGAAATCCCCGGCGGCCAGGGCGAACTCATTCTGATTGCGGACGACGAACAAGCCATCCGCGAGCTTGTCGGGGATGCATTGACTTCCTGTGGATACAAGATTCTGACGGCGGGGGACGGCCAGGAAGCGCTACGTTTGTTCGCACAGCACCAGGCAGAAGTGCGACTGGTGATCGTCGATCGGAGCATGCCTCTACTGGACGGGCCACACACCATCGCCGCGCTGCGAAAGCAGCAGTCAAACCTGCCCATCGTTCTCGCCAGTGACGAGGCGACCACCGACACGTCCGAACTCGCCAATGTTATCCGGTTGAGCAAACCATTTTCTTTGGAAGAATTACTAACCGTTGTTAGCCAAAGCCTGAGCAATAAATAGCCGGTACTTCACCAGTTATAGCCTTGGAAACATCCTGAAAGCGGGTACAATTATTTCTGACCATGTCTGCAATGGAAGATGTAAAACCCAGGCGTATCCCGTTCACGTGTCTCGTGGTCGAGGATGATCCGGCTTTTGCCGCGATGGCAGCGCAGGTGGTTCGCGATGAAGGTGGAGAACCAGCGATTGCCGGCACGCTTTCCGCCGCGCGCGAAAGTGTTGCCAATCGAAGTTTCGATCTGATTCTTCTCGATAATCATCTTCCCGATGGCAAGGGCTACGATCTTTTTGGCCAACTGGCGCAGCGCGATCCCGACGCTCCGATTGTGATGATCACAGGTGTGCCTGATTTGGGGGAAGCGGTGGCGCTGACGCGCAACGGGCTTTTTGAATATCTCACCAAGCCAGTGAGTGTGGACGCGCTGGTCGCGTGCTTGCGCCGTGCATTGTTGCGCCTCAGAACTCAAACTCCAGCGTCAGGCGAAGCGGAATACTACGGAGAATCGCGGGCTATGGCGGAGGTGATGAAGCAGCTTCGTCAGGCGGCGCGGCATCCCGCCAGCACCGTGTTACTGACTGGCGAAACCGGAACAGGGAAGGACTTGGCCGCGCGCACGCTTCACCAACTAACTTACCCTGACAAGTCTACGTCGTTTATCGCGGTGAACTGCGCGGCGGTCCCCGCAGAAATGTTTGAATCCGAACTCTTCGGCGCCGAACGCGGCGCGTTCACCGGTGCGGACAAGCGCCGGCCAGGATTGGTGGCCGCGGCTTCAAGCGGCACGTTGTTTCTGGATGAAATTGCTGAGGTACCGTTGGCGTTACAGGCCAAACTGCTGCGCCTTTTCGAATCCCGCGAATTCAGAACATTGGGGAGCACCGACAATCTGACATTTTCGGGGCGGTTCGTTGCGGCGACCAACAAGTCGCTGGCCGATGAGGTGAAGGCCGGACGATTCCGGGAAGACCTTCTCTACCGGTTGGACGTGTTTGCGCTGGAACTGCCTCCTTTGCGTCAACGCCGGATTGATATCCC
>CAZKTW010000533.1:0-1730 GCA_964555775.1 uncultured Bifidobacteriaceae bacterium | reverse complement strand
ACGGCCACGTCGAGAGCCTCGCCGATCGCGTGGACCATTTGCGGCAATTGCGCGCGTTGCAGGACGAGACGCGCGGCTTCGTCGGCTTCGTGCCGCTGGCGTATCAGCCGCAGGACAACGACATTCCGGTGGATCATCCGCCGACCGGGTTCGATTCGCTGCGCACGATTGCCGTCAGCCGTATCTACCTCGACAACTTCGATCACATCACCGCCTACTGGGTGGGCCTGGGGCTAAAGCTGGCGCAGGTGGCGTTGAGCTACGGCGCGGACGACTTGCACGGCACCATCATCGAGGAACACATCTTCCATATGGCCGGCGCGACCTCGCCGCAACTGCAGACCGAGGCGGAAATGATCAAAGCCATCCGCGAAGCCGGCCGCACCCCGGTGCAACGCAATACCTTCTACGAACCGATCAAAGTCCTGGAAAATGCGTCAGCGGCCGCTGAAACCGAACCGCCGACAAACAAATCCAAAGTGTTGGAAGATAATCTGGCGACGGCATAACGAGTTGCGTCTTTGCGGTCTTGCGTTTTTGCATTAAAATCTTCGCGCATGTCAGATGACACACCCAAATTCCGTATCGGCTCGGTGCAATATTTCAACGCCGTGCCGCTCACGCGTGGCATCGAGGGCGACGTCATTTTTGCCACCCCGGCCCAGCTCGCCGAAATGCTCCGCCGCGACGAGCTCGACGCCGCGCTGGTCAGCATCACCGAGGTTTTGCTCCATGACCGCTACGACATCCTCGACGGTGTCGCCATCGCGTCGCTGGGCGAGGTGTACAGCGTGTTGCTGGCGCACTGCGTGCCGCTGGAAAGCATCACGGAGGTTTTTTGCGACCCGGCTTCGCTCACCAGCGTCAATCTGCTGAAGGTGCTACTGGCCGAACGCGGCCTGAAACCGAAATTCACCGCGTTGACCGACTACGCCACCGCCGCGGAACGCGACGCCGTGCTGCTGATCGGCGACCGGGCGATTGATTTCCACCGCGCCACGCATGTGCATGAAATCCTGGATCTCGGCACTGCCTGGTATGAACTGACGACCTTGCCGTTCGTTTATGCGGTCTGGGCGTTGCGCCGGGGCATTGAAAACAAGGTGTTGCGCGGCGAACTGCGGCAGGCCAAGCATTTCGGCCTGGAAACGCTGGATTATGTCATCGAGACCCACGAGGCGTATGACGAGGATTTCCGCCGGGATTATCTCGGCTGGCATGTGCATTATCACCTCGCCGCGGACGAGAAGCGGGGCATCGCGAAATTCTCCGAGCTGCTCCAAAAGCACGGACTCGGTCCGGTGTACGAGCCGAAGTTTGTGTAGTAGGAGCCGACGTGAGGAGGCTTTGAACAAATTTGGCGAGTTTAAGCCTCGTTACCTCGGCTCCTACATTCCCGTTTCCAATTTCGCCAGCGTCTCCGGGTCACGCACGTCCACCCAGCGGCCCTGGATTTCCAGCCCGGCCAATTTCTGTCCGGCGGCCACCATGGCACTGATGGCATCGGTCAGTTCGTATTCGTCACGCGGGGATTTTTGCAGCCGGCCCGTGAAGTCGAACAGGGACGGGCGGAAGATGTAAATACCAGCGTTATACCACGCCGGGGCGCCCGGTTTGAGCCAGCCCTCACGGCGCAATTGCTCCAACTGTTCGGGCGATGGCTTTTCCACGAGCCGTTTCAGGCAGAATTGTTCGTCGAAAAAATTCAGCCCGCCCTTGGTCACATCCTC
>CAZKTW010000532.1:0-1734 GCA_964555775.1 uncultured Bifidobacteriaceae bacterium | reverse complement strand
CCGCTGCCGGTCGCGTTATAGCCCCAGTCGGTGATGACATTGTTGGTGATCACCGTGTTGTCGCCATTTGCGGTGGCATCAGGCATGCGCCCATGCACCCCCACCATGAGCGTGGAATCGGCCGAATAATGGATGTCGCAGTCGCTGACAACCGAGTTGGAGCCGAGCAGCTTCAGGCTCATGTCCCAGGCGCCGGAACTCCACCACCAACTCACCCAGGTGCCGTGGGCCACATAACGGACATCCAGTCCCCGTAGTGTGACGTGGTGGCTGTTCGTGTCGCTTTCCAGGTCGCCGGCGAAAACATTCAAGTCGGCCAGGGTGATGTAAGACCGGCCCCGGAGATCAAACGCCATGTCCCGTTTCCTGGCCTCCACCAGGTTGCCTCCGGGACTGCTCCCGTCGGGCGTCCAGAGATACAACGTGCCGTCGGTGTCGTGGAACCACTCACTCGGCGAGTCGAGCAACGAGAACTTGCCCCACACGAAGAAATGATCCCGGTCCTCAATCAAGTACGCGTTGCTCGCGTTCGTGTTGTCGTCGAAGGGGTAGCTGAAGGTGACCGAGTTTGTGTCCGAAGCCGTCACCGTGCCGGTCATCGGGACCCAATGGGCGCCGCAAAGGAAAAGGATGCGCGCATCTTTTAGGGCGTTGGCATCACCGGGCAGGCCCGTGAGGGTGTAACGGGCGACGGCCGGGCCGCCATTGGTATTTGAGACCAGCACCTGGCCGCTCTCCGACCGGGCCAGGTTGGTTTTTTCCAGGGTCGCGGGCGTGACTCCGGCCGGCAGGTTCGGCCATCGCGCTTCGCACATCATCACCCCGTCCACAAACACCTGGTCCCCGCCCGCCACGTTCCACCACCGGAGCCCGCCGTTCTGCGTCCAGGGCATCGAAGCCTTATGGATGCTGCCGGCGTAGGCTGTCCAGTTGGTCACCAGTTCGAGGCCGCTGATCACGGCAAACTCGCCGGGATAGGAACGGAAGGTGATGGGTGCACCGGGCGCTCCCGAATGGGCTGGCACGACCGTTTCGCGATACGTCCCCGCGCGCAGCCATGCGGTATCGCCCGGCTGTAGGACGGAGGCGGCTTGTTGTACCGTCCGGAAGGGTTGGCTCAGGGTGCCGGGATTGCCGTCGCTGCCGGAAGGCGCCACATAAAAATCATTCGCGTTGGCCACCAGCGGGCTAGCCAGCAGCCAGCAGCCTGCCATAATAACTCCGTGTCGCCGAAACGGCATCCGGTCATGGGCAACAGGCATGACGTCAATGTATCAGCTCTCTGGGTGGATGCAATCAAGCCACCCACCGTTTTCCACAGAAGGCAACGAAGGGAACAAAGATTAAGAACGGCTTCGCTTGCTGCTGTTGATTTTCCATTTCCAGTTGCAAAAGGTTTAACCACGAATGCAGACGAAAGGTCGGGTGCGGCACTTCCGCCGTCGCCAAGCTATGGCGGGACAGGCTGGGCGCGCCACTTGGTTTTATCCGCAGATGATGACGATGACCGCAGATTCAGACGCTGAAAACTGAACACTTGAAACTGAAAACTCACCAAGTTTCCGGCTTCTGACTCCTGAATTCCATCTTGTCTGCATCATTGGCCAACTTTTTGCGGAATGCGAGCAATCCTCCCAGACCGATGACCAGCAGGCTGCCATGATGTGGTTCCGGAACGGCCTCCAGACCTTGCAACTGAATCATCGCTTCGTCTGTATCTGAGGCCGAACCCGC
>CAZKTW010000531.1:0-1749 GCA_964555775.1 uncultured Bifidobacteriaceae bacterium | reverse complement strand
AACTGCTGCCGGTGGACCAGCAGGTGCAGGTGGAGGGCGAGGAGGAAGGCGAAGATCCGCGCTGGGAATTGATCCGGCAATTGGTTGAATACAAGAAATTCAAGGATGCGGCCGCGCGCCTGCAGGTGCTGGAAGCCGAGCAGGAAAACATCTTCCCGCGCGTGCCGGGCAAATTGGAATTTGAGGACGCCGCCCCGCCGTCCAAGCCGGAAGTTTCCATTTTCGATCTGCTCAACGCCGTCAGCGGCGTGTTGCAGCGCTTCAACAAGCGTGAGAACCTGGGCGATATTTTCGAGGACAAATGGACGGTCAGCGAGAAAATCGAATTCATCCTCAAAATGATAACCGGGCGCGATAGCGTGCGCTTTGTCGAGTTGTTCGCAGGCGCCGCCAGCCGTACCGAGGTCATCTGCACCTTTCTCGCGTTGCTGGAATTGATCCGCTTGCACCAGCTTGTTTGCGCCCAACCCGAGCCTTTCGCTGAAATCGAAATCTACCGCGCGGTAGCGGCGGGTGTCCCGCCTGCCGTGGAGGGTGGCATCCTGTCCACCCTTCGCAGTACTGCTACGGAAGACGGGCCGCCCGGAAGTGCGCCCGGAATGCCTGCGGGCTCGGAAATTTTGGCAGACAGTCCGCCGGGCGGGACGCCCGGCTCTACGGCAGGCGGGACGCCCGCCGCCACGGAGACGCGTCAATTGTAAATCGCCTATCGTAAATCAAAAATGGAATTAAAAAACATTTTGGAATCACTGCTGTTCTCGGCGCAAAAGCCGTTGAGCGTGAAGGAGCTTCGCGACATCTTGGCCGCGGCCGCCGGGGCGGAAGACGCCGACGCCACGGCAAAATCACTCGCCAAAACCAAGGAGAACGACTTGACGGCCACGCTGGAACAACTGGCGCAAGAACACGAAACCGCTGCGCGCAGCTATCGCCTTGCATGCATCGCCGGTTCGTGGCAATTCGTGACGCAGCCGGAATACGCGCCGTGGCTGCGCGCGCTCGTGGGTATCAAGGTCCGTCCGTCGCGGCTTTCACAGCCGGCGCTCGAGACGCTGGCCATCATCGCCTATCGCCAGCCCATCACGCGCGCCGAGGTCGAGCAGATTCGCGGCGTGAATGTGGACGGCACGATGCAGACGCTCACGGAACGCGGATTGGTTGAATCCGTTGGCCGCGCCGAAGTGGTGGGCCGCCCGCAAATTTACGGAACGACCGCGATGTTTCTCGAATACTTCGGCCTGCGCCGCCTGGAAGATTTGCCGGCGGCGGACGAACTGCGCCGCATTGTCGTTGAAAAGCCGCCCGGCCCGGTCACCGCCGAACCCGGCCTGGCCACCAATCCGCCGGAGCAACTGGCGTTGCAACCGGCCACCCCGGAGCCGGGTGAAAGCGCAAAGCTGGAAGCTGGTAGTTCACCCAGTCCAGCGGTTTGATTGATTTTTGGAGGGCGCGGCCATGTCCGCGCTTTGGAACGATGCGACATGTCGCATCGTGGGAAAGCGGCAACGCGTCGTCACACTCCAAATCCAGTTCCGCAAGTGTCCAATCTCTGCTTCAGGGCGGCGATCAAGTTGCCATTCCCGTATTTCCAATTGATTTGCAGTCACTTGCATGTCGTCCGTTTGACATTGCCGGACGAAGTTCGATAATTGGCTCGTATGCAGCCTAAGTTGGCCTGCCTTCCTGCAGGCCAACGCGGGGAACCCAACCCTCGGAATAGTCCGGGGACGGGGCGAACGACGGTGGCGA
>CAZKTW010000530.1:0-1761 GCA_964555775.1 uncultured Bifidobacteriaceae bacterium | reverse complement strand
CGGCTGAACAATTTTGAGACCGAATGGGCGGACGCCGGCACCAAGCGGGTGGCCTCCTACAATTACATTCCGCCCGGAAATTATTCATTCCAAGTGACCGCGTGCAATAATGACGGCGTGTGGAACGAAGCCGGCGCGAGCCTGAAATTTCAAGTGCTGCCGTATTTCTGGCAGACGACGTGGTTCCGCGTTCTCGGCGGGCTGGCGGCCATGTTGGCGGCCGGCGGTGCGGTCTGGTTCGACACGCGGCGGCGGATGCGGCACAGGCTCGAACGTGCCGAGCGGCAGCGCGATCTTGAGCGCGAACGCTCGCGCATCGCCAGGGACATCCACGACGATTTGGGCGCGAGCTTGACGCGAATAGCGATGCTCAGCCAGTCCGATCGCGGCGAAACGCAGTTGCCAGCACCCGTGACCAGGAATCTCGATCGCATTTTTACCACGGTGCGCGAATTGACCCGCACGATGGATGAAATTGTCTGGGCGGTGAATCCGCGCCATGACCGGCTGGATAGCCTGGCGAGTTATTTGAGCCGGTTCGCATACGAATATTTGAGCGCGGCGGAAATCCGTTGCCGGCTCGACGTCCCGTTGCACCTGTCGGTGCTGCCGGTCACCTCCGAAGTCCGGCATAATTTGTTTCTCGCCTTCAAGGAAGCGCTGCACAACATCGTCAAACACGCGGCGGCGAATGAAGTGCGCGTGGAGTTGAAATTGGCGGCGGCGCAACTGGCGCTGCAGGTGACTGACGACGGGCGTGGGTTTGACCCGGCGACTCCGGGGGCCGGCCAGGCTGCGGCAGGCCGTATTGCAAGCGGCAACGGGCTGGCCAACATGCAGCGGCGGCTGGTGGAAATCGGCGGCACGTGCGAGATACTCAGCGAACCTGAACGCGGCACGACGGTGACCTTCACCGTGCCCTTGCGCGGAACATAAACGCTCCAGATAATTTGTCGGTAATAGTTATGACTATACAAATGGCCTTTCCGACGTAGCATGACTTGTCAAAATATGACCATTGCGGTTGACATTGTGGAGGACGACGCCTCGGCGCGGGAAATTCTCGCCGACTGGATGAGCCACGCCAGCGGTTTCAAATGCGTTGGCACGCACGGCAGCGTGGAACAGGCCCTGGAGCATCTTCCCGCCGAGAAGCCGTCGGTGGTGCTGATGGACATCAACTTGCCGGGTATGAGTGGCATCGAAGGCGTGCGGCGTCTGAAGCCAATCTTGCCCGATACGCAATTTCTAATGCTGACGGTTTATGAAGACGCCGACCATGTCTTCGAGGCGCTGGAAGCAGGGGCGACGGGTTATTTGCTCAAGCAGACGCCACGGAGCGAATTGCTGGCGTCCATCAAGGACGTTTACGCCGGCGGCTCGCCCATGACCGGCAATATCGCACGCCGCGTGGTGCAGGTTTTTCACCGGCAGGACGCCACGACGCCAGAGTCGGCCAAACTTTCCCCGCGCGAGCGCGAGGTGCTGGAATTGCTGGCGCGGGGTTATCTCTACAAGGAAATTTCGGATTCGCTGAACGTCAGCCGCGGCACGCTGAACACCCATGTCCGGCGCATTTACGAAAAATTGCACGTCCGCTCGCGCTCGCAGGCGGTCGCCAAGTTCAGTCATTTCTCCTTGAATGGGCCGGGGAATCGCCCTTCCAAGCCGTGACCTGCGGCTGGGCGGCGTTTGCGGCTTGGAATCTGTCTGAAAATGTAGCGTCAGCCATCCTGGCTGACGTAGAGCCGGGCTTCCAGC
>CAZKTW010000529.1:0-1763 GCA_964555775.1 uncultured Bifidobacteriaceae bacterium | reverse complement strand
GGAGTCAAATCGAATTCAAAGTAGGCGGCTTGTTTATGCGGGCGTCCGGTTGAAAAGCCGATTTGATAACTATTGGCCTGACGCTGGTTCAGGTCATTCCAATTTCCCGAAGCCAGGTTGGCAAAGTGATAAGTGTGTCCTGCCGCTGGAAGGTTGGCCACCCCCAGGCACAACAGGCTCACTGCCGCCACTCCAATTGACAGGTGCTGTTTTATTTTCATTTGTTTTGTGCGTTCTATTTTACGTTGAATCTTCGCGTGCGCGTTTCCAGATGATGATTTCAAATGAGTGGCCGGACGGAGTGTCCGGCCACTCGATGAAGGAGAATTGAGAATTGCTTTTCGCTACGCTCAATTCCATGACGACCGCTTAATGCCCGATTTCCAAGATAATCCCGGTGTTGTAGGAAGTGCTGCCCCAAATATAGTTGTCCGTGCATGTAGCGCCACTCTGAAGCTTATTATATCGGTTTTCACACCAAAAGATGTAATTGCCACCCGCATTGACGGCGTTCTGTACATCCGGAGTATGCGCGCCAGTGGATTCATAATGCCAGGCATCGAAAACCAGGCCTTGATGGACACCGTCGCCCACCCAATCATAACCGAGATCCGAGTTGTTACGAGCATTGTTATAAACCGTCGTGCTGTTGTTGCCGGTCAGGATTGTGTTCAGGCTGGAAGCTCCCTGGCTGGTGGTGCCCACTTTGAATTGAATGTGGCTGGGGTTGCCATTGTCCGGTTTGCCCCAGTATGACGTGATGTCATAGTCAGTGCTGCCTGGGATCAGGATGCCGCAAGAGGTGACCTTGACGCCCTTGACGGCAGCCAAATTGAATTCGAAGTATGCGACCTGCATATTCGGGTGTTGGGGGTTAACACCAATTAGATAGGACGTCCCGCTCGCGTGGATGCCGGCGGAATTCCAATTTCCGCAGGTGATGGCGGTGATGTGAGTGTTCGCGGCCTGGACGCCGACTGCGCCGATGCAGAGCATGGCGGCCACGATTGATGGTTTTTGCATGATGTTCATTTAGTTATCTTTATTTGTTTGTCTGTTGTTGCAGGTGCTGTCTTTGCCTTAACGCGAAAATTCGCGCCGCCCTGCATGGGCACGTCAGATGCCGGACTGGCATATAAGTGAAAAGCATGGTCATCATAAGTGACCGCTTGAAAGAATACCATCGGGAGTTCTCCCTATGCCTTGGATTCTACAATCCATCCCAGGGAGGGCTATGGAACACGGCGTTCACGCCATTTAGCGGGATTATGCCGCAGGCAAACCATCCAGGCAGGGCGCGTCACTCCATGCGCGCCGCCGTTGCAAACCTGCGCGTTCGGCGGGCAGAGGACTGCCCGCCCGGCCCGTTTTGCCAGGTTTGTTTGTCAAAGACATAATTCCATTCAAATGAGAGCGGCCGGACGGATGGTCCGGCCACTCATAAAGGGGCATTAGTCCGAGGTCGTGATGTTCAGGATGTTCCCGGCATTAAAGGCAGTGCTGCCCCAGATGTAATTCTGTCCGTCATTGCCGCCATCAAAATCATCGCGCGCCCATAAAACGTAATTACCCCCCGCATTCACCGCAGCCTGGATCCGATGGCCTTGGGTTGAATCAAAATGGAATGCATCGAAGGTAACGCCTTGATGGAGGCCATCGGTTAGCCGACGGAATCCCAAATCCGGATTCCGTTGTGTTGCACAATAGAGGTAGAGGTTCGGAATGTTGTTGCCCGTCGTGATCTGGCTCACGGAAAACGGGGT
>CAZKTW010000528.1:0-1766 GCA_964555775.1 uncultured Bifidobacteriaceae bacterium | reverse complement strand
GCAGGCAGGTCTTGACGATGCGGCGCTGGACGATGGGCAGTTCCTCGTAGGGAATTTCGATGCCCAGATCGCCGCGCGCCACCATGACTCCGTCGGCTTCCTGCACGATGGATTCCAGGTTGGCGACGGCCTGCTGGTCCTCGATCTTGGCGATGACCAGCGGATGAGATTTGTCGGCTCCGAAAAGTTCCCGCAACTGGAGCAGGTCCCGCGCTTCGCGGACAAAGGACAGGGCGATCAGGTCCACTCCCACCTCGAGCCCAAGCGTGACGTCCTTGATGTCCTTGGCGGTGAGCGCGGGCAGGCTGACCTTGACCCCGGGCAGGTTGATGTGGCGGCGGCTGCCGAGTTTGCCCTCGGTCAGGACCTCGCACTCCACCTTGTTGCCGTCCTTGGCGAGCACCTTCATTTCGATGGCGCCGTTGTCGATGAGCACGACATCGCCGATATTGATGTCATTGACGAAATTGGCGTAGTTCACATCGACGGACCGTTCCTCCTCGCTGCGTTCGCCGCGGACGGTGAGGGTGAATTTCTGGCCGGGTCGCAGGTCGAGCGGCACGCCGATGTCGCCGGTGCGGATGGCGGGGCCCTGCGTGTCCATCATGATGCCGATGTGGAGCTGGCGGGCGGCGGCGGCGGCGCGGATGTCCTTGACGAGGCGGCGGACCCAATCGTGCGGCGCGTGGGACATGTTGAGGCGGAAAACATTCACGCCGGCCTCCATGAGCTTGCCGAGCATTTCCACGGATTCGGTGGCCGGGCCGAGGGTGGCGATGATTTTTGTTTTGCGCAGAGTGCTCAATTCCATGGCGGTAGAATAATTGCGAATGGCCGGAGTAAAAAGGATTTATTCCACGCGCAGGCTGAAAAAGTTTAAATGAGCTTGCCATTGGCTGTTGTGGCGGCCATATTTACCCGAAATTTACAACTCATTTTATGGCTGACGCGGCAAACAAATACTCCGAAAACATTGCGGGCAAATACTACGTGGACAACCAGTGCATTGATTGCGATCTGTGTCGCGAGACGGCGCCGGACAATTTCAAACGCAACGAGGATGGCGGCTACTCCTTCGTCTATAAGCAACCGGGGTCGCCGGAAGAGGAAGGGCGCTGCAAGGAAGCCAAGGAAGGCTGCCCGGTAGAGGCGATCGGCGACAACGGCGCCTAGTCAGGGCTCACGCGTCCGTGGAAATGCCGGAGTCCGCCGGCAGCGAAACGCGGACAACTCCATGATGACCCGCTTGCGGCGGGACAATCTCCAGCTTGCCGTGGTGCGTCTCAATGATCTTCCGGCTGACGGTCAATCCCAAGCCCAACCCCACATTGCGCGTGGTAAAAAACGGTGACGGCGCCTTTTGCGCGGTTTCGGCGGTGAACCCCGAGCCGTTGTCCTGAACCTCGATCTGAACGTCCGGCAGCCGGCCTCCATGGGCGTCGGTGTGCAGTTTGACGCCGATATTCGGTTCCTTCGGATTGGCCTGCAAGGCGTTAAGCATGATTTCGGCCAGTGCGTGTTTGAGCGCGGCGCGGTCGCCGGTAATGACCACGGACTCGCCGCCCTTTTCGAATTGCAGTCTGGCCGCGTCGGCGGACTGATGTTTGCGCGCCTCCTGGTAGGCTTCCTCGATCAATTTTTGCACCCCGAACGTTTCCTGCTCGATGTGGCCTTCGCGCGCCAGAAAACGCATCTGATTGATCAGCCGCGAGACGCGCTTGACGCCGTCGGCGAGGGCCTGGTCGAGGGATTCGCGGAATTCCTTG
>CAZKTW010000527.1:0-1778 GCA_964555775.1 uncultured Bifidobacteriaceae bacterium | reverse complement strand
CCTTGGTTTTGCGCCGGAGCAGTTGTACTCCCATGAGGATCGGCGCCAGCGCGTTATTCAGGTCGTGCGCCATGCCACCGGCGAGCGTGCCGATGGTGTTCATGCGTTGCGTGCGCAAAAGCTGTGCTTCCAACTGTTTCTGATCGGTAATATCGCTATTGATCAGTAATAATGCCTTGGGTTGCCCGGTGTCATCACGAATCAATGTCCAGCGGCTGGCCACAATGACTACTTGGCCGGTCCGTGTCTGGTGGCGGAGTTCGCCATTCCATTCTCCCTGGGTCAGCGCTGACTGGCGCGCGGCTGCCGCGCCGGCAGCATCAGCCGAAAAGAGTTCTGCAGCCGCACCGTTGCGCTGCAATTCAACCAGCTTCCAGCCGTAGAGCTTCTCGGCGCTGGGATTCGCATGCAGGATCTGGCCATCGATGTGTTGTACCAGGATGGCGTCGTGGGCTTTGTCGATGAGCGCAGCCTGCTCGCGAATGGTTGCTTCAGCCTCGCGCTTGGCCGCTTCGAATCGCCGGCGGGCACGATACCATTCGAGCGAATTGAACAGAATCGAACCGCCAAGAGCCATGGGAATCTGCACGTCAGTGACCATCAGCCACGGAAACCAGATTCCTCGCGAAAATCCGTTGAGCGACAGCATCAAAGTGACACCGGCGCCCGCCAGTGCAACCAACGTTGCAGGAACCGGCCGTAGCCAAATGAGTCCGCCGCCAAAGAGCAGCGCGCACAGCAACAACTGTATGTTTTCTGCGGGAGGGGCGAGCCGCCTCAGCCAGTCGCCGCGCACCAAGTTTAGCATTTCGGTTGCATGCACCTCAACACCGGGCATGAACAGTTCCTTGTTCCGCCAGGAGTGATAAGGGCTGCGGAATTCGTCCTGACGCCCGTGAAACAATTCAGCCATGGGTCGCGCGCCGACGAACACAATCCGGCCCCGGAAGAAGCTGTCTGGAACGCCTTCCGGATCGAGGGCTTCGCTGTAGCTGACATGGGCGATGGTGAGCGGTGGACCGTAATAACGAACCCACCGGTTATTGGCCGTTTGCATGGCTGCACCGGTTTGAGTGATGGGTAACTGAAGCCAGTTTGCGGTCGCCCACGTCAGTGTCGGCTGTTGTTCCGCCGCGAAGCCCGCCAGATAGCGGCGCACGACCAGGTCATCGTCAATCTCCTGTGACGCAATCCCCCATCCCGCCGCCATTGAGGCAAAGGGCTCAAACGGTGGAAGCAATGTGGTGGTACGCGTCCAGGGTTGTTCCGCAGCAGTACTATGGCTGGCACTGTTGTTAAACTCCGCCGCGAGAATAACATTCCCTTGATCGTGAATCGCCCCTGCAAACACAGTGTCAGACGCGGGGTCCGGTCCGGCCGCGCCAAATACTATGTCGAACACCACGGCCCGGGCGCCTGCGGCCTTCAAGCGCCGCAGCAATTGGGCGTGCAATTGCCGTGGCCAAGGTTGAGTCGGATCCTGCCGTTCGTGAAGATAAGACGGCAGATCCAGGTAAATGATGATAACAGGCGAGTTGGTGGGTGGATCTTGTCGCCAGGAATTGAATATGTGCAGGCAATCGTAACTGTTCTGCGCAAGTTCATCACTCAGCGGATTACCCGCATTTCGCAACCCTATGCCGAGGACGGCCACGAGAATGAACAGAATCAGCGCGGCCACCGCTCGTGATCGATTGGCTTTTAGAATGCCCATCTCAACCAACATTATATTCAATTCTTTCACCGGAAGCGAGGGGGCAATGGATTTTTGTTCAACC
>CAZKTW010000526.1:0-1780 GCA_964555775.1 uncultured Bifidobacteriaceae bacterium | reverse complement strand
TCTTTGATATGTTCCCCGATGGCACGCTGATTGTCGTTGCCAACGTCAACGCCCCCTCCGGCAGTACCCTGTTTAACGTCTCTCTTCCCGCCATGAAAAATGATCCGCCCGATCACTTCACTGTTTACAATAACAGTGCCGGCGATGGACCGGCCAACGATATTTACTTTAACAATCTTGGCGCGTATGAGCGGTATGATTTGGGTGCGCTCGTCGGCTACGACGATGCCACGCAGACGGCTTACACAAACGGCTGGCAAAGCGGCGACGATGGAGGCACAGGCCCGATTCCCGGAGCCACCAACGGGGCCTATGTCATTTCGTCTTGCACACTAATGGATAGTGGAACCTATAACCTGATCCTGGATAATCCATGCGATTTTCTGGTTTCCTCCAACACCCAATTGACCGTTTTGCCCACCATTAATGTGCTGGATCATTTTACATGGAATCCGGTCTCATCGCCGCGGTATGTCAACACACCGTTTGCCGTCACCATCCAAGCACGTGACCTGACCAACAGCATTTTCACCAATTTCACCGGTACGGTTTCTTTGGGTTTCACCAATGGTATTGCCGTCACCCCTCCGGTATCAGGTAACTTTGTTCAAGGGGTATGGACCGGTTCGGTGGTGATAGCCCAGACGGCTTCGAACTTGGTGTTGCAGGCCGACGACGGCCTCGGGCACTTCGGCTTGGCCAATCCCATCGATGTGCTCAATCTGCCAAATCTGGGGATGATGCATTACGGCAACATAGCCTTGCTCGTGTGGCCGGTCGGCTATTCAGATTTCGTGCTGGAGGCTTCCAGCAGCCTCTCGCCAGCCACGTGGGTCACGGTCCCATATGCTCCAATCCAAATCGGCGATCAATACCTATACCTGCTTCAACTGGATATGACCGACACCAACGGCTTCTATCGCCTACAGTTCCCCGGCCCCTGAAAACGCCGCCGGAGTTGGAATAAGCGCCCGTTATCTTCGGCCCAGCCGCTCCAGCAGTTTGCCGTGGATGCCGCCGAAACCGCCGTTGCTGAACACCACCACGATGTCGCCGCCCTGCGCGTTCTTGCCGACATGGGCGACGATGGAATCCACGTCCGGCAGATAGGCCGCGTTCTTGCCGGCGGCCTTCAAATCCTGCATCAGCTTTTCCGGATCGAGCCGCTCCCCGGCGGAGATCTGCTCCAACCGGGCCACCTCGGAGACCACCACCGCGTCGGCATCGGCAAAGGCCGACGCCAGCTCGGACTGGAACACATTGCGCCGGGTCGTGTTGCTGCGCGGTTCGAAGATGGCCCAGATTTTTTCGCGCGGATATTTCAAGCGCAGTGCTTTCAGCGTTTCACGGATGGCCGTCGGGTGATGGCCGAAATCGTCAATCAAAGTCACCCCGCCGGCAATGCCGCGCACTTCCATCCGGCGTTTGATGCCCTTGAACGTGTCGAACGCGGACTGGATCTGCTGGTTCTTCAGCCCGCAATGCTTGGCACAGGCAATGACGGCCAGCGCATTGCGCACGTTCAATTCGCCGACGAGGTTCAGATGGAATTTGAAGCTCGGGATTTCAAACTCGGTCGCCGTGGGGCCAAACCGCAGGTTGAAGGCCTGGATGGCGTTGCCTTCGCCGAGGCCGAACCGCTTGACCGGGCAATGCGTCACGTCGAGCAGCGGGGCGAGATTGGCATCGTCGCCGTTGCCCAGCAACAGGCCGTTGCGCGGGACGAGCCGGATGAAATGCGAGAACGTCTTTTTGATCGCGTCCAGGTTTTCAAAAATGT
>CAZKTW010000525.1:0-1788 GCA_964555775.1 uncultured Bifidobacteriaceae bacterium | reverse complement strand
AACCCGATAAACCTGAACAACCCCGGCAACAACGTTTCCGGCAACGGCAGCGGGTTGACCGGGTTGAATGCATCGCAATTGACCAGCGGCACAGTGTCGGATGCGCGATTAAGCGCCAACGTGGCTTTTCTCCACACGAATCAGACCTTTACGGGAACTAATATTTTTGCCAGCGGCGGCGGGGTGGGGCGATTGATTGTCAGCAACACTTTCGTGGCGGTGGACACCAGCTTGTTCACCGGTCTATCATTTCAGTATGACGCCAACTTCGGCGAGGGGGCACTGATGTCGTCGTACAACGACGGCACGGCTTATTTGAGTTTCTATACCAAAGCCTTCAGTGGTCAACCCATCACCAAACAGGTGATCATCGATGCCTACGGTGTTCTTGGCGTCGACCAAGCCAATAAAAACGGGGGCTTCCTCAACAACTCCACCCTTAGCGGAGCAGGCCTGGTTTTCGGCAGTAGCAGCGGTGAGGGCATTGCCTCAAAACGCACGGCTGGTGGGAACCAGTTTGGCTTGGACTTTTACACCGCTTTCAGCAATCGGATGTCCATTGCCAACAGCGGGAACGTCGGTATCGGCACCCTCAATCCGGGTGTGGTGCTGGACATTCACGGCACCCAGAATCTTAGTACCTTTTCCGATGGCATTGTAAACATTGGCGATACGGCCACCTACCACGTTTCGCTCGACGATAATGAAATCCATGGTCGTTACGGGACCAACGTCTCGGCTCTTTTTATAAATGACTTCGGTGGAACCGTGTACATTGGCAGCGGTGAGATCATCGTTGACCCGAACAACAGTGTCAGCGTGAACAACGATCTCAATGTATACGGCAACGTAAATGCATACGGCAACGTGAATATATACAGCGCGATACACGTTCCAGGCGCGGGTGTCGGCACCGGCGGGGCCGCCTTTGTTCATGTGGCAACGGCGGGCAACTCGCTTGGCAACTACACCATCATCAACAATCCGCTCTGCAACGGTGATCCCAACGCAATCCTGATGGTCACGCCCAACCTGAATCCTGGCAACACGCTGCATGTGTACAACAATCACCCGATTGGTGTCTGGTACAACGGTTCGAGCTGGACGATTTTCGAGCAAGATGTGGCTACCGTGCCTCTCAACGCGGCCTTCAACGTGTTGGTGATCAAAAACTAGCTTACCGGGGATGTTCATGAATACCAAACGATGTTCTCTTGGCTGGCCATGCCTGCCGTGGCTCTGTGGCGCCCTGGCTTTGCTGGCTTTCGCCCTCCAGGCTCAGGCGCAGCAATACTCCAATACCTGGTACAAAATTTCCGGCGGCGGTGGCACCAGTACCAACGGCCAATATGCCATCCGCGGCACCATCGGCCAGCACGATGCGGGCGGTCCCATGACCGGTGGCATCTATTCCGTCACCGGTGGCTTCTGGGCGATTTACGCGCTGCAAACCCTCGGACTTCCCAACCTGATCATTACCGTTCCCGGGCCGAACAGCGTCAAGGTCTCCTGGCCGAACACAGGCAGTTACACCCTCCAGACCAACAGCAACCTGGCTACACCAGGTTGGCTTGGCTACGGCGGCACGATCACCACCGCCAACGGTACCAACAGCGTGACCATCACACCCCCGACGGGCAATTTATTTTTTCGCTTGAGCAAACCGTAGGATTTTCGATTTACGCAACGAGTTCCGTATATAGAGACTTGTGCAAAACTGGCGTAGCCGCTCCTAGCAGCCCGTTTAAAAAGTTCTTCGGATGATTGAACGAGAGTGGCGATGAAGCG
>CAZKTW010000524.1:0-1789 GCA_964555775.1 uncultured Bifidobacteriaceae bacterium | reverse complement strand
ACGGCACAACTTTTTCCCGCGCTTCGCCGCCGCGCTCGAAACGAAACGTCACGCTGTCCGCGTTGTCCGGCAGGATGAAGTCCGGCATGTCGTTCAAATCGGCTGTGCCCGCGCGGGTGAAATTGGTTGCCAGCAATTCTCCGTCGGCACTGAACATCCCGACGGCGGCCGGCAGCCGCTCGCCGCCCTCGGTTTCGCGCAATCGCACGTGAACCACCGTAGCGGTGGAGTCGGTGTCCGGGGCCAGCGCAGCGTAGCGGTCGGAGACGTTCACGCCCGGTACGGCGCGTGAGTCGAGGTCCCACGCGAGCGGAAAATCATCGCCGGTGCGACGCCAGCTTGAGGCATAAACCTGATTGAGCGGATTTGGACTGCGCGCGGTTTTGGCAGCGTCGTTGTTGAACCAGCCCCGATCAAGGCCGTTCTGGTCATATTCATCCGCGCCGGTGAAATGCCAGTCACCATCCCAAATCTCAACCCACGTGTGATTGCCTTCCTTTTGCGCCCATTCCGGCACGCCGGCAATGCGCGCGGGCACACCGACGGCGCGGCAGGCGTCCACGAGCAGGATCGCCAGCCCGGTGCAGGTGGCCTTGTGCTGTTCGATGGATTCCTGGGGGCTTTGGTTGTTGCGTTTGCGTCCGAGGTTGTAATGGACGTTGATTCGATGGAACAATTCACGATTCAACGCCTGCGCGGCTTCGGTGGCGTTGGTGCAACCGCGCACGATGTCCGAGGCCAACGGGTAAAATTTCGCGCGCCACGGATCACGCGGCTCGTCGAGCGAGGCGTAAGGCAGCACGTCGTTGACAAAAATTCGCTCCGGCACGGCTTTGGCCCATGGGAAATTGGTTCGCGCGGCAAACGCGAACGACAAGTCCTCCATTAAAAAATCACCGTCCAAAGTGGCGCGGTCGCCGGCGGGCATGTTGTCCACGAGGAAAAACGCCGCGCGCCGGCCCATGCCGCCGAATTTTTCCGCCGCCTGCGCGATAAAAGTTTCCGTCTCCACCGGCAGCGGCTCGTCAAGCTTGAGTAACCGATCCTGGCGAATGCGCCAGACGTGCGATTGTTCGGCGTTGGTGAAGGCCACCGAGCAAACATAGCCGTCGGCGGTCGGCTGGATCACCGGCGCCGCCATTCCCGACGGCAGTTCACCGGAATTCAAATTGAGTTCCGTCAGATTTGTGGTCCAAGTTTGATGCGCGTTCCAAAAATCCTTTTCGGCGTAATAAACTTCCAGCGCCCGGTCGCGCGCGGGTTTGCCGGGAATGGGCGCGACGGAAAAGGCTTTGCCCGCCGGCTCGCGGGTGAATTGCACCAATCCCCACATTTCGGGCCGGTGCATGTCCACCACGCCCTGCGGCGACCAGACCCAGTTGTCCTCCGGCGTACCTGAAACTTTTTGATAGGCGCCATTCGTGTGAGTGATCTGCCACTCGACACGCGAGAAGCTGATGCGCCATTGTTCGCCTTCGACCGGCGGCCCGGCGTGACGCGCATGTTCCGCGAGAACTTTCCACGGAAAAGCGATTTCAACCGTCCAGCCCCGATCAGTGTCGCCGGGATGATTCAGCGTGCCATTGACGTGGACGGCGGTTTTCACGCCGGGAATTTCCCACGCATTGTCCGGCTTGCCTTGGTCCAAATACGGCTTGTTAAGCATCAAATCCCACGTGGTATTCAGCGCGTTCACTTCAAACTCGTAATACGGTTGTGTGCCGCCCGCCGGGTCCATGAACACCTCAAAATCCGGGTCCTGGAAAATCACCGAGTCGTGGTTCGTGAG
>CAZKTW010000523.1:0-1790 GCA_964555775.1 uncultured Bifidobacteriaceae bacterium | reverse complement strand
TCATCCGGTGTCGCCCGTGGATGGCATCTACATTATCGGCAGCCCGCTGTTTGAAAAGACGACATTCAAGCTCGACCCGCATTATTATTCCGGAAAAACCTTCACCATCCGCGCGCATCATAACTCCGCAGAGAACATTTATGTGCAGTCCGCCATATTAAACGGAAAGCCGCTGAACCGCGCCTGGCTGCGTCACACTGAAGTGGTGGCAGGTGGCACATTGGAACTGGTGATGGGACCGAAACCCAATGAAAATTGGGGCTCCGCACTGGATGAGTTACCACCCCGAAACTTCCCGCCTAACCGGATGCGTTCCCTACCCGAAACTTCCCGCCAATGAAGTATATGTGAAGTGCTGCTTGTTTTCTGGAGGTTTTATATTTAATGATGTTTCATTCATGGCAACAGCCAGTGCTCGAGATGATTCTTGATTAAGCACCGAAAATAGAATGCGTCATTGTCTTTTTAAGAAAATTGAACTGGTTTCAATACTCCTCCGCTGCTTTATGCCGCAATCACTGATTGACTTCATTGCAGGAAAGCGTTCCGCCATCGGACAGAAACTGCGCTGCGGAGTAATTCTTGGATTGTGTCTCAGTGGCACCGTAGTGATGGCCCAGCCAAAAGCATGGTTTGTGGACGGCTATCATGGCGGCATTTATGGTCATTACCCGCCATCCTTCACGCAATTCATCGTGGATTCAATGCGGGCGAATCCCGACTGGAAACTTAATCTGGAGATCGAACCGGCCACTTGGGATTTTGTCCGCACAAACACTCCTGACGCTTACGCGGCGTTTAAGCAGCTTGTCGCCGATCCATCCGTCCCTGGTCGAATTGAGTTTATAAATCCGGCATACGCGCAGAGTTACCTCTGGAATATTTCCGGCGAAAGCATCCTTCAGCAGTTTGCTCGCGGAATGGAAAAGATCCGCGAGCATTTTCCTGACGCGCAATTCGCCACCTACAGTTCTGAAGAACCCTGTTTTACCAGCACGTTACCCGGCATCTTGAAGTCATTCGGATTCAAATATGCCGTGCTAAAAAATCCAGACACCTGTTGGGGCGGCTACACCCGGGCGTTTGGCGGCGAACTGGTGAACTGGATCGGTGCTGATGGCACAGCCATCCCAACCGTCCCGCGTTACACCATGGAATCGCTGAAACAAAACTCGACGTGGGAAACCATTGCCAACGCCAATGATCCTGAGTTTGTTCAGGCCGCACTTCGGTCCGGGATCAAACACCCCGTCGGCATGTGCATTCAGGATGCGGGCTGGCGAAATGGGCCGTGGCTGAAACACATAGGCAATTTCTATGAACCCACCGAGTATACGACATGGCAAAATTATTTTGAAAACGTGGCCATCCAAAAGCCGGCGGAAGACTGGCATTTCAGTCAGGAAGATGTGCAGGTGAGTCTTGTCTGGGGGGCGCAGGTCCTGCAACGCATCGCCCAGGAAGTGCGACGGGCGGAAAATCATGTCGTGACGGCGGAGAAAATGGCGACCATGGCCCGGGTGTACCAGCATGCCGCCTGGCCGGAAGCCTCCCTGGACGAAGCCTGGCGCACGCTCATGCTGTCGCAACATCACGATTGCTGGATCGTGCCTTACAACATCCGCGGCACCAACACTTGGGCCGACAAGGTGGCAAGCTGGACCGACAACACAGTTCAGCGCAGTGATGAAATCATTCGACAGTCGGCTGAGGCATTAGCCGGGGAATCCAACTCAAATGCGCCGTTTCAATTGCGTGTGTTCAATACGCTGGGTGTGGCGCGGACCAAT
>CAZKTW010000522.1:0-1806 GCA_964555775.1 uncultured Bifidobacteriaceae bacterium | reverse complement strand
ATACTCTCAGTATGAACAGAGGTTGAATCAACCGGCGCAAAATTCAATTCTTTTCCGCGAGATCACCTTCCGGATTTTGTTAAAAAATGCGCGCAAATTGCCATGCCCGGTTCCCTGTCCACGCTCCAGGGTCCGAAACGCCAGGCAGGGCAGGGGGCGTCCCGAACCCTGAACTCAGAACCCATGCGGATCAGACCCCATTTATCTTTTCACCCCTTCGTTCACTTCGTTTGCTTCTGTAAGAAACCATTTTCCTTCTTTCAAGCTTCAGCCTTTGGCGTTGACCTATATTCCGGCTTGGACCCTTTTCAAAAATTGTGTGGCCGCCGACGTCAGTCGGCACACTTTGCATGAAGGAGAACGATATGGCGCGAACTGGCGTTCGCGGCTACGAGATTAATTAATTTGCTTTGGCCTTCGGAAAATGTTTCGCCAGCAACTCCCCGGCCTTCTGCACGCCGTGGACGATGCCCGGCGTGAATTCGGATTTGCGGAAGTATCCGCTCATCGCTTCCGCCAGCTTCTGCCAGAATTCATCCCCGCACTTCGCATGCACGCCTTCGTCGCCGATGACCGCGAACTTGTGCGAGCGCGGCGCCACGAAAATCAGCACGCCATTCCGTTCCGGGGACTGGTTCATGCCCAGCCGCATGAATTCCACCTGCGCCGCGACGACCGGCTCGTCAATGTGCATGGAGCTGATGCTGACACGGATCTGGCCGGACGTCTTGTGTTCCGTATCACGAATCGCCGCCACGATCTGGTCGTGTTGCAGATGTTTGGAAAAGGCGCGCGGGTGCACGATTACCAGCTTCCTCCTGCGCCGCCGCCGCCGAAACTGCCACCCCCTCCGGAAAATCCGCCGCCGCCAGAGAATCCGCCACCACCTCCCGAAAAACCTCCGCCGCCAAAACCACCTCCGCCCCAAAGCCCGCTGCTGCCACCCGACCAGCCGCCTCCCCAATATTGTATGCCGCCATGCCGCGATGCCCGGCTCAGGAGGGGCAGGATGATGAACATCACCATTATGATCAGGAAAATAATTAAAATTATCGCCCCCGGGTTGTCGTTGCTGTGCATCCCGTGCCGATCCCCAACCGTTCTCCCGGTGCCTTTATACTCGCCCTTGGTCGCTGCGATGATTGATTGCACGCCCGCCGTCAGCCCGCCGTCGAAATCGCCGGCCTTGAAGCGCGGCGTGATCTGCTCGTCAATGATGCGTTTGCATAGCGCGTCGGGCAGGACGCTTTCCATGCCATAGCCCGTCTGTAGAAACATTTTGTGGTCCTGGACGAAAACGAACAGCACGGCCCCGTTGTTTTTGTCCTTCAACCCCACCTGCCACGACCGCGCCACGCGCACGGTGTAATCCTCGATGGATGAATCCGACTGCATCGTCGGGAAAACTGCCACCACAACCTGCTCGGAAGTCTGGCGCTCGAAATCCTCCAGCGTCTGGTTCAACTGCGCCGCCGTCCCGGAGGAAACGACGTTGGCGTAATCGTTGAAATAGGCCGTCGGCGCGGGTGGGATGATTTCCGCCGCGAACAGGCGGAAGCCGAAAAGCAGGACCAGGATGGCGTAGAGGCGTCGCACGGCTTAGGGATTGGTCGCCGCGGCCGGTTTGTTGAAATCGAACTGCACCTTGGGCGGGTTCTCCGCTCCGGCCGTGGCCGCGAAATACGGTTTGTCGTGGAAGCCGAAGGCACCGGCATAGAACACCGCCGGAAACGATTTGATGGCTGTGTTGAAATTCTGGACCGCCGTGTTGAAATCCCGGCGCTCGACGCTGATGCGGTTCTCCGT
>CAZKTW010000521.1:0-1820 GCA_964555775.1 uncultured Bifidobacteriaceae bacterium | reverse complement strand
GTGGTGAGTTTGAAGGTCTCGGCCAGGGAGTACATGTCGTCCAGGGAAAATGCCACGCGGTAATTCCGGTCCGGCCGGATTTTCGCGGGGTCGAAGACGGGATACAGTGGTGCCGGCCATTCCGCCTTCGCATCGGCTTTCCGGCGGCTTTCCGCCTCCAGCAACTCGGTTCCGGATAAATCCGCGAAACCCACCGGCTGGTAATAGATGTAAGCCAGGGCGTCAGCCAGCCGTGTGGTTCCCAGAACACCGACTGGGAAAGTGTTTGTGCTGATGAATGCAAACACGAAATCCGCCCCGGTTCCCTTCATGAGTGATTTGGCGGCGGCGATGTCCATATCATGTTGTCCGATCAGTTTCTTCGGCAGCAACGGGGAAGCGGCGCGGGCCGCATCCCAATGCCACTGACTGTCGAAACTCCGCGCGACCACCAGCGAGTCCTGCTCCGGATCCACGACCATCAAGTCGGCCCCTTTCCGGGCAATATAGCAGGCACCACGGTAGGACTGGGCCGAGTCCGAGGCCACCCAGAAGATCAAATGTTGCGGTGCGAACGGATTGTTGTGAACCAGGGTGACGACACGATTGGTGCCGCTCAGTTCCAGGCCATCGCTACAGAAGATTTTATCTCCGGTCCAACGCACTGGCAGTTGCGGGGCCATGCGTGCCACCACATTGTTCTGTTGCGCCGTGCCGATCAGCACGAGTTGACACCTCTGAAGATCGGTCTCCGTCACGTCGCGGTCGGCCTTCATCTTCAAGCGCCCGTACAAATTCTGGTGATGCGGCACGCCGTCGTTGCCGGCGGGGCCGCCATCGTAAGCCCACCCCGCGTTTGCGCTTTTGCTGGCGGCCTCGGCCGCCGATCGCAGCGCCGCGCATATATTGGTGTCGCCGGAGGTGCCGTAAACAATCAGCAAAGGCGAGCCATCATAAAGCAGCATCGGTCCGCCAGGGGTGTGCAGGCGGAAGGAAGGCAGCGGTGGATTTGTCTCTGCCTGCCAGTCCGGCGATCCGGAGACCAACACCAGGTTCTCAGGCAGGGGTGCGGGAACTTCGAAGGGCACCGCTCCGCCCACGGAGACCCGCAGCGGTTGTTTTGGGTCGAACGGCGATTCCCCGATCCGCAGCCGCAGCCGGGTGATGTTGGATAATTCGGCGTAGAGTGTATTTTCCGTCCCAGCGGTCAGCGCAAAGTGCGCCGGACGCGGTGCCGGTCCCCATTCCAGCACCTCGGCCCACCACGCGCGGACGGCGGTGCCCGACACCGCGCTGAAGTCCAGATGCCGCATCTGGCGGGAGTCCGGCCGCACCTGGCGTTGCCGCCAAGTCTCGGCGCGCTGGTTGCCGATATCCGCCACGCCGTGGCCGAAGCCATTGGTCTCGTCGAAGATTACCCGTCCCCCCAGTTCGCGCAGCCGCGCCAGCGGCGCGCGCGACGTGACGATCGGCGCCAACCAGTCGTCCTGGCTGTGGAGCGCGTAAACGGGAAGTGTCAGCAGATTGTTCACCGGCCGTGCCAGGAGGATGCCGAAGTTGATCTGGGCCGAAGCGAAGAGATGGGGATAATCCGCTCCGAGATTGAAGACTCCCATGCCCCCCATGCTCCCACCCGACAAGTGGACGCGATTGGTGTCAATTCGCCAATGCTTCTCCACATAATCAATGGCCTCGAGCACGTCGGCCTCCGCCAATCCCTCGTACCCCTCGCCGCGTGCGCGGCCCAACACCGCCAGCTCGAACATCCCCGGGTGCGGCTTCATCCAGCCTGAATGTTCGAGGTGGTTGGCGGTGTTGGCGTGCAGGATGACCAGCAAGCC
>CAZKTW010000520.1:0-1853 GCA_964555775.1 uncultured Bifidobacteriaceae bacterium | reverse complement strand
AAGCCTGCACCAACGCCACGGCCACGGTGACGAATTATTATTGGCTGGGCGCGGGCGAGTTTCATGGAATGCTGCAATTGCTGGGACTGCCGGAGTGCAAAACCAACAAGCTCACCGCCGAGGCTGCGCTGGATGCAGCGGTGGACGCTCTCACGCACGCAATGAAGCTTGACGCAAGCCATGCCGAAAGCCACGCCTTGCTGGGCACGCTTTATGGCATGAAGATCAGTGAAAACATGCTCCGCGCCGTGTGGCTTGGTCCCCGGGTGCAGAATGAGCAGGAACTCGCGTTGGCCGCCGACGCAAAAAATCCCCGGGTGCAATATTTGCTCGGCATGAGCCAGTTCTACACGGCGATTCGAAGTGCGTCCCGGCGCGAAGCATTGACGAACCTGCTCGCGGCGGAAAAACTTTTTACGGCTGAAGCCAAAACGCCAGCGGCCCCGCTTGATCCACGCTGGGGCCACGACAGTTGCCTGACCTTCATTGGTTTGTCCTACGAAAAACTGGGGCAGCGCACGGCAGCGGCGGAGTATTTCCGCAAAGCACTCGTAATGCACCCGCAGGATGGTCTGGCGCAGGCCGGTCTCAAACGGGTCACGAAAAGCGAAAAATGAGCCGCAAAAAGATCATTATCATTGGCGCGGGCCTGGGCGGCTTGTCCGCCGCCATCTCTCTGAAACAAGCGGGCTATGATGTCGAGGTGTTTGAAAAGAACGCACAGATCGGCGGCAAGCTGAATGTGCTCACCGAACGCGGCTACACTTTTGATTTGGGACCGTCCATTCTCACGCTGCCGCACATTTTCGAGCGGTTGTTCGAGCGGTCGGGCAAAAAAATGGGCGATTATTTTTCCATCCGCGCCTTGCGACCGCATTGGCGGAATTTTTTCGAGGACGGCGTGAAGCTGGATTTGTATCCCGAACCGGAAAGAATGGCCGCCGAGGCGCGCAAGGTTGGCGAACCGCCGGAGAACATTGAACGATTTCTAAAATACTCCGCCGGCCTATACGACCTGACAAATGATGGTTATTTTGAGCAGGGCTTGGATGACTGGCGCGGTTTCGCCCGGCACTATGGCTTGTTCAAGTTTTTCCATTTCGACCTTTTCCGCTCGATGCACCAGAGCGTGGCGGCGCATCTCCAGTCGCGCTACTTCCGCGACATTTTTGATTTTTTTATCAAATACGTCGGCTCATCGGCGTATCGCGCGCCGGCGTTCATGAATTCGCTGCCGACCATCCAGTTCCGCTACGACCTTTGGTATGTGGACGGCGGCCTTTACAACATCGCCATCGGCCTGCGTCGGTTGATGGACGAACTTGGCATTAAAATCAATCTCAACGCCGAGGTCAGCGAGGTCCGCCGCGACGGTGCGCGCATCACCGGTCTGGTGGCGAACGGAACTTTTCACGCCGCCGACATCATCGTGTCGAACATGGAAGTCATCCCCGCCTACGAAAAATTGCTGCGCGAAGACAAAACCTTCATCGCGTCGCTGGAAAAGAAGCTGGAGCCCGCCTGCTCCGGTCTCGTGCTTGATCTTGGCTTGGATTGCGAATATCCACAACTCACGCACCACAATTTCTTTTTCTCAGGCCACCAGCGCGAACACTTCAAGACGGTTTTTCAAAAGCACGAATTGCCCGACGACCCGACGGTTTATCTAGTCGCCGCGTCCAAGACCGACCCGACCGTCGCGCCTGCGGGCTGTGATTGCCTGAAGATTCTCCCGCACATTCCCTACATTGACGACGAGCACCCGTTGACGCGCGAAGATTATTTGAAGTTCAAAGAGCGCATCATTGACAAGCTGGAGCGCATGGGCTTGAAGGATCTTCGCAAGCACGTCG
>CAZKTW010000519.1:0-1862 GCA_964555775.1 uncultured Bifidobacteriaceae bacterium | reverse complement strand
CTCAGCGGTAGAGCATTTCCTTCACACGGAAGGGGTCGCAGGTTCAATCCCTGCAGCGCGCACCATTTTTGAGTCTCGATGAGTCTCCGCGGCAATTATGTCCGGAAGGCGGAAGCACGCTTCTCTCATACGTACAGAACGTCCGGTGCAGTGTAACTATAATACCTGCAATGCCCGGCGCGCTCCCTCGGCAGCCCCGATGCCACAGGCGAATTCGTATAAGGAGTCAACCCGACGCATTTCCTCAACGCTGATTACAAACGGCGCGTCTGGCTGTAGAAAAAGAGGGTAGAGGGTTTGCGGTGGATTGTGATCGGCAACGAAAAAATTAAACAAAAATCCGGAAATCACAAATGCCCAAACCGGCCCTCCTTCGGCTTCGGTTGAGAATGCGCCCGCCGTCAAATCTCCGTAAAATTTCCCGTTGAGCGTCAGAGCGGTTATCATGCACGGATATTCCAGCCATTCACCAGGGTCATCGTGCAAAAGCATTTTTCTCAATTTCTCCGAGTGCTGGCCCAAGCGTGCGGGGCGAAATACCCCGCCTGTGGCGTTTCCAAACCGCCAAAGCAAGGAAAGGAGAAACAACCTGAAGCGGTGATAATCTAATCCCGGCATAGTAAGGACGACAGGTGGTTGCTTCATTGCTTCCACAGCGGGCCTGTAAAATGACGCAGCCGCATAGTCTTCATATTTCTTGGCTAGGAGTTGCTCGCAGTCACTGCAAAGCAATTTTTCACGCATGCCTTTTTGATGGATTTGCGGAGTTTCTGAAACTTCGCGGCTGAAGGCGCGGAAACGATGGTTCGAGTCATACATCGGCTTATACATAAACTCAGGCACGATGTGTGATCGTCGCAACGGTTTGTTCAGTTGGCAAAGTGCGCACGGCATATTTAAAATCCGGGTAATTCTAACTCAACTTAGCAAAAATGGCGAATTGTGTAAGCCAACAGATACGGCCGGCATTGCGCGGCAACGTTGACTTGAGGCGACTGGTCTAGCCCTTGTCCGCAAAAATGTTTAATTTTAGTAAACCAGAACAATCGATGCCGCCTGTTGAACGGAAGAAATCACCGATGTGTTGCTGCATCTCCACCTTTTCGCCGCCCAAGCCATAGTTGACAGCTATGACGCCAAGCGTTATAGTCCTCCGTGAATGATACGCAGCTTTGCCTGCCGGGAAACCGAAAAATTGTTCAACGACGAATCGTCGCGGCGTTTGCCACCACCGATTCAACGTCCGGCACGGCGGAAGCTGCTGTTGTTGCATCAGGCACGAAGTTTGCAGGATTTGCGTGTGCCTTATGGCAACCGTCTGGAAGCGTTGAAAGCCGACCGGGCAGGACAGCATAGCATCCGTATCAATGACCAGTGGCGGTTATGCTTTCGCTGGCAGGGTGAAGATGCGTTTGACGTGGAAATCGCGGACCACCACTGATTATGAAAACGAACAAGTTGTCACCGATTCATCCGGGAGAGATCCTCCGCGAGGAGTTTATGAAGCCGCACAGCCTGTCACAAAACGCGCTGGCGCGGGCCTTGGGTGTGCCACCCCGGCGCATCAATGAGATCGTGCTGGAGAAGCGCGGCGTCACAGCCGACACGGCGTTACGACTGGCGCGATTCTTTGGCACAACAGCGGAAATGTGGACGGGTTTGCAAGCGGACTACGATTTGCGGCTGGCGCGTTACGAAACCGCCAAAGCTATTGAGCGCGAAGTTGCACCTTTGGCATTGGAACCGGTTCCGGCATAATTGCTCCGTCCGCACGCGTCTGTGCCGGAAGCGATTGCCGGATTTCGAATCAAAACTGGTCTTCCTTTTCCTTGAACAGCACGTTGAACGTGGTCAGGGAACCA
>CAZKTW010000518.1:0-1865 GCA_964555775.1 uncultured Bifidobacteriaceae bacterium | reverse complement strand
TCGTGCCGGCGCAGGCCGAACGCCACGTTTTCGGCCACGGTCATGGAATCAAACAGCGCCGCGCCCTGGAACACCATGCCAAATTTCCGGCGCACGCGCAGCAACTGCCGCTCGTTCATCGGCCCGATGTTTTCACCGTCAATCAGCACCTCGCCCCGGTCCGGCTGCAGCAGGCCGATGAGATGCTTGAGCAAAACGCTTTTGCCGCCGCCACTGCGTCCAATGATGGCGACCGATTCGCCGTTTTCAATCCGAAAGCTCATGTCGGCGAGGACCGGGTTTCCGCCGAATCCCTTGTGGAGGTTCCGGACTTCGATCATAACAGCCCCACCAGTTTGCCCATCACGAGCGTGAGGAAAAAGTTCGCGATCAGGATGGTGATGGACGAATAAACGACTGCTTCGGTCGTGGCGCGGCCGACACCTTCGGCGCCGAGGCCGCACGACAGGCCCTTGTAACATCCGATCAGCGCAATGATGCCGCCGTAGATGAAGGCTTTGATCAGGCCGATGACCAGGTCCACCTGATGCGTGTATTTAAGCATGTTGGCCCAGAGATAGGTGGGTTCGATATCGAGCACGTGCACCCCCACGAAATAACCGGCCAGGATGCCGACGGCGATGGCCTCCAGGGTGAGCAGGGGCAGCGCGATGTGTGCCGCAATCAACCGGGGCAGAACCAGGTAATCCACGGGATGGGTGGCCAGCGCCCGGAGTGCGTCAATTTGTTCGGTCACGCGCATGGTGCCCAGTTCGGCGGCAATCGCCGCGCCCACGCGTCCGGCCACCATCAACGCCGTCAACACCGGGCCCAGTTCGCTGCACATGGACACCCCCACGACCGCGAGCGTGGCGGTGTCCATCTTGACCTTGTGAAACTGGAAATAGGTCTGGGCGCCCAACACCATGCCGGTGAACGCGCCGGTGATGAGGACAACCGACTGGGATTTGACGCCGATGAAGTAAATCTGGTAGAGCAAATCCCGCCAGGCGACGCGCCCTTTGAACAGCGACGCGCAGGCTTCTTTGGCCAGCAAAGCAATCTGGCCGAACTCGGTGAGCACGGGAGATATGCGTTTGCTGGCAAAAGGACTGAACATGGCGGTCACAGTAGCAAATCCGCGGATTTTGGCCAGCGCAGGATTTGGCAGCGGATTTAGCGGTTTTGTCCGCCAGCTTGAAAAGTTCAACGAAGGTGAAGTTGAATTTGCGGCGGGTTGGCGTGTGTGGCGGACGCAGGTCAGGGGACCGACAATGAATTTGAATCGAGCCACACACGCCAACCCGCCGCTAGTTCCGCCTCACGATTCCTGAATTCGCGCCGACTGAAGCGGCGAGCACGGTTCCCGGCAAAGACCGGAAAGCAACCGCCTCACGATTCCTGAATTCGCGCCGACTGAAGCTCACCCCTGCCGACAGCCTTATTTTCCGCCGCGGTTTGCCGCAGTTGGCGAGCGGCAAGGCATCGCAGCTTTTCAAATGAGTATGTCGGCAGGGTGATCATGCGTGAGAGCTTCGCTTTCAATCGTTTACATAATGCGAGCGTCCTTGCGGGCGGGCGCCAGCACTTCGGCGCTCGCGCCGCGTAAGCCGCAATCAGGCGCAGTCGTTCGCGATTTCAAAAATCATGTCAACCCAATGGCGGAAGGTTGATGGTCGGTGGCCGTAGCCGGATTAATTCAACGCCTTTCGGAATAAGTTGCAAGCCTGAAAATCAAATAATCGTCACGCGTGAACGCACTTCGTAGGGCAGTCCCATTGCTTCAATAATCAAGCTGGCGTCTTTTGAAGTTGCGCCCAGCGAGACAAATAACACCTGGTCCTCGTCGTGATTGAGCAAGTCCTGAAGTTCGGCCTTCAATTTTG
>CAZKTW010000517.1:0-1868 GCA_964555775.1 uncultured Bifidobacteriaceae bacterium | reverse complement strand
TATATCGTTCCGCATTGCCGGCGGAGATTATGAACGGGATACCTGCATGAACCTGGTCGTCAACGGGAAAATTGTTAAAAGTGCGACCGGCAGGCGCAGCGACCGTTTGGCGTCCGACAGTTGGGATGTGGGCCGGTTTTTCGGCAAAAAAGCCCGGATTCAAATCGTGGACCAGTCCGACGGCGACTGGGGACACATCAATGTCTGTCGAATCCTCCAGACCGACACACCGGAACGGCTGCCGGTGAATGCCGGCCCCTTGTATCAAGAAGCACTGCGCCCGCAATTTCACTTTACCGCCCGCCAATGGACCATGGACCGGCTCAATCCGGGCCAGCAGCAGGAAGGCTGGGTGAACGACCTGAACGGCCTGATTTATTACGATGGCGAGTATCACCTCTTCGCCCAAAGATGGGCCAAATGCTGGATTCATGCGGTGAGCCGCGATTTGGTCCACTGGACCGAACTGGAGCCGGCCTTCTGGGAGGAGTCGCCGGGCAGCGGCGACCAGTCCGGAACCTGCGTGATTGATTACCAGAACACTTCAGGGCTGTCTCCTGACAAGGCCAATCCGGCAATGGTCGCATTCTATCCGCGCTGGGACAACCGCAGCCAATGCATTGCCTACAGTCTGGATCATGGGCGCAGTTGGAAGCACTATGAGAAGAACCCGATATTGGTGCACCCGGAGCGGGACCCCAAAGTTTTCTGGTATGCGCCAGGCAATCACTGGGTCATGATGCTTTATGGCGATGGCCAATACCATATTCTGACGTCCTCCAATTTACTGAGTTGGAAAGATGAACATCATCCGATCAAGGACAGCTATGAGTGCCCGGATTTTTTTCAGCTGCCGGTGGACGGGGATCGGAACCAGATGAAATGGGTGCTCATTCAGGGCAATGGAAATTATTCCATCGGCACCTTTGACGGCACTGAATTCAAAGAGGAGACCGGGCGGCATCCTTGCGATGTCGGCCCCAATTTCTATGCGACGCAAACTTGGGGAAATACCGAGACGGGAGACGGGCGAAGAATTCAGGCCGCGTGGATGCGGGAGCCGTCATTTCCCGACATGCCGTTCAACCAGCAAATCAGCTTCCCTTGCGAACTCACGTTGCACGGCACGCCCAATGGCCTCCGCGTGTTTCGCGAACCCATCCGTGAAATTGCGCTTCTTCACCGGGGTCAGGATGCCTGGACGAATCGCACCTTGAATGCCAATGAGGTATTGCCGCTGCAGCCGGCAGGACAATTGTTTCACATCCAAGCTGAGGTCAGCATTCCAGCCGGAGCCAGACTGACGTTCAATATACGGGGTTATCCGGTTATTCTCAGTTCTACAACCATCGAGTCTGGTTCTGGTCCCACATCCGTCATGGACCGGATCAAGACGGTGGAGATTTTGGTGGACCGCGCCTCCATCGAGGTCTTTGTTAACGGGGGCGAGATATCCTCCACCCGGTTTGTCCTGCCAAAGGAAAGCGGCCTGTCAGTGAAAGCTGAGGGCGGTTCAGTCACCCTTCACCCGCTCACCGTGTATCCGCTGAACTCGGCCTGGAAGGATGGAATTGGAGATTAATCGGCGGGTTGTCGCCATGACACGACACTGTCACCGCCTGGCCCATTGGGATCCAAACAAACGCAATTTTTGTGCAGCGTTACAATGTCAACTCAATGGCCTTTTTGCCCTAAATATGAATTGAAGGTGTCACATTTTAGGTTAACAGGTTGCCATTGTCTGAGGTTTGTGTTGATAAAACGCCTGATTTAATGGGCTTTTTGCTAAGAATAATGTTACTAGCATCTTTCATAGATGCAATGACAACTATGTTCATACATGTCAACCATTGGGGTTGTTTGAGGTG
>CAZKTW010000516.1:0-1870 GCA_964555775.1 uncultured Bifidobacteriaceae bacterium | reverse complement strand
CGAAATGATGGTGCAGCGGCGCCATCAAAAATATCCGCCGGCCCGTGCCGTAATACTTCCGGGTGAGGCGAAACCAGCCGGTCTGCAGGATCACCGAACCGGCCTCCAGCACAAACACGCCGCCGGCAATCATCAGCACAAACGGCTGATGAATCAGCACCGCGATGATGCCAAACGCGCCGCCCAGCGCGAGCGACCCGGTGTCGCCCATGAACACCTGCGCCGGATGGCAGTTGAACCACAAAAATCCCAGTCCGGCGCCGATCATCGCCGCGCAGAACACCGTCAATTCGCCCGCCCCCGGCACATAGGGGATCTGCAGATAACCCGCCGCCCGGGCATTGCCGGCCACATAGGTGAACACCAGGAAGACAAACCCGACAATGAGCGTGCAACCGATCGCCAGCCCGTCCAGGCCGTCGGTGAGATTCACCGCATTCGAGCTGCCGACAATCGCCAGCACCACAATTGCCAGACCGATCCAACCCGCGTTCACGGCCACCGGATATTTGTAAAAGGGCACCATGATTTCCGAGACCAGCTTGCCTGTTGAAGGCGTCAACCACAGATAGACGCCGATAAAGGAGGCCAGCGCGAATTGCGCCACCAGCTTGACGCGCGGCGGGGTGCCACCGCCGGCCTGCTGGATGATTTTGGCGTAGTCGTCGTAAAATCCAAGTCCCGACAGTACGAGCACGGAAAGCAAGGTCAGCAGCACCAGTTTGCTGTCCAACTGGGTCCACAACACGGTGGAAAAAAACAGCACGGACACGATCAAAATGCCGCCCATCGTTGGCGTTCCCTTTTTGCTCAAAACCCGCGCCGCCAGGCCGCCGGCTTCCTCCGCCTTGTCGGCATAATCCTGGCCGAATTTCAAACCCTTCAGCCAGTGGATGATTTTCGGGCCCAGCCACCAGCTCAGCATCAGCGCCGTAACCGCTGCGCCCGCGCTCCGCACGGTGATGTAGTGAAACAGCCGCAAGGCCGAGAAGGATTCCGCCCAGGGCGTTCCTTTCGACCAATCGAGCAACTGCTGGCTCAAATAGTATAGCATTTCTTTGGTTCACGACTTTTCCGACCTCAATGTCCCGGCGATGCGTTCCAGACGCGCCGCCCGCGATGCCTTCAACAAAACCACGTCACCGGGCTTCAAAAAATCCTTCACCGCCTTCACCGCCGCTTCCACGTCCGCAAATTCAATCACCCGGTTCAACCCGGCGGCGCGGGCCGCGCGCGCCATGACCGGAGCCATTTTGCCGACCGCGAACAATTGTCCGATGCCGAGTTCCGCCGCACGTCGGCCGACTTCCGCGTGCGCCGCCTCGCTCTGGGCGCCCAGTTCATTCATGTCGCCGAGCACCACCACGCGCCGTCCCTGCAACGGCAGGCTGCAGAGCGTTTCCAGCGCCGCGAGCGTCGAATCCGCATTCGCATTATAGGCATCGTCCAGCACGCGCACGCCGCCGGCTTCCCAAAATTGCAGCCGCATCTTCGCCGGTTTGCACCCGGCCAGGCCGTCCCGCACCGCGGAACGGCCCAAACCAAGTTCCTCACTGACCGCAACCGCAAACAAAGCGTTGGCCACCTGATGCCGGCCCAGCAAATTGATCCGATACTCGCCGTTGTACTCCGCGACCGGCGCTTCCACGCGAAACGTCACGCCGTTTTTGTCCAGCCGGATGCCTTTCGCACGCCAGTCATTTTTTTCATCCAGTCCGACCCGCACCACTCTGGCGTGCGTCCGTGACGCGACCCGGTCCGTCCATTCGCAATCGCCGTTGACCAGGAGCCGGCCATCCGCCGGCAACAGTTCGGCCAGCCAGCCTTCTTCCTGCGCCACCCCCGCCAGGTCGCCAAAAAATTCCAGATG
>CAZKTW010000515.1:0-1873 GCA_964555775.1 uncultured Bifidobacteriaceae bacterium | reverse complement strand
GAATTGCGTGCGACGGCTGACGCGGTGATGGCCGGGGCGCGCACGGTGGATTCAGTGGGGATTACACTGGGGCCGGGGCCGGCTCGGTTCCGGCGCCAACGGCTGAAAAACGGACGAGCGGAGTATAATTTGCGCATCATCGTCAGCGGCAGTGGCTCCCTCAATCCGCAGGCCGATATTTTCAAACATCGTTTCTCGCCCATTCTCATCCTCACCACCGGGCGGGCCTCGAAAGCCATGCTAAGCGAGCTGCAAACCGTTGCCGACGAGGTCAAGATCTGCGGCCGGGATGAAATCAATTTTCGCGCGGCATTGCGTTGGCTGCGCCAACGATGGGGCGTCAAACGCCTGCTCTGCGAAGGAGGCGGCGAATTGAATGCAGCGTTGTTCCGGGCCGGTTTGGTGGATGAAGTGCATCTGACGATCTGCCCGAAAATTTTCGGCGGGCGCGAAGCCCCCACCATTGCCAATAGCAGCGGTTTCCCTCGATTGGCGGAAGCGGCACCGTTTCAAATCAAGTCATTCAAACGCATTGGAAATGAGATTTTTGCCGTGTTCCGACGGACGTGGAAAGAGTGAATAACGCCAAGTTATTCACAGGGCAACCCAACCGGTTGTAACCGATCCGTCACCTGATTGGAACGGAATATGGCGGGTTCAAAGCCAGGTTGAACGTTAAAGCTGAATTCCGAAGTGAAAAGGGAGCGCGTCCGCCCCGGGCGCGGTTTTCCGCGCCCTCGCGGAAAACCGCGGGTCGTCCAAAAAGTTCCAGACCCGGAAACTGGATGACGCTGTGCCAAGTGCGGACGCGAGGCGGGTCCCGCTACGCCCGGGGCGGGCGCGCTCCCTGCTTCAGAATTCGGGTCTAAACAGCAAAAGGCGGGCGGATTTCTTTCAAAATCCGCCCGCTGAGATGATGTTTCCCGGCCAGAGTTTACGGCTGGCTCAGGTAGAAGTATTGCGCAGAATTTGTCGCCGGGTTCGGGTCAGTGAACTGATAATGACCGGAGCTTGGGGGATTTTCCGTTGGCGTCCCGATGACCGGCCAGGGCTTTGGCACGGAAATATCGTTCGTCCCCCGCACCGAGAAGTTCAACCCGGCGGCATTGGTGTAGGTGAATTTCAGATTGCCTCCGTTCACCGAGACCCCGACCAGCGTTGATTGAGGTACGGCGGCCAGTGCTTGAACCACCGAGTCGGCGCTATAGCCGGCGGCGGTGAAAGCTATGGTTTTTGCTCCCGCGGTTTGCAACAACGAGGATTGTGATGAATTGAAGACAATCTTGCCCGGTTGAGTCGTGTCGTAGGCGGCGGGTGGCAATGGCGAGCCGTTCACCGTGATGCCAGTGATGGCTGAGCGCCAGGTGCTGTCATCCGGGGTGTTCGTGACACTGAATGGAGCGCTGGCAGTAGCGCCATTCTGGGCAGTGAGGATGGGCGGCGGAATCAGCGCAGCCGCATAGGCCGTCGGCACGGGCACAAACGTGACGCCTATGACGGTGGCGCCCGAAGGTGCGGTATAGATGGTATTGGTCGAAATAATGTTGATCGAACCCATGAGGCTGGAGTCCGTCACCCGAATGATGCTATTGGCAGCGCCAGAGCCGTTGGCATAATAGAGGTAAACGCCACCGTTGCCGTTGGTGGTGGCGAACAGGGAGTTGCCGTTATCCGTGTTGGTCCAGGATCCGATGGCCGTCCATGAATCGTCAGGGTTCCTTGAGAACTTGTTGATGACACCGTTGGTGCCCGATCCGCCATTGTTATCAACGGTGTAGAGGATGGCAAAGGAAGCTGGATCCTGGGTGCCATTGGTGGACATCAGGTAGAAATCCACGACCAAGCCATCCGGCGGCGGCGTGGCGGACGTGGT
>CAZKTW010000514.1:0-1874 GCA_964555775.1 uncultured Bifidobacteriaceae bacterium | reverse complement strand
AAGATCGATGTTCTGACTGTGCCCATTTCACTCATGCCTTTAGCCTTGGAAGCAACCGCGGCAGGCATGATTTCGAATGTGAACTCGAACGCCAGCGGCGTCAAGACGCGCGGCGCAAATGCTAAATGCTGAAGGAAGGCAACAACGGCGCAAAAGCCGCGCTGGCGCACGGCGGGAAGGTGAACCATTGTAAAGCCGTTACTGAAACACTACGCTAGAACCAGATGGGTGACTGAACGGATCGCCTGAAAGCAGGCCGATCCGGAGTCCTTTGAAGAAATGACAGGTTCGAATGCCGTGCCTCAAAGCTGGCTTCAGTTCATGGCAAAACCCGATGAGGAAAAATCGGGTATCGGAGCCCGCTCGCGATTTATCGGAGCCCGCTCGCGATTTATAGGAGTTAATCCCGGTGTGCCGAAGAAGTCCAAACCAGCCAAACGCCAGCCAGAAGGGGTGACACGGGACACGAGACACGGGACAGGTGACACGAATAGCAAAACCCCTTTATCGGCGTGCGGCGCCGGAATCGTCTTCAACTGGTAATTTCCATTCCCTTCATAACCGCGCCATTTTGGTCTGGACAAAATGTTTCTTCGAATCGAATTTGACGCCGACAGAAAAATCACCGGATGCATATGCAGACCAAATGCCTTTTAAGCCTGGCGCTCATTTGTTTCGCAGCCAGCCGTTCCCTGTCGGACGACCTCACCACACTTGACGGACAAAAATACCAGGACATCCGGGACGTGTCCCTGAAACCCAAGGGCCTGTTCTTTGTGACCGGCGATGGGGCGACGATGACGAGCATGACGGTCGCCTACACCAATTTGTCGCAGGCGACCAAGGACCAATATCATTACGATCCTTATGAACTGGCGATGGCCTTGGCCCGGAAAAACCAAATCGTCTATTTGAACAAGAACCTGGCGTTCTCGCTCGACAACCTTGAAGCCGCCAAGAAAAAGGCCGTGGCCGAAAAGAAACTGCTGGGCTTCATCCTGGTATGGGACAGCTTCTTCAAGCCGTCGTACCCGGTGGGGGAATATAGCGAAAATGCCATGGCCCACTTCTACGATGTCTTTCACGACAACATGGTGCTCGTGTTTGTGCGGCATGAAAGTGAACTCGGCAAGGTTCCCCCCGCGGTGAGTCAAGGCTTCAACGGCCCGGACGAAGGCGGCTACGCCCCGAGCATTGCCGTGGTCACGGCGGATGGCTCGCACTTCATCTGCGAAGTGCCCTACGGTGGTAAGAATCTCGCCGGGCGCGAGCAGATTATCCGGGAAAGAATCGCGGTGATAAAAAAATTCCTGGCGGAAAACGGGGGCAAATAAAGCGTGAATTAGCGGTTAAAATCCTCCGCGCTTTCTGAGCCTCTGAGCCTCTTTGCGGCTAAATCCTCTGCGTCTTTGTCCACCCTCCATAGCAGCGCTACTGTGGAGGACGGGCGCCTTTATTGTTCAAAGCATCACCATAACCGCGTCAGATTTTTCTCAAGTAATCCGCCGGACGGCCGACGACTGTAATGGCATGCACAGGAGAATCTTCTTTTTGTGTTGCAACCGTGTTTTTTAAACCGCCCTTGTCGCGAAAATGTATGAAAATAAATCAAACCTTGATGTTGGCGACGGTCTCCGCCGTTTTTTCCTGTTCAGCCCTTGCCGGTAATGTTGACTGGACCATCTCGTACACCGGAACCATTGACCAATCGCAAGTGACGGGCACCGATTTGCTTGATGGCCCATTGTATCAAAATCTTTACGGCTGGGACCGCAATGTGTCCGCCTGGCAGTCGTTCCAGTCGGGCATGTCCGGTTCGTTGGGCGGCATCGGAGTGGACCTGCACTGGGCTCAACCGGGCGGGTCGGTTGATT
>CAZKTW010000513.1:0-1891 GCA_964555775.1 uncultured Bifidobacteriaceae bacterium | reverse complement strand
TGATCGAGGGCAATTACCCGAACTATCGCCAGGTCATTCCCGCCGAGGTGAAGGAACGCGTGCCGCTCGGGCGCGAGGAATTTCTGCAGGCCCTGCGCCGGGCCGAGATCATGACCAGCGAGAAGGCCAATTCTGTAAAGCTCACCTTCGGCAAGAACAACCTCGCCATCACGGCCAATTCACCAGAAGTGGGCGAAGCGCGCGAAACGCTGGCGGTGAACTACAAAGGCAAGGAAATCGCCATCGCCTTCAACCCGCGTTATCTCATTGACCCGCTCAATTCGCTGGCCGAGGACGAGGTTTTCTTCGAGCTGATTGACGAGCTCAGCCCCGGCGTCCTCAAGATCAACGGACCATTCCTCTACGTCGTCATGCCCATGCGGTTGAGTTGATATGAGCCGGTGAGGTTTTGTTGAGACGAAGAGCCAAGACATGTGGTTTTGGAACAAGTCCAAAAAACGCAAGGAATTGCCAGTGAAACTGGATTTTTTTGCGCTGGAGAAGCTTTACGCTGAAGGCCGTGAACTATTCCTGCAAGGCGACCACGAGGAAGCGATCGAATGCTTTAAGCGAATCTACGAGGAGACGGCGGATTTTTTGGACGTCAGCGAAATTGTGATGGACTACTACTCGGAAAAGAAAGATCGGTGGATACAAAAGTATCAATCTCGATTTAAGGAACCGAAGCCGTAAAACAACACGAAACCAGCGCGAAGAACAATTCCCCAGCAAAAAGAAAAGAGCCGAGAACATCGGCTCTTTTCCATTTTAGAAAGGGAAAGACTAGCGTTTGCGATACAGGGCGAGCAAATATGCAAAACCACCCACAAGGCCCAAAGCCAGGGAAGCCGGCTCGGGAACGGTGGCGACCAAGAAGTTATCAACCCGATCAGTTCCGGCAGTTCCGATGTTGCCTGCATTTATAGCACCTCCTGTGGTTGCCGATTGATCAACGATGCGAAAATACACGACCGGAAGATTATTCAAAGCCGTGATCAAGCTCAAATCGTATGAAAACGATTCCGTCGCGGCTCCGGAGGCGGTGTTGGGATTCCAGGAAGGCGTACTGACCAGATTATAAATACTCCCAACAGGTGTGAAGGTGCTGCCATCGGTGCTGTATTCAAAATTAAAATGACCAGGACCAGTAGCACTGCCTGTCTGGTCATAGGAGACGATGATGTTTTGAAAGCCGGTTGTGCTTACAGAAAACTGAAAATAATCGCCTAAATTCCAGTTATTAGCGCTCCAGGAATTGGATGAACCATTGCCAGAAGGGATGGACCAAGCTGTCGCTGCCGTCGCATGGAAAGCGTTGGCAGTCCCTGTTCCAATGTCCGCTAAAACGCCGCTTTGAGTCGAACCGGTGGCAAGACCGGCCCCGATTATATTGTTGGTGGAAGCAGAGGTTTGAAACGTCCAATCGGCTATAACATCCGCCTTGGCGGCAGTGAGCGAAAGCACTGCCAGAACAAAAGAGAGAGAAACAATTTTTTTCATAGATTTTCCATTTCTGATTACACTTTTGGCGGGTTCGTTCCATGTTTATAACGCCCTCCCCAAAAGTACGTTGCCATCTTCCCCAAAAGCCGTAGAGGATTCAAGTTACGAACAGAAGAAGATATTAACAAATTATTCACAAAACACACCAACATCTGAGCGCCTACATCTGCTCGACCGTTTCAATGCCGAGCGTCTCCAGACCCTGCTTCAAAACCCGGGCGGTCAGGTCACATAGCGCCAGCCGGGAGGCGCGCGTTGCGTCATCAGCCTTGAGCACGGGACAATTTTCGTAGAAAGACGTGAACTTGCCGGCCAATTCGAACAGGTAGTTGCACAGGAAATTCGGCCGGTATTCCTCCGCCACCGCCTCCAGCGTCAGCCCGAAATT
>CAZKTW010000512.1:0-1891 GCA_964555775.1 uncultured Bifidobacteriaceae bacterium | reverse complement strand
TGTTTGATTCCATGACCGTGGCCGAAAACGTGGCGTTCGGCCTGCGCCGGCACGAGCAACTGACCGAACGCGAGATCGCCGACCGCGTGGCCGGAATCCTGGAAATGGTGGATTTGTCGGGCACGGAAAACAAGAAGCCCGCCGAGTTGTCCGGCGGCATGCGCAAGCGCGCCGGGCTGGCCCGCGCCATCATTTATGAGCCGCAAATCGTGCTGTATGACGAACCGACCACCGGGCTGGACCCGATCGTGTCGGACAGCATCGACCAGTTGATGGTGCGCGTGCGCGACCGGCTGCAGGTGACGACGGTGGTGGTGACCCACGACATGCGAACGGCGCGGCGGGTTGGACAGCGGGTGTTGATGCTGCACGACAAAAAGATTTACGCCAGCGGCACGGCGGAAGAATTTTTTGCCTCGTCAGACCCGGTGGTGCGGCAGTTCATTGACGGCGTCGCCGATGCGAAGGAATGTTTGATTTGAATCATGGATAAATCGCGATTGGAAATAAAAGTCGGCCTGTTTGTGCTGGCTGGGCTGGTGGTGTTGGCGGTGGCGCTGATCATGTTCAGCAAGGGCGCCAGCCTGTTCGCCAACACGTACGAACTGCGCCTGCACGCCAGCAACGTCGGCGGCTTGAAACAGCGCGCCGGTGTCCTCCTCGCCGGCGTCCAGGTCGGCACCGTCTCCACCATCCAACTCGCGGACGATGGCAAAAGCGTGACCATCCTCCTGAAAATCTACAACCAGAACAAAATCTATCACGACGCCCGGTTCGTCATCGAACAATCCGGCTTCCTCGGCGACCCGTACGTGTCCGTCATTCCCACCGCCAATGCAATACCGGTGCTGGTGAACGGCGACGAGGTTCCTTGCCAGGAGCCGTTCAATTTGCAGGAGGTGGCGCGCTCGACGTCCGGGTTCATCAAACGGATTGGCGAAACCGCCAAGAAACTGGATGACTCGGTCGCGGACCTGCGGCGCGTGGTGTTGAACGAGCAGACATTGACGAATTTCTCCGCGACCCTGAACAACATGCGCTCGTTTTCCGAGCAGGCCATGGGAACGATCGGCGGCATCAACACGTTGGTGGCAACGAACGGCGAACAGATCAATCTCGCGGTGAGCAACCTGGTGCTCTTCTCGCAGCAACTGGTCGGGCTGGCCGGTTCCGCCCAAGCCGTGCTGGCCACCAACGGCACGGACGTCACCATGGCGGTAAAAAACATTGAATCTTCGACCGAAGTATTGAAAAGTCTTGTGAATGACATCCAATCCGGCAGAGGGCTTGCCGGCACGGTGCTTCAGAACGAACAACTCAGCACCAATGTGCAAACCATCGCGAACAACCTGGCTGTCGCCTCGAGCAATTTGAACCGGCTCGGACTGTGGCATTTTCTCTGGCACAAGGAACCGGCGCCGGAGCCCCAAAAGGTGACGGGTGACAAGTGACATGAAAACCAAACCAGCCATCAAAGCCAAACCGGCGAACTTGTCACTCATCACCCGTCACACCTCACCCTTGATATGACCTCGCTCTGGGCCATCCGCATTCTGTTCTTGAGCCTCTGCACCATGGCCGGCTTCGCCATCAGCCAGGTCCGTGCGGAATGGACCGGGCTGAGTCACAGCGGCGTATATGGCATGTTCCTTGGGTTTGGCTTTGGCGGGCTGATGATAGCCGTGGATGAAATGCTCAAAGGGTTTTCGCTCCGCGCGTTTTCGGCCACGACTTTTGGCTTGTTGCTCGGCACGGTTGTGGCGCTGCTGGTGGACAGCTCCGGCCTGTTTATCAATGCCGATCCAAATGTCCGCTGGCTCATCCGGCTGGGCTTGTTCCTCGGCTTCGGTTACATCGGCATCATCCTTGCCATGCGCAGCAACAAGGAGGA
>CAZKTW010000511.1:0-1902 GCA_964555775.1 uncultured Bifidobacteriaceae bacterium | reverse complement strand
TCGCAAAGCAGCGAATACCGGGTCGAACTTCCCGAAGTTGTTTCGAGAACCTGCCGGCACGTTGGCAGAGCGGGCCCCGTTGCCTTGTCGAAAATCATCGTATCGGCGATAAAGCGGGCGCACGGATAGCTCCCCGCTTCAGGGTCGCTTAGGAGGAAATTGGTCATCAACTGGTAACGGCCCCGTTTGCGGGTCATCGTGACTTTGCCCTGATACCATTCAAACACCACCGAGTCGCCGGAGCGATCCGCCACCAGCATATGTTGCGGGCTGGCAAACGTGTAGTAGCCCTGGGAAATCTTGTCGGCCCATCCGTAGATGGGTTGTTTTTTACACCACCTGATGGCCTCATCCACCGTCGCGCAGTTGCCCAGCAGACCGCTGGCGAACGCTTGAAGTTCCGCCGGGTGCCGGGACGATCGGGTTAGGAGATAAGACGGGGTAGGCACATCCGCCACCGCGAAAAACAGCCCATGATCATTCATCCCATCCGCCCAGGGATAGGCAAAGCGACAGCATGAAAACCAACCGTGGCTCGTGGTCGTGGCCGGCACCAGCAACATCCCCAGAGGGGGATTGTCTGGAATATCAAAGCTGCGACCGGCAAGGACGGTGTCGCCCTGGCTGTAGCAAAACACCGTGCAGGCGCTGGCCGGGGCGCCGGAAAGGAGCGCGCCGCACGCCAGGATAAACAGGGACTTCGCCACCAGCGTCCCGGCAGTTTGCGTTTTCATTTCAGAAAATATCGTCTGCGTTCGGATTCTCTTTGAAACTGTTTCATATGTCTCTTCTTTTTTTAACTCTGCTTCCGGTGATTACTACGGAAACGGTCGCGAAAGGTTGCAGAAAAAGCCTGTAAATCGCTTCAGAGCCTGTCTGAAAATTGCGAGGCGTGCAGATGAAGGCAGATTTAACAGGAGGAAACAGAGGAAACAGAGATCGGATCGGCGGCTCCGTTAACTCCGTTGCCTCCTGTTCAAGATTTCCCCCTGACTGCTGATTCGATTTGCCGCAAAAAAGCGCAACGGTCACAAAATCATGGTGGGGCGAGCGTCCTCGCCAGCCGTTTTCGCTTTCAACCTTCAATCAACCGCAAAACACGCGAACATTCGGAGGGCGGAGTTCCATGACGCCCCAATCTTAACCGCTTATCTCCGCTCATCAGCACTGATCAGTGAAGATTAGCGGTTTGCTGCTTCTTCCCGACGAGCCATTTCTTCGACTGAAAACTGAACACTTGAAACTGAAAACTCACCAAGTTTCTGGCTTCTGAATTCTGCCCATGGTGGGGCGCCCGTCCTCCGCAGTGGCTTGCTACGGAGGGTGGAAGACTCCCGGCGAGCCGGTTTTCTCCGCAGATGCCTCAGACCAACGCAGATTTTCTTCTAGCTCTGAATTCTGCCCATGCTGGGGCGAGCGTCCCCGCGAGCCGGTGTTTCCCGCAGATGAACGCAGATGATTAACCGCCAAGACGCCAAGGCCGCCAAGGTGGGGCGAGGCTCCTGACGAGCCGTTCTTCACTTCGATGTTGAGCGTTGAATGCCTGCTCGCGATCCACTCGCGATTTATCGGAGTTTATCGGAGTTGAATGTTGGATGTTCTCCGCCGCGTGCTCGCGATTTATCGGAGTTTACGCGGCCTGCCGCGTGGCGACTGGTCCATCGAAGCCTTGGCGAAGTTGGAAGCTTTACGCGGACTCTAGCCTTTGGCGTTCAGCCTTAGCTCTAGTCCCTCGACCCTGCTCCTTCGACCGCCTTTCCGCCCCCATCTGCCATCTCCCAACTCCCAGCTCCTATTTTCGCTCCGCGAAAATCCTGTAGCCGATAGTCCACAGACGCCGGGCGCGCCTAAGCGCAATTCAACACTCATCCAATTCGGGCGTAACGTAGCCCGCCTCCGTGA
>CAZKTW010000510.1:0-1906 GCA_964555775.1 uncultured Bifidobacteriaceae bacterium | reverse complement strand
AGGGATTGGGCATTCCATTCGTGCCCAACCCGGCGGCAAGGACAATCGGGCCGTAAAGGAGCGCGACGATATTTGTCGTGTTGGGCAGCAGCTCGGCGTGCAATCTCATTGGCAACTGGATGTCAATCTGGTCGCCGTTCTTCCATTCCCGGTTGAGCGTGAAATAAGAGCCGGGCGTGCCGGAGATCTTTTGTTTTTTGCCATCCACGCGGACCGCGATGGTCTCAGCCCACGCCGGCCAGCGGATTTTCAAGGCGAGTTGGACGGGAGCCTGCGATTTGAAATTCAGCCGGGTGGTGTCGCTTTCGGGGAACGTTGTCTCCTGCCGCACAACGAGATTTTTCTCCGGCCAGGAAAGCTTGGACGGGATGAACAGATTCACGAACAGCGAATTGTCGCCGTGAAAATAAATCGTGTCGCCGTATTTCGCGTGGTTCTCCATGCCGGTGCCGACGCAGCACCAGAAGGAATTCTCCGGCGTCGAATAGGTCTTGAAATGGCCGGGCTTGAGCGACATGAAATAGGCAAACGCCCCGGTGTCCTGGTCTTGCGACGCGAGGATGTGGTTGTAAAGGGCGCGCTCGTAATAATCCATCTCGGCGGCGGCGGGCGACCATTCAAAAAGGTGGCGCGTGAGCTTGAGCATGTTGTAGGTGCAGCAGGTCTCGGCGGTTTCGGCAGTCATGTGCCTCGCGAAATCATTCGTTGGGAAGAAATGCTCGCGGTCGCCGTTGCCGCCGATGACAAAGGAGCGGTTCAGTGTGACGGCCTTCCAGAAAAACTCCGCGATGCCGGCAAAATGCTCATCGCCGGTCATCTCATAAATGCGCGCGGCGCCGATGACCTTCGGAATTTGCATGTTGGAGTGAAGGCGGTTGAGCTTGTCTTCGCCCTGCGCAAGCGGGTCCATGACGGCCTCGTGATAGAATTTTTTGGCAAGGGCGAGATAGTTTGTATTGCCGGTGATGGCATAAAGATTGGCGAGCGACTCGTTCATGCCGCCCTGTTCGCAAACGAGCATCTTCTGCCATTGCGCCTCCGTCAGGTTTGCCGTGGTGGCGTCCGCCCAATTGGCGAGGTTTGTGACTACATTCAGCGCCTGGGTGTTGCCGCATAAATGATAAGCGTCAATCAGCCCGGCAAATTCCTTGTGCAGCGTATACCAGGGAACCCAGAGGCCATTCAGGGAAAAATCCTTGGATTGAATTTCGCCGCGCTGGATTTTGGCGAAAATCTCCTTGCCGTTTGGAATCGCCGCGACGTAACCGTTGCTGTTGGCTTGCTGGCAAACGGCAAGCTCGCCGACGATGTAATTCACCCGGTCGAGAAACCGCCGGTCGCCGGTGGATGCATACATGTGCGAACAGGCGGAGATATAATGTCCGAGCGTATGGCCGGCGATGCCCTGCGATTCCCAGCCGCCATAGACTTCACCTTTCGGCTGCAAGCCGGCCTCTTTGCGAAACCAGCTCAATAGCCGGTCCGGCTCCAAACTCAACAGGTAATTCCCGTCGCGCAACATCGCGTCGCGAAACGGGCCGTCGAGCAGTTGCACCTGCGTCAGCGGAAACGGCTGGGCCTGCGGAGTGACAGCCGGCGGGATGTCGCCGCGCGAAAAGGCTGCCGCCAGAATTGTGGCGGAAAACAGGATTATTAGTTTCAGCCTTTTCACGAGCGTGGAATTTCTTTCGATGAACTTGATTTGGTTGAATCATGAAACCCAGCCGGATTTCAAGCCGTAAGCGGCGTCATTCCACATGAGTTCCAGCTTGAACTGGCGGACTTTTGTGCCGGCGTCAATGATGACGACTTCGAGTCCGGCGATGGCCGCGAAATCTTCCAGCATTTCCGTCGTGACGGCCTGGCTGAAGCCGGTGTGATGCGCGCCGCCCGCGTAAATCCAGCA
>CAZKTW010000509.1:0-1914 GCA_964555775.1 uncultured Bifidobacteriaceae bacterium | reverse complement strand
GAGCTTTGGCCGGGTGGCAATCCTCTGAATCCACAGGAGGCATTGACTGCCGCCCAAAAGACCATGACCCCGCGCCTGAGCCGCTTTGAGCGCAGCCACAAGCGCCAACCGACTGACTTTGAGTTTTACGTCCTCTGGAACGCGCCGTGGCAGGCAGATCATCCCAGTGGCGTCGTCAAGGAACGCGCCCGGCGGTTCGCCAATCTTGTCCAGAGTTGAATTTCTCCCGGGCTGTCTCGTAGATCTTCAAATATTCATCGACGGTGTGGTCCCAGGAAAAATCCGCCTTCATCGCGTTTTGGCGGTAACGACGCAGCAAACCGGGTTGCTGATAAATCACCAGGGCCTTGCGGATTGCCTTGGCCAGGGCCCGGGCTGAATATTCACGGAATTTGACCCCGTTGGCATGCGCGGCATCCTCCAAGAAATCAATCACACTGTCATCCAAACCGCCCACGGCCCGGACGATGGGAATGGCCCCGTAACGCAGGCTGTACATCTGATTCAGGCCGCTCGGCTCGAAACGTGACGGCATGACGTAGAAATCGCACCCGGCCTCGATGCGGTGGGCCAGGCTTTCATCGTAACCGATATGGACCGCCACCTGGGACGGGAAACGCCGGGCCAGATTGAGATACGCGCGTTCAAGGGACGTCGCGCCGCTGCCCAGCAGGACAAACTGCAGCTTCGAACTCAACATTTCCTCCAGGGCGCCTAGCTTGATATCCACGCCCTTTTGATCCGCCAGGCGCGTGATGGTGCCAAAAAGCGGCGTTTCTGCCGTCGTTGGCAGGCCGAGCTCTTTCTGCAATTCGACTTTGTTTTTGATTTTGCCCGCCAATCGCGTCGCGGAATATGCCTGTTTGAGAAATGGATTGTGCGTCGTGTTCCACTCGTCGTAGTCCACTCCGTTCAGGATTCCAAAAAGATCGGCCTGCCGTTTGCGCAGGAGGCCGTCCAGGCCGCAACCAAATTCCTCCGTTGTGATTTCGCGCGCGTAACGCGGACTAACGGTTGTGATCTTGTCGGCAAAGGCGATTCCGGCCTTGAGGCAGTTCAATTGCTTGTAAAACTCCGCGCCTTCCATCGTGAAAAATTCCTCCGGCAGGTTGGTCAAGGCAAAGGACTTCGCCGGAAAAGTCCCCTGGAAGGCAAGATTGTGCAGGGTCAGGCACGTCGGCGGCGGGTTCCCCCACCCTTCGGCACGCCGCTGATGCAACATCAATGCCGGCACCAGGGCCGCTTGCCAGTCATGGACGTGAACCACGTCCGGCCGCCATGGCAGGTAACGCGCCAGATGGGTGACGCACTTCGAAAAGAAGATGAATCGTTCGGCGTTGTCGGCGTAACTGACATTTTTTTCAAGGTAAAGTCCCGCCCGCTGGTAAAAATCCGGCTGGTCAATGAAATAAATCGTCAGCCCCTTTTCAACCGCCAGCGACCACAACCCGGCTCTCACGTGTTGCTCGCCCAGCGGCAGATCAAATACCCAGTCCACGCGCCGGGTTTCAGGAAATTTCTCCCGGATGCCCGGGTATAATGGGGTGACGATGCCCGCTTCATGGCCCGCGCGCGCCAGCGCCTTGCCCAGCGCACCCACCATGTCCGCCAGTCCGCCGGTTTTGGAATACGGGTGGACTTCACTGCTGGCCAGGAGGATTCTCATTAATTTACGATTCACGATTTGCGATTTACGTCGCGCTCGCCAAAAGTCGCGTCAATCGCAAATCGCAAACAAAGGGAGGGAAGGTCACAGGCAAATCCGGTCGGTTTTCAAATACGGCTGCAACGGCGCGGGAATTATTACGCTGCCGTCCGCCCGCTGGTGGGTTTCGATCAGCGCCACAAACAACCGCGCCAGCGCCGTGCCGCTGCCGTTCAGGATGTGCGGGAATTTGTTTTCGCCCGATTCCG
>CAZKTW010000508.1:0-1922 GCA_964555775.1 uncultured Bifidobacteriaceae bacterium | reverse complement strand
ATGACCCGACCAAGCTGGTTCCCCTCATCAACGGGCGCCAGTTGGATGGATTGTACCCGACAGAAACTTATCTGAGAAGCAGCGTTCTGCGTTTCCGTCTGGCCCTCACGGATGCCAACAAGGACACATGGACCAGTCTGCTGGGCAAGCCGAAGAGTTATGGCTATCCCGTGAGCTTTACGGTTGGCATGGGGGGCAAAGAACGCTTTGCTACAGTATTTGACTACAAACACAAGAATCTGCGCCTGACCGTCATCTCCGGCTATGGAGCGCTGTTTTCGCTGACGTTTGCCGCCCTTACCGGCATCGTGCTGATTCAGCTTTCCCGGAAGACCGATCTCATCCGTGACAACACCAATCATCCTCCTCCGGCGGGAGAACGGCGGCCCTACAGCCTGGGCCGGGCGCAAATGGCCTTTTGGTTCTTCCTCGTGCTGACTTCTTACGTGGGTCTCTGGTTGATCACTGGCAGTCTCGAAACGATCACCCCGTCCATCCTCGCGATCATGGGCATCAGCGCCGGCACGACGATCGGGGCGGCGCTGATTGATGCCGACAAGAACGAGGAAAAGTCGGCGCTCGGATCCGGTGATACGGTATCGAAAGGATTCCTGAAGGACCTGTTGAGCAACGGCGATGCCTACAGCTTTCACCGCTTCCAAATCTTCGGCTGGACCCTCGTACTGGGCATCATTTTTGCAGACTCGGTTTACGAGCGTCTGCAAATGCCTGAGTTCAACTCAACCCTGCTCGGCTTGATGGGCATCAGCGCCGGCGCCTATGTGGGCCTGAAGATTCCGGAAAAATGATCCACCTAGAACTGGTGATCGTCCGCACGATTAAAGAATTGCGAGAACCGAGCCGGCTCGAAGCGGAGCAAGTGGGTCAGTTGGCCCAGAAAGCTCATATGGATTCAGACAGTGAGGGACGAGGAATGAGGGCCGCGTAAAGCGCTGCGCCACGCGGCAGGATTCAACCCTTGCGCCGCGTTGCGGCTGGTCTTTCAGACACAGCCGCGCTTCGGAGAATCTTCGCGGCGCGCGATGATTCCGACCGATTGCAGTACAAAGGAACACAAAGGGATTGCGCAAAACCTTGCATCCCGTAACACTCTGTACGTGGGCCTTGAAGACAAATCCCATCCGCTGTCGCATCAGGCAACTCACATCGCCATTGCCATCCTGCTGGTGGTCGCGACGATGACGACCGCGGCGTTTCTAGCCAAGGCGGGCATAGTGCCATGGACGACTTTGATCTTCATGGCGGGCACGGTGGGCGGGGTGGTCAATAATTTCCGCCGCATTCAGAAGTTATCGTTGGCCAAAGTTAGGGATTCCTCCGCCATGGCGGAGAGGTTGGTGACGATCCAGATTTATGTCTCGCCCTTTGTCGGCGGAGTTTTCGCCATCGTCTTGTATGGAATATTCATGTCCGGGTTGGTGCAGGGGGCGCTGTTTCCGGCCTTCCAGTCGGCCCAGGAATCCTTCACGACTTTTCGGGAATTTGCGGCGCTGGCCATGCCGGGCACCAATGCCGATATGGCCAAGGCCCTGGTGTGGGCGTTCGTCGCCGGTTTCTCGGAAGGTCTGGTGCCGAACTTCATCAGCAAGCTCACCAAGGACGCCGATCAGGAGGCGGGCGCCAAGCCTGCCACCTCCGACACTGATTCGACCGAACCAGCAGTGTGAACGGGCCGGCCAGCTACGACAAAGGCTTCCTCCGTCGCTAATGGACGTATTGCCCAAAAGCTATGGAGGACAGGAAAGGCTGAAGTGGCAGCGGTTATCCGGTTAGCTCCTGGTGCGGAATCCGCCCAGTAAATAAACAAAGAAGCAAAGCAACAGCATCAGGCCAAGTACGCTGGCACCGATGGCCGGACCTCCAGCGTAAAACCCGCCACCGCCGAACAAGAGAAGCATAAC
>CAZKTW010000507.1:0-1922 GCA_964555775.1 uncultured Bifidobacteriaceae bacterium | reverse complement strand
ACATCAACGGCAAGGACACCACGCTGGCGGCCTACAAAGGCAAGGTGCTCCTCATCGTCAACGTCGCCTCCCGTTGCGGGTTCACACCGCAATACAAGGGCCTCGAAGCCATCTACAAAAAATATTCAGGCCAGGGATTTGCGGTGCTGGGTTTTCCCTGCAACCAGTTCGGCGGCCAGGAGCCGGGCACCGATGCGGAGATCGTCCAATTTTGCACCAGCAAGTACGACGTCACCTTCCCGCTCTTCGACAAGATTGAGGTGAATGGCACCAACCGCCATCCGCTCTATGTCCTGCTCGCGGGCCCGGACGCGCCGTTTCCCGGCAACATCCCGTGGAACTTCAACAAATTCCTCATTGGCAAGGACGGCAAAATTCTCAAACGATTCGATTCGAAGGTAAAGCCGGAATCACCCGAACTGACCCAAGCCATCGAATCTGCGCTCACCGCCAAGTGATCGAAACCCACGGGCAACCCGTTACCCGTCTGGCCTTTCCTGTTCCGCCGGATTTGAGAAAACATGGTGCGTGGGGGAGGTGGCAAAGCGGCGTCTCGGCCCAGTCTGCCGCGTGAAAAATGCGGTTTTTCGCGTCTTTTTTTGCGGTTAAATCCGCAAACAAATCGTCTTTCAGTAATTGTTGCCAAAATCCCGCCCAATATCTATACTGCTGTTCGTCGGAAGCGAAATTTACGTATTATGATTTCAAACGAAAGACCCTCTCCCTATGGTCACCGGCATTATGATGCGCCGTATGGACAACCCAAACCGCCCGTCGTCGAAGACACCCTCAAGACCGGACAGGTCCAGATCGAGCGCAAAACGCTCGTCCTGATGCTCAAGGAAAATCCGCGCGGAAGGTTCCTGCGCATCACCGAAGAAGCCGTCGGCCATCGCAACTCAATCATCATCCCCGCCCCCGGGCTGGAAGAATTCCGAAAGCTTCTGGATGAAATGGTAAAGGCGTCGAACGAAATTCCTCCAAAAAACGCGCCCGGCGCGTGAACCGTCCTTCCCGGGCGGTATGGGTGTCGAATTCAACCTCTTCGAGCGCAGATTCTGCCGCCGGCCGGTCACGGCGCCGAAATCAAACGGAAGAACACGGTGTCCAACGCGGTATTGATCGGCACGGTGATAGGGTTGATCGTGCCCCCCGGATAGTCGGACCAGTTCGTGCCAAGGCCTGAACCCAGGCTGTTGGTCTGCGCCTGAAGTTTGAAACTACCCCGCCACCAGAATTGCAGGTTGGACACGGCATTGGTCCAATAAAGCTTCGTCCCCAGGACCAGCTTGAATATTTCACCCGCGTTGGCCGTGTATTGACCGGCGAAGCCGGTGCCGAAGCCAAAGTCCACCAGGTAGAGGTTGCCGGCATTGTCTTCGCCGAAAGAGACGATGTGGTCGAGACCATTGATCGTTGCCAGGCTGGTGTCGCCCTGGTAGTCCGGGTTCGTCGGATCGATGACCAGCGAGTTCCAGTTGGTGGTCATGTCGGTGAGGCTGCCATTCGCACCGTTGAAAGTGGCCGGATCGGTGTCACGGTTGAAGTCGAGCATCCAGATTTTGCCGGCGACAAAATCGGCATAAAAGTATTTGCCCTGTAATTCGGCGATGGGGCCGCGATAAACATAACCGCCAATCGCGGCCTGGCCAACGCTGTGGGTATATTCCTGGAGGGGATAAAGCGAGGTGACGCCGGTGAACGGGTTGGTGGTGGTGTGCGGGGCGCCAACGATGGGGCTGTTGTGGGTGGCCTCGAGCTGGGGCCAGCCGTAATCAACCGGCGGGCCGGAATCATTGCTGCCGGCCTTCAGAAAATCAACCTCTTCATAGGTGTTCTCGCCAACGTCGCCCCAGTACATGTCACTGTTGGCGCGATCAAAGCTGACCCGATAAGCATTGCGAACGCCGGTCACGTACACC
>CAZKTW010000506.1:0-1926 GCA_964555775.1 uncultured Bifidobacteriaceae bacterium | reverse complement strand
GGCGTGCCGCAAGAGGCGTTGAGCGTCATCTTCGACCCGTTTGTGGTGAAAGACAGCGTGCCCTCCGAATATGGCATCCATTTGATGGCCTGTTTTTTCATTGTCCATCATCACGGCGGAAAAATCGAGGCGCAGAGCCAGCCAGGTCAAGGCACCACATTTACCTTGCGCCTCCCGCTCAAGCCCGAACCGGTCGAGTCGTCGCCGGACGACACGGTTTTTCTGCAAAAAGCCCTTTTAAATGAAGAGCTTTGGCAGAAATTACTTGCCGGCCGATGAAGGATTTTTGCCGGCTTGTCCCCAGAAGATTCGCGGCGCCGCTTCAAGATTCCATTGACCTTTGGGTCCGGATTAGGGAAGATACACCGACAGAATGCTAGCAGGGCATGGTAATCAGTTGTTTGAGGCGTGATGAAAACCATTTTGGTTCTGTCTTCCCACCCAGACTTTGCCGAAACGGTTCGGGAAGGTCTGAATCCGGAGCAATATCGGGTGGTTCATCGCCTCAGTGTGGAGGAAGCCGAACCCTTGATTGTCCACGGTCTGGCCGCCGCGTGCGTGCTGGATGTAGATCTGATGGACGTGGACGGCGTCTGGATCATCGAACGCTTCCGGCATCATGATCCCAAAACGCCCATCCTGGCGTACTCGGCCAGCAATCCATCCGATTGGGAGGAGGAAGCCTTTCTGCATGGCGTTACTCACGTGCTGGCCAAACCGGTCCGGCCCCGGCTCTTGAATTCGTTGCTGGAACGACTGTGGGATGCGCCTCCCGTTCCGCGCCCCGCGCCAGCATCTTCGCCGGCGTCCCTCTCACCTTTCCGCCCGGCCGAATTGCCGGCCGCCGGGCGTTTTGTCAACGCGGCGCAAACGCTCGACATGCTGCGTGATTTTTCATCCATCCTCACGCATTCCCTGAATGCCGAGGCCATGCTGAGACAATTTTTGCTGTTTCTCCGAGAGGTCCTCAGCGTCAATCGCGCCGCCATTTTTCTCAACCGCCCCTGCACGCCGCTCGCCGGGACGCCGGCGCCGGAAGACAGCCGCCGCCTGCGCGCCGTGTCCGCCATCGGCCTTTCGCCCGGGCTGCTCGAACATTTTGAACTCTCGCTGGACTCCGGCATTGGCGCCCAGGTTTCCCGGCTGGGCCGCATTCTCCGCCGCAGCAGCGATGAGGCGCGGATGGATCCCGGGACGCAAAAGGAATTTGAACTGCTCGGAACCCAGGTCGCGGTGCCCATTCCCGGCCGGGAAGGCATTGTCGGGCTGGCGTTGTTCGACGGCCGGGTCACCGGCGAACCGCTCGTCAACGTCGAGCTGGAACTGATTTTCCACCTGCTGGAACAGGTGGGCCTCGCGCTCCGCAACATCTGGCTGCACGACCAGCTCGCCGGCAACCACGAGATGATGGCCGACGTGTTGCGCGAACTCAGCAGCGCGTGCATCGTTGTCGGCCGCGACCTGAAGCTGCTCCATGCCAACAAGGCCGCGCGCCGCCATTTCGGCCGGAAACACAATCGCAGCGGCGAATTTGACTTCAGCGACCTGCCCCAGGAACTGGGCGCGAAAATTTACCAGGTGCTGAAGACCGGCGCGGCGATGGGCCCGTACCGTTATGAGCCCGAAAATTCGCCGGGGACCATTTACAGCATCACCGTGGTGCCGTTTCAGCAGGGCAATTCCTCCGCGCCGGTTTCCGCGCTGCTGACGGCGGATGACCTCACCCAGGTTGACCAACTGCGCCGGCTGGAGGTCGAAGCCGCCAACCTGCGCCTCATCAAATCCATGTCCGACCGGCTCGCGCACGAGATCGGCAACGCGCTCGTGCCGCTGGCCACGCACCAGCAGTTGCTCGCGGAGAAATACCGGGACAAGGAATTCCGCGAATCCCTCGACCAGGCCCTCGCCGACGGCGTCAAGCGCGTC
>CAZKTW010000505.1:0-1932 GCA_964555775.1 uncultured Bifidobacteriaceae bacterium | reverse complement strand
CGTGGTGCAGATGTCCCGGATAACAAGCTATCGCAAAATCCGGGCGGCAGCTTTCTTTGTCCGCCGCATCTACCACCGGATATGAAAGCTTGTCAAAATGCGTGCTCGTCGCCGCCACCATATGTCCACCTGCCGAAAAACCGATCACGCCAATCTTGTGCGGATCAATCTGCCACTCGGCAGCATGAAAGCGCACCAACCCCACCGTCCTCTGCGCATCTTCCAACGCCAGCGGTGATTCCCAATATGGTCCTTCCTTCTTGAGTGGCACGCGGTATTTCAACAGCACAGCCGTGATACCCCTCGACGCCAGCCAGTCACAAATCTTCGTGCCTTCAAGATCGATGGCCAGACAATTGTAACTTCCGCCGGGAAACACGACCATCGCAACGCCAGTGTTTTTCCCTTTTGGCGAATAAACCGTCATCGTGGGCAGCGAGACGTTACATAACGCAACCCATGACACGCCGCTTGGCGACAACACGTTCGTAACATACTCCGGCCCCGGGAGAAGTTGGGCATTCGCATCAGGTGCTGCCCCCGGCCATATCGGCAATTGCGTGTGCCCCGGCGATGGCTGCCAGACATTCGTCTGCGCGTTTAGACTGCCACACGCAAACACGATGCAGGCAACAAATAATACCTTTGCGGTCATTCCTTTCATGGTGCTCGATGATGCCTAACGTCCAGAGCTCAGGCACGCGGGACCAACCAGCGTCAGTCGAGTTGATCCAGAATGAACTGTTCGACCGTTTCGGGAGCCATCTCAACGAACTTCGATATATATTTTGCGGACACCAAAACGGACACCAACCGAGTTAAAAACGGATATGGTTGGGTAGCGACAGAATATGCTTGAATAGCTAATGAAATTGGGTATATTTAGCGCGCAACAGCGGGGATAAATGGCCGAGTGCCACCACCGGCACCAAGTTCTGTTGGGCTTGCGAGCCGCAAGTGTTTCTTTACAAATTCGCCTTCTTTCTTTATACATTTAGTCAAATGTTGACTTTGGATCACAAAAGCCCGATACCGCTCCGCGCGCAGGTCGAGCAGTTGCTGCGTGATCTGATTCAGAAGCCAGAATTCCAGAATGGCGGGTTGATCCCCGACGAATGTAAACTCGCCACTCAACTGGGCGTCAGCCGGGGCACGGTTCGTTCAGGCATCAGCAAACTGGTGTTTGAAGGTCTTCTGCAACGCAAGGCTGGCGTGGGCACCAGAGTGGCCAGCAAGCATTTGGAATCCGGTATCACGGCTTGGCGCAGTTTCACCCGCGAGATGGCCGCCAAGGGTATCACGGTGGAGAACTACCATTTGAATTATCAACTGACGCCCGCCAGCAAACCAGCGGCCCAGGGCTTGCAACTCAAGCCTGATATGGAAGTGTGGCGGTTGGAACGCGTGCGCGGTTGGAACCGACAGCCCATCCTCTATTCAGTTTCCTGGTTCCATCCACGCCTCAATTTGAAAGGAAACGAAGATTTCAGCCGTCCGCTTTATGAAACACTGGAAACCGCTTCCGGAGCGCGACCGCATCTTGCCCGGGAGGAGTTTCTAGCCGTGACCGCTGATGCTCGATTATCAAAGCTTCTTCAGGCGGCACCAAAAACATCATTGTTGCTACGGCGACACCAGGTTTTCGATGCCGGCGACCAGCCCATTGAATTTACCGAGGTTTACTATGTCAGTTCCCGCTTCACGCTCACTTTAGATTTGCGGCAGGGTTGAATTTCAAACTGAAGCCACAATAGCGAAAGCCAAAAGCGTTTCTAAAAATCCCGGAGCGCAGTTGTGTCGTCCTCGACCAGCCGCAGCAGGCTTCGAATTCTCGGCCAGTTGAGGCGCTTGCCACGTGCTGCGGCTGGTCTTCGACACAGCCGCGCTCCTTTTTCAGACAGGCTCTAAAGTTTTCGTTAACCGGTCGTTTCA
>CAZKTW010000504.1:0-1941 GCA_964555775.1 uncultured Bifidobacteriaceae bacterium | reverse complement strand
GGCATGGATGTTTTTCTTCAAGCCGCGATCGAAGAAGCCAGGAAAGGGCTGGCAGCGGGAGGCATTCCCATCGGCTCGGTGCTGGTGCTGGACGGCAAGATCATCGGACGCGGCCACAACCAGCGGGTACAACACGGCAGTGTGATCCATCACGCGGAAATGAACTGCCTGGAAAATGCCGGCCGGCTCACGGCATCGGTCTATCAGCGGTGTGTGCTGTATTCCACCTTGTCGCCGTGTCCCATGTGCAGTGGCGCGGTGCTGCTCTATAAAATTCCGCATGTCATTGTCGGCGAAAATGCAACCTTCCAGGGGCCGGAGGCCTACGTCCGTTCGCAGGGTGTGAAAGTGGAAATTTTAAACGACCCGGTTTGTATCCAGCTCATGCGCGACTTCATCCAGGCGCGCCCGGAGCTATGGAATGAAGATATTGGGGTGTAATTAATGGCCTAAATTGTAATTGGTTCGGTGAAAGTGTTTGGCTAATCTCCCATCCATGAGAGCTCAAACCATTGCCAAACTTGTCGGGGTCGCCATCATCATCTTTGTCGTCATCATCGCCGCCTCCACCAGCAGTTACGTGGTGCAGCCGGGTGACCGCGGCGTCGAAGTCACGCTCGGCAAGGTATCGCCCGTATTCAAGCCGGAGGGCTTCGGGTTTAAAACGCCATTCATTGCCACGATCGTGCCGGTGACCATCCGCCAGCAGACCCGCGAAGTTTCTGCCGACTGTTATTCTTCCGATTTGCAGCAGGTGAAAATGGATTTGCGCGTGTTGTACAAGATACCGGAAGCTTCCGTGGTGCAGATTTACCAGGGTTACGCCGGCGACCCGTTTGACAGTTTGATCGCGCCACGAGTGCAGGAAGCCTTGAAGGAAGTGACGGCCCTGGAAAGCGCGGAGCAAATCGTAAAAAACCGCGAAGTCATCAAAACCAAGGCGCTTACCGCGGCGCGGGAAAAAATAGGCACAATGCTGTACGTGGAGGACGTCGTCATTCAAAACATCGATCTCTCGAAGGAATTGGAGACGGCGATTGAAGCCAAAATGGTGCAGGAACAGGAAGCCGCGAAGGCGAAGTTCACCCAGCAGAAAGCCCAGATTGAAGCGGACACCGTGGTCATCAAAGCCAAAGGCGATGCCGAATCCATCCGGATCCGCGGCGAGGCGCTCAAACAAACCCCGGCGTTCATTGATTTGCAGATTGTGGAAAAGTGGGATGGCAAAGCCCCGATGGTCGTGGGTGGTGCCAATGGTGGCGGTGTCAACATGTTGCTGCCGCTGGCCGACCTGCAAAAACAACGCGCGCAATCGTCTGCCCCGTAGGTCATCCATGAATCCGCGCTGGGTTCTTTTTTTCAAGCTCTGCGGCCTGGCGATCGTCGTGATCGCGTTGATTCTGCTTTTTCCGCCCGTGCTCGGGTTTGTGGAAATGGGCGCACGCGAATTGCGTTATCTGTGGTGGCTGATTCTGCTCCTGGCGCTGGCGGTCTGGCTGATTTGGGGACTGGGCGGCAAGAAAAAGTAGCCGCCACTGTTTTACGCCGCTTCCTGGTCCTGCTTGCGCCGGACGATCGGTTTGCTTTCGCCGAGCACCACGGGCCGGGTGATTTTAATGTGGGTGACGCTGCCGTTGTCCGGCGCTTCATACATCAAATCGAGCATCAATTTTTCAATCAACCCGCGCAGGGCGCGCGCTCCCGTGCCTTTTTTCAGCGCCTGTGCCGCCAGTTCGTGCAGGGCGTCCGGGGTGAATTCCAATTCCGCGCCTTCCATGGCCATGAGTTTGGCGTATTGTTTCGTCAGCGCGTTTTTCGGCTCGGTGAGAATCGAGACCAATTGCGGTTCGGTCAATTCGGTGAGCGTCGTCACCACCGGCAGCCGGCCGATGAATTCGGGAATGAAACCGAAATTGAGCAAATCCTCCGGTTCGGCGTGCT
>CAZKTW010000503.1:0-1953 GCA_964555775.1 uncultured Bifidobacteriaceae bacterium | reverse complement strand
GGTCTTCAAAAACGTCCTCCCGCCCGTTCTTGTTAAAATCAATCCAGCCGTCGTGGTAAATGGCCGGGCGGTTGGTCTTGGTTTCAACGAACCAACCGGCTGGCGGCGCGGAGGTTTGGGCATGGAGCATCAAGCCCGTCAGGGCAAAAACAATCGGGGCAAATTGGCGTCGATGCATGACTGTATCTTTGGCGAAAAGTTTCGTCCGGTCAACTGTCGCGTTCCGCTTGTCGCGCTCTGGTTTTCGTCAATTGAATGAACCGCCAAGACGAGCACCGCCCCGGCGGGATGGAAATGATTCAACACTGTCTTCCATCCAATGCCATTACGACACGAACAAGTTTGTTTTGTCTGGAAAAACGTGGCGTCCGCATTTATTCACCTGTAAGATGAAAGTCTCCAACATGAAGATCAAATTCGCAGCAATCACGGCCCTGTTCTTTGCTTTCGCGGCGACCTCGCGAAGCCAGACTTCCTGGACCATTTCTTCCCCGAATGGTTCGGTGCGAGCCACGATTCAACTGACCAATCTGAACGGCACGGCGGACTACCCGGATTCAACGCGGCTTTATTATTCGGTGAGCCTGACGAAACCGTCGGTCGCGCAAGTCGTTCCTGCATCGCCGATGGGCTTGGCCCGGTCGGACGCGAATTTTGTGGATGGCTTGTCGTTCGTTTCCGAAACGCTGCAAACCCAAGTGGACTCGACCTACAACATGGCCGCCGGCAAGCGGAAGGTCTGCCGCGATTTTTGCAATGAGAAGACCCTCACCTTTGCCTCAACCAACGGCTCGAAACTGGAAATCGTCCTGCGCGCCTACAATGAAGGATTTGCGTTTCGATACCGTTTCCCCGAAACCAATACGAACGCTTTTACCGTCACTAGCGAGGAAACCGGAATCAGGATGCCGGCTAAATCCACCGCGTGGATGATGGCTTACGACCAGTTCACCGACGGCAAATATCAGCCGGCTTACGAGAATTACTGGAACAACGCCATCCCCGCAGGCACGCTTTCCACGGCGGTTCCCACCGCCTCAAGCCCGCCGTCCGGTTGGGCGCTGCCCGCACTGTTCCAAACACCTTCCGGCCAATACGCCCTGTTTTTTGAAACCGATGTCACCGAAAGCTACTGTGGCTCTCATCTGGGCGAGCCGACAAACAACGTCTATCGGATTGCGCAGCCGCTGGCTCCCGAGGGAGCGGGCCGCGGCTCCGTGAATCCGTCGTATTCGCTGCCGTGGTCAATGCCGTGGCGCGTCGTCGTGGTGGGCGCGACGCCGGCACCGGTTTTGGAAAACACGCTGGCCTTCGACCTGGCCTCGCCGTGTGTCCTTGCCGATGTTTCCTGGATCAAGCCGGGGCGTTCCTCCTGGTCCTGGTGGTCGGACAGCAATACGCACAATTACAAAACGCACATCGCGTTCGTTGACCTGGCGCAGCAAATGGGCTGGGAATATTGTCTCCTGGATGGCGGCTGGCAAACCATCACCAACGGCGGAAACTGGCAATCCGTGTTGAAGTATGCCAAGGACCGCAACGTGGGCATCACCGTCTGGTTCACGTCCGGCGCGAATGGCGCTCCGTCGGTATTGATGGACCCGGCGACGCGCAAGGCGGAGTTCGACAGGTTGAGCGCCGCCGGAGTGAAAGGCGTCAAAATTGACTTCTTCCACAGCGACAAGCAGTGGACGATGAAATACTACCTGGACATCCTGAAGGACGCGGCGGCCGACCATCTGCTGGTGGACTTTCACGGCTGCACCATTGCCAGAGGCTGGCAGCGCACCTATCCCAATCTGATGACGATGGAGGCCGTGCGCGGGGCGGAATATTACAAATTCAACGCCACCTACCCGGCCGGAGAACCGGTTCGGCACACGATTCTGCCGTTCACCCGAAATTCCGTGGCGTCCATGGACTACACGCCGGTGACGTTCAGCAACAACCGGC
>CAZKTW010000502.1:0-1960 GCA_964555775.1 uncultured Bifidobacteriaceae bacterium | reverse complement strand
TCGCCACCGACGCGGACGTGGACGGCATGCACATCCGCAACCTGATGATCACGTACTTTTTCCGGTTTTTCGAACAGCTCGTCCACGACGGACGCATTTTTGTGCTGGAGACGCCGCTGTTCCGCGTCCGCAACAAGGAAAAAACCATTTACTGCTACAGCGAAACCGAGCGTGACACGGCAATCAAGGAACTTGGCGGCAAGCCCGAGATCACGCGTTTCAAAGGGCTCGGTGAAATCAGCCCGAAGGAATTCGCGCAATTCATCGGCAAGGAAATGCGCCTGAGCCAGGTGGAATACGCGCCGAAGATGGAGGCCGCACCCATCTTCAATTTCTACATGGGCAAGAACACGCCCGAACGCAAAGACTACATCATGGACCGCCTCGTGGTACCGGTGGAGGAGTGAAGGTAAAACTCGGAGGGGCGAGCTCCGCGAGCCCCAAACCAAAAGCAATTTAATTTAGGGACTCGTATAACTCGTCCCTCCGAAAAAAAAGATTTAGAACATGTCAGCCAAACGTAAAAAAGAATCGGACCAGCCGGAACTGCCCATCGAAGGCGCTGTCCCGGCGCCAGTGGAGAACAAGCCCGCGAAGAAATCCGGCGCCACGAACGGCAACGGGGCGACGCACGTTCTCGCCGAGGATGTGCCCGCCGCCATTGCGCACATCCCTTTCGATCCCAAGAAATCCGATGGCGGTTTGCATCGCCGCGTGGACAAGGGCTTTCTCGATTACGCCAGCTATGTCATCCGTGACCGCGCCATACCGAATCTTGCCGACGGCCTGAAGCCAGTGCAACGGCGCATTCTCTGGGCGTTGCACGAGAAGGATGACGGGCGGTTCATCAAGGTCGCCAATGTGGTCGGCCATACGATGCAATATCACCCGCACGGCGACGCCTCCATTGGGGATGCGCTCGTGGTGCTGGCCAACAAACGTTACCTCATCGAGGGCCAGGGCAATTTTGGCAATATTTTCACCGGTGACCCCGCTGCCGCCCCGCGTTACATCGAATGCCGGCTCACAGAATTGGCGCGGACGGAATTGTTCAACGACGAAATCACTGATTTCGTGCCGAGCTACGACGGGCGCAACAAGGAACCGATCGCGTTACCGTCCAAACTGCCGGTGACGCTCATGCTCGGTACGGAGGGCATTGCTGTCGGCTTGGCCGCGCGCATCCTGCCGCACAATTTTCCTGAGCTACTCGAAGCACAGATCGCCATTCTCAAGAAGCAACCATTCAAATGCCTGCCGGATTTTGCGACCGGCGGCCTGATGGACGCGCGCGATTATTCGGATGGAAAGGGCAGCGTCAAGGTCCGCGCCAAGATCAAGGTCAAGGACGAGTCCACGGTCACCATCAAGGAGATTCCGCCCACCACCACGACGGATTCGCTGATCGCGTCCATCGAGGACGCCGTGCAAAAAGGCAAGCTGAAGGTCAAATCCATCAACGATTTCACGTCCGAAAACGTCGAGATTGAAATCAAGTGCCCGGCCGGGGTGGACGCGGAGAAGCTGGTGGACGCCCTGTATGCGTTCACCGACTGCGAAACCACCATCGCCAGCCGCATCGTGGTGATCAAGGACAACCGGCCGGTGGAATTGACGGTTTCCGAGATCCTGCGCGAGAACACCAACCAACTGGTCGCCATCCTCAAACGCGAACTCGAATTGCGCGAGCAGCAGCTCCAGGACGAACTGCATTACCGCACGCTCGAACGCATCTTCATCGAGGAACGCATCTACAAGCTGATCGAAAAATGCAAAACAAGCGAGGCCGTGGCCGCCGCGGTTTATGATGGCTTCAAGCCGTTCAAGCGGCAGCTCGTGCGGGACCTGACCGATCCGGACGTGGAACGGCTGTTGCAGGTCCGCATCCGGCGCATTTCGCTGTTCGACATCAACCAGCACCGCGAGGAGATGGAAAAGGTGAAGGCCGAACTCGCCGAGA
>CAZKTW010000501.1:0-1962 GCA_964555775.1 uncultured Bifidobacteriaceae bacterium | reverse complement strand
CCGGCAGGACGGTGGTGGCGATTTCGTGCGACCAATCACTGAACAACGACGCCAGGCCGATGCCGAGCACGGTGCGGTTGAGCCAGCGTGGCGGTTGTTTGTCTGTCGCCGGAACGTTCACAATTTAATTGAACAACAAAGAGATAAAGAAACGAAGAAAAACTGGCGTGGCGGTTTCTCGGCAGAAAGCCGCACTTTTCAATTTGCCGGAGAAATGCGGCGTTCGGCCGAGGCGCCGCCGCGGAATAAACGGGCAAACGAATGGAAAAATTCCGGGCCGAGGGTGAATTGCCAGGCGAGGTAGGCTTGAAAGTCGGTCGGGCCGTCAATCGAGCGACCGGCGGAAAACAGAAGATGCTGATGTTCGGTGAGATCCATGACGGTTCCCACGTTGAATGCGGTGTCGCTCCGGCTGCCGTCTTCCATGGCGGTGCGATGATAGATTTCACCGCCGATCAGGATATGGTCGCGCACCTGGCATTGGAGCACCGCGCCACCAAAGCCCCAGTTTCGATTTCCCATGCCCGGATTGATGCCATAGCCGCCGCCGCCGTAAATTGTCCAGTCGCCGAAACTTTTCTGCAACCACAACGGCAGGAACGCCTGCCATTGTCAACTGCCCAGGCCGTGGGAACTGTCGCCCGTGGGCGCTTCAACCAGGGGGAAAATACCGGCCTGGGGGAGCAGGGAGGTTTCCTGGAGGAAACGGAATTTGACGCCCAGTTCCGTGTCGCCATAGCCGTATTGCGCCGCGCTGTTTTTGGGAGCGTCATACGCCAATGGCGCGATGAGGTGCAGTTGCACGTTGGTGATGACGCCGTAATTCAATTCAATGTGCGGGGCGGTGCCGGACCAGCCGTCCGGGGTTTGGAGGTGCTGTGAGGCAATGTACAATTCCCAATGCTGATAATCCACGGGTTCCGGGTCGTCGGTGATGAACGGCGGGCCGGCATGAAGTCCAAGCGTTGAAAAGACAAGTAGGCCAATGCCGAGGGTGGTGCGGTTGAGCCAGCGGGACCTTGTTTTTTTGAACCATTCACAGAACCATTGAACAATAAAGACGCGAAGTAACGAAGCAAAACCAGCAGGTTCAAAGCCCAATGCCGGATGTCCCGCTTTCCTTGAAAGTTCGGCGTTGAATGTTGAGCGTTGAATGTTCTCGAGATTACGCGGCGGGTTCCGGCCCGGAGCGGTAGTGGAGCACCTTCACCTTTTCGAGCGTGACAAGGCCTCCCCCCATCATCCCGTCAAGGATCGGGAAGAAGGCATTGATTTTTTCCTCGCTGTCCACGATTTCGATGACGAGCGGCAGGTCCATGGAAAGGCGGAGGATTTTGGCCGTGTGCAGATGACTGGTTTTGCCGAAGCCCATCGGCCCGCGCAACACGGTGGCGCCGGCCAGATGCAGTTCGCGGGCCTTGAGCACGATGGCTTCGTAGAGCGGTTTATGTTCCCAACGATCGCTTTCGCCAAGGAAGATTCGCAACTGGACGGCATCAGTGGGGATTTGCATATCAATTTCCTTTCAGGGAGTTGACGGTTGAGCCGAGCAGCCAGCCAAGCCAGACCGCGGCCATGCACAACACCACGGAGAGCACGACGTTGCCGCCGGCGTAAAGCCATTCCCGGTCGCGCAGGAGATTCAAGGTTTGCAGGCTGAACGAGGAAAAGGTCGTGTAACCGCCGCAGATGCCGATCATGACAAATTGCGTGGCAAAGGCGCGCGACGACGAATCCATCCGGCCTTCCGGATTGGCGAGCGCGGCGATTACCCCAATCGCGAATGAACCGGTGATGTTGATAAGCATCGTTCCCCACGGAAAGGTTTCGCCAAAACGGCTGGAGACGATGCCGTTGAGCCAGAAGCGGCTGACGCTGCCGAGCGCGCCGCCGATTGCCACCCAGAAATATGCGATCATAAAACTCCTGCGAATGTTGGTTCACTCGTAGGAGTCATCAGCG
>CAZKTW010000500.1:0-1964 GCA_964555775.1 uncultured Bifidobacteriaceae bacterium | reverse complement strand
TTTTCGGATTGGGCATCAGGCCGCGCGGCCCGAGCACCTTGCCCAGCTTGCGCACCTCGGACATCGCTTCCGGGGTGGCCACGGCCACGTCGAAATCCGACCAGCCACCGTTGCATTTGGCGATCATGTCTTCAAAGCCTACGTATTCCGCACCGGCCGCCTTGGCGGCATCTGCCGCGGCGCCGCTCTTGGCGAACACCAGCACGCGGACGGTCTTGCCGCTGCCGTGAGGAAGTGGGACCGTGCCGCGGACCATCTGATCCGATTGCTTCGGGTCCACTCCCAGACGGAACGCAAGATCAATGGTTTCATTGAATTTTGCCTTGGGAAATTTGGCGAGTACGCCGACGGCATCCTTCAACGGGTACGCTTTTTTGGCGTCCACAACTTCGAGCGCTTTCTTGTATCTTTTGCTGGGCATTTGCTTTGGTGCGGTGCAAACGAATCCTTCCGGACTCTCCCGCGATTGTTGGTTTATCCGATGACTTCAATTCCCATGCTGCGGGCCGTTCCGGCAATGACGCGGAACGCAGCTTCTTCCGAGGAAGAATTCAAATCCTTGGCCTTCATCTTCACGATGTCCAAAACCTGTTTGCGGGTGACCTTGCCGACCTTGTCCTTGTTTGGCACCTTGGATCCGGCGGTGATGCCCGCGGCCTTTTTCAGCAGGATGGACGCCGGCGGCGACTTGGTGATGAACGTGAACGACTTGTCCTGAAACACGGTGATGACGACGGGAATGACGAGTCCCGCGTCCGCCTTCGTGACCGCGTTGAATTCCTTGCAGAATCCCATGATGTTGACGCCGTGCTGACCGAGGGCCGGGCCGACGGGCGGCGCGGGATTGGCCTGGCCGGCCGGGATTTGCAACTTGATGATGCCTGTGACTTTCTTTGCCATAAAATTCTTCTTCGTAGCGGCGCGTTGTGAAACCGCCGCAAATTATTTTTCATTCCGCGGCGCTCTCACGAGGCGCCGCCACTAACGCTACGCCTTCTCCACCTGCCAATATTCCAGTTCCACGGGCGTATTCCGCCCAAAAATGTTGACCGTCACCTTCAACTTGCCGCGTTCGGGATCGATTTCTTCGATCACGCCGCTGAAGTTCAGGAACGGGCCGTTATTGATCTTGATCGTTTCGCCGACTTCAAAATTGACCTTCGGCTTTTCCGTCTCTTCGGACGCGGAAATCTGCGCCTTGATGGACTCGACTTCCTCGCTCGGCGTCGGCACCGGCGGCTCGCCGCCCACAAATCCAATCACGCCCTGGGTTTCCTTGATGAAATACCACGGCTTTTCAATGATCCGCTTGTTTTCGTCCAGCAACACCATGTCCACAAACACATAGCCCGGCCACAGCTTGCGGCTGGACACGGTCTTCTTTTGATTGCGCACCTCGACCACTTTTTCCATCGGGACGAGGACTTCTTTGACAAAGTCCTGCATCTCATCGGTCTTGATGCGTTTCTCAATGCTGTCCTTGACCTTCTGCTCCTGGCCGGAAAGCGTATGAATGACAAACCATTGGCTGCGCATGATGCTCAAAATACGAAGAATATGACGTACAGAATGCGATCCACCGCCTCGGTAAATGCGCCAAGCAAGGCAATCGAAATCATGATGACCACCGTCGAGCCCTTCAGTTCAGTCCAGCTCGGCCACGAACATTTTTTCAATTCTTCCCGCGTTTCCTGCACGTAGTTGGCCAGTGCGCGGATCTGTCCCTGCCACCAAAGGTAGCCGAACACAGCCCCGATCACCGCCACCCAGATTATTATCGTTGTCCAGTTGCTCACAAATCTTTGCTCTTTCTGGCTTGCCGGGCCGCCGCCCGGAACCGTTACACCATTACAACCAGCCCGCCTTCGCCCGCATTGCGGGATTTGGCGGCAACCCCGAAAGCCTTCGGGGCTGGCGGAGAGGGAGGGATTCGAACCCCCGTCGGGCGTTAACCCGAAGCGGTT
>CAZKTW010000499.1:0-1978 GCA_964555775.1 uncultured Bifidobacteriaceae bacterium | reverse complement strand
ACTTTCGCGAGGCGATCAGGCTTTCGCCGGATTCGATTCAAGCACATTTTCTTTACGGTTCAGAACTGGGACGCGATGGCAAGCCAGCCGATGCAGTCAGAGAATTTCGCGAAGCTGTGCGGATCATGCCGAATATGGTCGAAGCGCGATTTAACTTGGGTATCTCGCTCGTTGATACCGGAAGTTATTCGGAAGCCCTCACACAATTTGAAAAAGTGCTTGATCAGGATCCCGCTAATACCAAAGCGCTTCAATATGAGCAAGCATTGCGCCAAAAGCTCTCCACGTCGCAACTGCGTTGAGTCTGAGCCGCGCTCAAGTTTCGACACGGCCAGCTTGATGGTCGGATGGCTCAACACACCGGCGGTCACGAACAGCCAGAACCACAGAATGCGCAGCCTCACGCCTTCCTGTGGTTCATCCTTGTGCAAACTCCGGGTGGATTCCAAATCCGGCGTGGTAGGTTGGCTTCAGGTTGGGCAACCGGTTCAAACACCAATGCCAGAGCGGGCAAAAGCAACGCAGGTTGTCTACCGCCGAAATGAACCCCTGAAAAAACTGGACGGCACCAACTGGCTGGCAACGCGCTTGATCGCCAGCAGTTCCGGCACGAGTGGATCACGTCGCAGATAGGCAACATGGGCCAGTTTGCGCGCATCAACTACATGGAGTCGGTTTATTGTGCTGTCATTGAAAGCTGCCACCGTCGCGGCCGGGATCCCTTCGCTCATCTTCGTACGGTTCTCACCCGTTTGCCCCACACAACCAATCGTCAAATCCCTAAGGTCAAACCAGAAGCTCGGGTCAAGACGCAACTTCCGTTGCAACGATAGATCGCACCATAAACGTCGTAGTATAATACCTCTCGCTTCCCCAACCCCAACCGTTGCTCTGTCAAGCAGGTGCCAAGCATGACACTTACGGTCAAATTTCCAAAATGATCACGCCAGTTGATGTTCGCAAAAAAAAGCGACCGGAGTTTTTCAACTCCGGCCGTCTGTTATTTAATCATTTACCCGGCAAGCCGCCTCCGCTTAGGGAGTGACTTGCACCTTGAAATACTTGGCAGTGTTGGTAGCCGGAACCGTGTATCCGGGAACAGCAGCGTTGTTGGTCGTCCATGGACCACTTATGTTAGTTGCTTCCAAAAGCGTCCCCGTCGGCCAGTTAAGAACAACATTAGATCCTGAACGCGTGATTGTTATGGTTACAACAGGTATGCCCTGGAACATATCCATAATTTGGGCGGCGCTTAAAGATTGGGTAAACACGGCCGCGTTGGCAATGTAGGCCGGCAAGAACCGGTCTCCATAATCAGGCGAACCGCCAATCCATGCATCAAGATTATTACCCACAGGAGCCGTTGGGATTGTGTTGTTGGCCACCAGCACGCCGTCCACATACAGGGAACCGTTGCCCGTTTGTCCGGGAGTTCCCGTATAGGAGTAAGCTATCATGTGCCATTTACCGTCATTAATTCCAGGTGTACTGATCGGGTCGGTCGCATCCGATTGCGGGAAACCATCATTGCCGCCTGGCTGGCTACTTGGATTGATGCTCATGCGCCACGATGCATCTCCATGCCCAAACAGACCATCAAAGGTCGGCCCGGAGAACACATCAACCCATGCCACCACGGTGACTGCGCTGGTGATGTTGAATGGCGCTCCAGGAATCTCAACATGGCCCGATGACCCATCAAACAGAGCTGAAGTCGAGCCACCAAAGAATGAATTAGTCGGGCCAGCCTGACCGAGCAGGTAGGTGTTTGTATAGGTGCCATTGTGACCGCCGATCACGTCGTAGGCTATCGTCCCGCTGGATTCATTCAATGGCCAGTAGCCAATTGGGTTCAGAGACAGCATGGCCTGTTGGTATGTGGTCGGAACAACAACGGTGAGATTCAGCGCCGAACTGGTGGCCGTTCCAACATGGTTGCTGACCACACAGACGTAACTGCCAGCGTTGCTCAAATGCA
>CAZKTW010000498.1:0-1980 GCA_964555775.1 uncultured Bifidobacteriaceae bacterium | reverse complement strand
TGTATTATTATTTCCGGGACAAGGCCGGCCTGTTTCAGGCGCTGGTCAGCGAGGCGCACGACGAACGGCTGCAGGTCGTCCAGCAGGCCGCGGCCCGCAAATCAGACATCCGGGGACAACTGATTGAAATCCTGGCGGCGCTGTTCGATTACTTCCACAAAAACCAGGGCCTGACGCGCATCGCGTTCGCCACGGCGTTTGCCGCTCCGGGGGAAATGCCGGCGGAATTGAACTATCTGGACCGTTGCCAGCGCAATTTGGATTTCATCCGCTCGCTGATCAAGCGGGCGCAGGCCGCCGGTGAATTGAATGACCTCTTTGACAGCCGCGATCTGGCCTATGGTTTTTACGGGCAGGCGCACCTTTATATTGCGTCGCATTTGTTGATGCCGGATTATCGCCTGAACCGCCGGGCGGCGGAGCGCATCGTGGACCTGTTCCTGACCGGCGCCGGGGCCAAAAAGCAACGCCGGAAGCAGCGGGCTTGAATTTCGAGGAGAAAAAAGCATGAAACGAAAAATCATCATCGCCGTTGGCGTTTTCCTGGTCATTGTGGCGGTCCTGGCCGGCGTGAAAGTGCTGCAGATCCGCACCATGATCGCCGCCGGAAAGGCGTTCGTTCCGCCACCGGAAACGATTTCCTCCGCCGTGGCGCATGAGGAAAAATGGCCGGACACCCTCGCTGCGGTCGGCTCGATCACGGCCGTGCAGGGTGTGACGGTTTCACCGGAAATCGCCGGGAAAGTGAGCGAAATTGATTTCGAATCCGGCGCCGTGGTGGCCAAGGGCGACCTGCTCGTGCGGTTGGACACCTCGTCTGAGGAGGCGCAATTGCGGGCCGTTGAAGCCCAGGTGGAGCTGGCCCGCCTCAATGCCGAACGCACCCGCGTGCTGCAATCAAACCATACCGTGTCCCAGTCGGAACTGGATACCGCCGAAGCGACCCTGAAGCAAAACCAGGCGAATGCCGATGCGATCCGGGCGACAATTGAAAAGAAAACCATCCGGGCTCCGTTCGCCGGCCAGTTGGGCATCCGGCTGGTCAATCTTGGTGAATTATTGGACGTGGGCAAACCGATTGTTTCCTTGCAGACCTTGTTCCCGGTTTTTTGCGACTTCTCACTGCCACAACAGGATCTGGCCCAGCTCCGGACCGGGCTGGCGGTGCGGGTTTCCTCCGACACCTATCCCGGCCAGGCGTTTGCGGGCACGGTAACGGCCATCAATCCGGACCTCGACCAGACGATGCGGAGCGTGCGTTTGCAGGCCACGCTTGAAAACGGCGAGCAGCGGTTGCATCCGGGAATGTTTGTGCGGACGGTGGTGGTTTTGCCACAGGAACAACCCGTGCTGGTGGTCCCGGCCACGGCGATTTTAAGCGCGCCGTATGGCGATGCCGTTTATCTGATTGAACCGCAGACTTCCGCCGGCAAGACGAATCTGGTCGTGCAGCAGAAATTTATCCGTACGGGCCGCGCCCACGGCGATTTTGTGAGCGTGGAATCAGGGTTGAAGGCAGGCGACCGCGTGGTGACGGCCGGGCTTTTCAAATTGCACAACGGCGCCAGGGTACAGGAGAACAACACCGACACGCCGCAACCTTCGCTGTCGCCCAATCCACCGAATAGTTAAGGGCCGCGCGCATGAAATCATTCACGGATCTTTTCATCCGCCGTCCGGTGCTGGCCACGGTGGTGAGCCTGGTCATTTTGATCGCGGGGCTGCAGGCCATCCGTTCGCTGAACCTCCGGCAGTATCCGCTCAGCGAAAATGCCACCATCACGGTAACGACCGTTTATGTCGGCGCCAGCGCCAACCTGGTGCGCGGCTTTGTCACGCAGCCGCTCGAACGCGCCATCGCGGCGGCGGACGGGATTGATTACATGGAATCGGCCAGCAAGCTGGGCCTCTCCACCATCACCGTCCATCTGCGGCTGAATTACGATTCCAAAAAGGCGCTCGGCGAAATCAGCTCCAAGG
>CAZKTW010000497.1:0-1982 GCA_964555775.1 uncultured Bifidobacteriaceae bacterium | reverse complement strand
CCATGCGGTTGGAGATGCTGTTTGGCCAGTTCATAGAATTCCTTGGAATAAAGCAGGCTGGAACCGGCAGCCTCCGGTGGTGGTGGCGGATCAATCACGATGACGTCGAATTTTTCCGCGGTGCGTCTCAGATAGCGTCGGCCATCATCAATGACGATCTGTCCCCTGGGATTGTCGAGGTACTGTTTGGCATCCGCGTGGTAAAACTCAAACGCCTTCGTGACCCCGGGCACCAATTCCACGGTCGTCGTGTTTACCTCCCAGCTCAGGGCCGAGCGGTAAGTGGTGCCCATGCCAAAACAAATAATCAGGGCCGATTGCGGCCGGCCCTCGTGAAAGGCCAGCGGCAGGTGGGCCATGAATTTGGTGGTTGGAATCAGTCCGGTCATCCCAACCCCATTCACGAAAAGGTGCTTGTGCCTCCCCTCCCCAAAGGAAATGGTGGACGCGGCATAGTCCCGCCGGATGGTGGTGTCGGTTTGGGTTTTTACCAGCAAGGCTTCGTAATCCTCGGAGAAGAATACCGTCCAGACCAGGATGCTGCCGGCGATCAAGCCCCATCCCCAACGACTCCTTTGCGGCAGGGATTTGCTCAGGAACAAATAATATCCCAGGAAGGGCAGGCTGAGCAAAACCAACGCGCTTTTTTCACTGATCCACGGCAACAAAATATACGAGGCAAACAGCGGCCCCAGAATACAGCCGATCACATTGATGGCATATGCCTTGCCGGCTTCAGCCGGATGACCGGTGGCGTATCCGTCAATCAAACCCGGCGTCAAATATCCCAGCACGGCACAAAGCGGACAAATGCTGGCCAGCAGAAAAGCGCCGCTGATCAAACTGATCTGTCCCGTCCAATCGTCTTTCATGAGTCGAAAATCATTGATCAGCGCAGGAAGCAAGGCGGTGAGCGCCAGCAGGGAAATGAGGACGGCCAGGGAACGGACGCGACGGTTTCGCAGGTCGCGGCGATACTTCAGGGAGCCCAAAAAGGTGGCCCCCAGATAAACACAGACAATGGAAGCAAACGAATACACTTGCGTATGCAGGACTGGAGTGAAGGCACGCGTCCAAATCACTTCCATCGCCATGGCACTGAATCCGGTTGAAAACAAAAGCCATTTAATGAGCCGGACGGCAACGCCTTGAAACGGGGTGACAACCACCGGACCGGGCAAACCGGTTGCTGCCGGTTCGGGGGTGGCGGAAGACGGGCGTCGGCTTTGTCCCAGGAGCACGCTGATGACGGCGATGGCGCAGTTGCAGGCAGAGGCGTCCCAAAGGGTTTTATGAAAACCCAATATTTCCACCGAAACCAGCGCCGTCCACAAAGTCCCGCTCATTGCCCCAAGGACGTTGGCCAGATAGAGATAGCTGAAACTTTCCTGATTGTTCCCATCCCATTCCCGGACATAGGCCATCATCAGCGGAAAGGTTGCGCCCATGCACACACACCACGGGAAAATGGAGATGGCCAGGACCAACGCCGAGAGGAAAAGATATTCGAAGGAATTGGTCTGGCCGGCCGACAACAAACAATGTTCTCCCAGCCCGAACAATTTGGGAACCGCAAAAGCCCCGCCCAGCCCGATCATCAATTCCGCTCCGGCATAAAAATAAGCCGCGGACCAGCCGGTTTTTCTTGTCCAGGGACCGACCAGCCGTCCTCCCGCCCACGCTCCCACCGAAAGTCCTAGCATGAACACCGAAAGCACCACCGAAAGCACCGGGGTAATGATCCCGAACGACGCAAACGCCATGCGCGTCCAAACCACCTGATAAACGAGGCTGCAAAAGCCGGACAAAAAGAAAAGCAGGAATAACAAGCGGCGCAGGGTTGGACTCATTATGCAGGAAGGATACAAAAGCAGGCGTTTTGTCCAAGTTTTGTTGACGCTCCGCGTCGAATCTCATTCCTCAAACAACGCCTGGGCGAACTGTTTCGCATCGAAGGGCTGCAAATCGTCCGGCTGTTCGCC
>CAZKTW010000496.1:0-1991 GCA_964555775.1 uncultured Bifidobacteriaceae bacterium | reverse complement strand
AGGATTACGCCGGTGATTTGCGTGCTTTGGTCGGTTCGTTTGGCCCGAAGCTCAAACAGTTTGCCTTGGGTGAAGATGATCGGCCACTGGAAATCGGGGATGAAATCAAGAGCATCAGTGGCGAGGAAACATTTCTGAAAGACACCGCCGACCGGAAGATTTTGAGAACTTGCCTCAAAGAGCAGGCAGCGGACATTTCATCGCGGCTCAAGCACAGGAAACTAGGCGCACACACAGTCCAGGTGAAAGTGCGCTACAGTGATTTCACCACTCTGACGCGCCAGATTTCTGTGGAGGAGCCAATCACTGAGGCCGCTGACGTTTACCGACTAGGATGCTTTTTGCTGGGCCGGGAGAAGCTGGTTTCCCGGCCATTGCGTCTGCTTGGGCTTGGGGTCAGCAATTTGCGAGAACCTTGCACCCAACAATTGACACTGCTCTGATTGGTGCCAAACCGATGAACCGCTACGAATTTCAACTTCACATTTCGTCGGAGGCGTATCTGGATTATTACCGGGGCACGATTCTTCATGTGATCGTCCACTGCGCAAGTGGGCAGACCGTTCAGTTTCCCGCGTCGCTGCTTCAAAAGTTCGTTACCACCGAAGGAATCCATGGCGCATTCGTGCTGATCTGCGACGAGAACAACAAGTGCATTAGTCTTCAGCGGGGGGCGCGAACGAATGAGCGATTTTGAACCGGTCTACTGTGGCGTGTTGGGATTTATGTAATCGGTCCTCCATGAAGCCGGATAAGGCGTCGGGATGTGTAAATCAGAACCGTGGAATTCGGATTCATCAGTTTCGAATGGACTGTACCATTTTTCCAGTTCATCAGACCAATTCCCGATATTCCGAATACTTTCGGCATCCTTCCGTTGGATTGCGTCCAGCAACACCTGATCGGCCTTGGCTCTGGGTTCGTGACTAAATGGATCGGGATCGTTGGCTTTCACGGCCTGTTTCATCATATCAATCGCCGCCGTTTGGTCTCCTTTCATAAAGGTCGCTGCCGCTTTGATCCTCCATGCATTTCGCTTCCACCAATTCTGCCGGTCTGAATCCGCTAACATTTTATCACAGATAGACAGGCACAAATCGTAATCGCCAGCAGCGTAGGCGATCAGCGCACCGTTCTGTGCGAGGTAGAATACGCTTGCCCCTTCATCGGATGACTCCACCAGACGCTGGTTGAGGGTCATGCGGACGGCGTTCACAGCCTGATTGGTTCGCCCTTCACGGTAGTTGAAAAGCGCCAGATAGATGTAATTGCCAAAGTTTTTGTGGGCGTCCACCCAATCATTGAATTGAGCACCAGCAGATTCGGTTTCTCCCATCCGGCATCGTACATGGGCATAGGTAAAACGCGCCCGCCACGAATCGGGCTTTGCTTTTATCCAATCCGCGCAAGTTGTCACCGCCTGCGTTGTCTGTCCGTATCTCATTTGCAACATAACCTTGCTCTGATAGCCGCCATTGCCCTCTTTGATCGATTGATCAAAACTGCTACCCACAAGTTTCTCCAGGTCCTCGGCCGTTACATGCTGTATCGCTGCAAGTCGCAAGGTCATTAAAAGCTTGTTTGTAGAACCTTCACGGGCCAGAAACAGGTTCCAGACATTTGTTGACGGGACTGAGCCCGCTTCATTGTTCCCAACCAGATGCCAGACATTTTTCGCCGGGGTGGAAGCCGTTTCATCGAGTTCCAATGTGTAGCCGAAGTGGTAAAAACCTCCGCCCATCTCAACGAAAGCGGAATTGGTGGTGACCTCGCTCCATGGCTCGCCCAAATGTGATATTTCTCCGGGCAACCAAGCATAGCTGAGGATTTTTGGAAACAGACTCTGGTCCGATTGGCAATAGGTGGCCAATCTCTCGGCCACAGGTTCGTAAACGGCAGGCTTCTGAAGTTTTGCCTCTATGATTTTGGTGTGACCCATTCCCACGAAAACGCTCAAAAAAATAAGGCTGAACGGGTTAAAAACCAGCACA
>CAZKTW010000495.1:0-2021 GCA_964555775.1 uncultured Bifidobacteriaceae bacterium | reverse complement strand
GTTCCTACAATGAAATCGCCGAAATTCTCGATGTGCCGCTCGGCACCGTCAAATCACGTCTCACCCGCGGCCTCGGTCGGCTGCACCAAATGTTGACGGGTGACACCACCGGCAGGCAACCCCAACCTCCCAGATCGTGAACCACGACCAGGCCAGAACCATTTTGCTGCTTTACCGTCCCGGAACGACGGATGCAGGCGACCCGGAAATCTCCGAGGCGCTGGCGCTGGCCAAGCAGGATCCGGAACTGACGCGCTGGCTGGCGGAGCATTTTGCACGGCAGGAAGCGGTGCGGGCCGGATTCCGGAAAATCGCCGTACCCGCCGGCCTGAAGGAGCAGATCATTTCCGAACAGGCGGCCAGGGCAAGAATCGGCATCCGGCGGCAGCGGGCGGTTCTCGCTGCGGCGGCGATGGTGATTGCCCTGGCGGTTTTAAGCCCGCTCTGGTTCCGACACCACCGGAGTGACGATACCTACGACCTTTACCAGGACCATATGGCGAGTGTGGCCTTGCGCGGTTATGGCATGGATTTGCTGACAAATAATCCCGCATCCATCCGTGCCTACCTTGCGCAAAAACAGGCGCCCGCGGATTATCGGCTGCCGGCGGCGCTGGAAAAAACCGCCGTGGCCGGCTGTGCCATTCAAGACTGGCAGGGGATGAAGGTGTCGATGGTTTGTTTCCGGACCGGCAAGCCGCTGCCGCCGGGAGAACAGAGCGACCTTTGGCTGTTTGTCATTGATCGCGCCGCGGTGAAGAATGCGCCACCGGTCGGCTCGCGCCAGTTCGTCCAGGTCAGCGGACTCGGGATGGTATCCTGGACGGAAGGCGACAAGTTGTACGTGCTCGGGATGGCAGGGAACGAACAATCCCTGCGGCAATACCTGTAGATCCGCCGGCTTCTGCAGCGTCAGTTGTGGTCCACACTCATGTGGTCCAGAATCCAGTTGAAGTCCGTGGCCTGGGCGGAAACGTCGAGGGGAAGATACGGGACATCCGGCCGGACGGGATAGATGGTGCTGGGAACCAGCCAGCGATGCAGCGTACTGTGCCCGTCGGCAAATGAAAAAGCCGTGGCGTTGTTATGATAAGTGGCCGGCAAATCAGTCCAGACGGCACGGCTGTATCCCGTGCCGCCGTAGGCGCTGCTGCTGACATAATCGGTGGATTTGTTGAGAAAATAACCGTCGCCGATGGAGTTTGGATGTTCATCCAGAAACACAAAAATTTCGCTGGGCTGGGGAATTTGCGTGTTTTTAAAAAACTGGACGTAACCGGGATTGTTGACGTTGAACCCGCCCGCAGAAACTTCGCCCGCGTCGCCAACCATCGCATTCATCGAATAACTGCGGATGCGCGCTTCCCAGCCGGCGGCATTTTGGGGCGCGCTCAAGGCGTGGTCGGACGGACAATGATAAATGGCCGTCGCCTTGCTGACAAAAGAACCCAGACTCGCTTCGGTGAGCGTAGCGGTGTTGGTGTTGTCTGAACTCAAATCCCAGGTCATGAAATTGTTGACCCAGTTGAGGTTCGTCCGGATCCCATTGGCCGTCATGACAAGATTGTAGGGCAGCCGGCCTTCAAAATCGTCCGCGTAGAGTTGCCAGCCCAAGGTGAGTTGCTTGGTGTTGTTCAGGCAAAGGATGGCCTGCGCCCGCTCTTTCGCGCGGGCCAATGCCGGCAGCAAAATGGCCGACAGGATGGCGATAATGGCAATCACCACCAGCAGCTCGATCAGGGTAAACCCCGTCCGTCTTGCCCCGTCGGCAAGTGCGGCAGTCCGTGAAACGGGCGAAATGATCATGACACGAGTTCAGGGCCACGCCCTGAATGGCTGATTCAAATTATTACGCTGACTTTTAGCCCATGTCAAAGCCGAAGCAAGCCCGAATTTTGATGGCTTGGGGAACTCCGCCATTGCTCCGCCGCGCCGATTTCCGCAAAATCACCCGCTATGGCCAGCAGTCGCCGACAATATCCGTTTCACCTGATCGAGCCCAAATGGCAGCAATTCTGGGA
>CAZKTW010000494.1:0-2032 GCA_964555775.1 uncultured Bifidobacteriaceae bacterium | reverse complement strand
TAACCCGACTTTCGCAACTGGAGGGGCAAGGAGGAGCAAAGGGTTGAAAACAGGGGAGCGGCTCCAAAAGGTCTGCACCAAACTCATTCTTTTATCAATTCACCTTTTTGCGTGATTCGAGGGGGTGATTGGGGTGGCAGTTCCCATCCCAGTTGCGCCAGCAGCATCTTGTGGTCTTTCTCCGGCTGGGTGTAGCGGCAGAACACCAGCTCGCGTCCATCGGTGGTCGGAAAATGCACGTCGAGCATCTGGATGGCGGCAAACTTCTCCAGCATCGAGCGCGGGGTCAGTCCCGGTGCCAGCACGCGCAGCCGCGCCCGCAGGCTCACATGCAAGCAATAGGCCAGGAACGCCACGAAGATATGCGCTTCGATCCGCTCTTCCAACTGGTGAAAAATGGGACGCAAACTCAAATCATCCTTCAGATCCTTGAACGCCGCCTCCACCTGCGTCAGTTGGATGTAAAACTGCCACAGCTTGGCCGGATCTTCCCCGCTCAGATTGCTGCGCAACAAATAGCGGCCTTCCCGCCGCCACACCTGGCGCAACTTGTCGGTGCGCAGTTTGAATTGGACGCTCTGCCCCTCAGCCACCGCTTTGGCTTTGGGCACCTGTACGTTCACCAAACGCCAGGCCGCTGGAAACTGGGCTTTGGCCGCTCCCAGCTTGAGCCGGAGCGCGTCGCGAGCGGGCTTCATTTGCTGCAGTTCCTTGAGCCGTTTGACCAGTCCCTTGAGCTGGCGCCGCCGCATCGCGCGTTCCTTGTTCACCCGGTCGTTGCTTTGGGCCAGCACGTACAGCTCCGCGTCCTGTGGCAGCAGCTTGACCTGCACTCCTTCGCGGACGACTTGCCAGGGCTCTTTGAGCAGCTCTTGTTCGTATTGCCCCAGCCGGCCTTTGGGAGTTCCGACCAGATAATGGATCGTGGGATCGCTCTGGCGCATTTGCGCCAACACTTCCTCGGTGGGAACGCCCCGGTCCATCACCCAGATTCGTTCGGCTTTGCCGTAGAGTTTTTCGATCCGATCCAGAAAGTCCCGCAGCGTGGTCCGATCGGCGGTGTTGCCGGCCATTACTTCATAGGCCAGGGGAAAACCTTCGGGTGTCACCACTAGCGCGATGACCACCTGCACGCAATCCGAACGCTTGTCACGGCTGTATCCGTAGCGGCGCTTGTCTCCTTCGGGAAACGGCGGATCGCTTTCAAAATACGTGCTGGTCAGGTCGTAGAGCAGGACTTCAAACTTAACCCCGAACAGATCCTCCCAGCGCCGCCGCAAATGTTGGAAAAGCGGATCGCGATGTTTAAGCACCTTGTCCAGGCAGCGATACAGATTATCCTTCTGCGCCAGGGAAAAATCCTCGTCCAGCAAGTCCGCCAGCGCGCTGTTCTTGAACCATTCCCGGTGCAAGCGCCATTCGCTGCCTGGATCAACCAGCCGATAAATCGTCAAGGTCTCCAACACATGGCGCCAGCAAGTTCCCTCGCGGGAGTCGGACAGTCGCTCCTGCCAGAACTGGTCCAGATGGAGTTGATCCCACAGCTGGCAGCCCACCCAGCAGGCGCCCCACTGGCGCGGCCGTCGCAACGCGAACTCACTTGAGCCGCAACCCCATACTCGGCGGCGTGTTCAGGAATCGCGCGATCGGCCGGATACAGCGCCAGCTCCTGTGTTTGCTGGCGTGGCGCGTCAAAGACATCCACCGTTTTTGTCCAAGCTGCCTTTTGACTGTCATTGATCTCTCCCAGATACAGCAGGTGCCGTTGCACCCAACCCCGTCGCGTTCGCACCTTCTCCGCAATGCTCCAGTAACAATGGTCCTTGCCGTTCTTGAACCGGCGGTGGCACTGGAGAAATGGTTTGGCCATAACAACGGCTCAGATCATACCGCACTCTCCAGTCACAGTGGAAGGGGGTAGGTCTGCACCAAACCGAATTTAAAGGAAAATCCCGAGGCAATCTTCGGAAATTCGCTACCCACCCACCGCAAAATAGCCAAATTCCTGCTCCAGTAGCGAAAGCCAGGATAG
>CAZKTW010000493.1:0-2047 GCA_964555775.1 uncultured Bifidobacteriaceae bacterium | reverse complement strand
CAGCCGCGCTCCTTTTTCAGACAGGCTCTAAAGTTTTCGTTAACCGGTCGTTTCAGGATGGCTGTCCAGTCGCTTTTGCAGTTCTTCCAGGCTGACGCCCTTGGTTTCAGGGAGATATTTGGCGACCAGCACGAATTGGGCGACCATCATCAAAGCGAAGAATCCGAAGGCCGTTGCACCGGAGGCCTTGGCGATGACCGGAAATCCCCAACCCACGACGGCGCACAGCGCCCACATCAAAAAGCACGCCACCGCCGAGCCGGAAGCGCGAACGGCATTCGGCAGCAACTCATTTATCACCACCCATACGACTGCCCCCTGCGAATAGGCATGGGAACCGACCACGCCCATCATGGCGGCGATAACAATCCAGCCTTGAGTATGTGTGGCGAAAACCCACGCCGCCAGGGCGTGAGAAATAATAAAAGTCACTGACCCCACCAGCAACAGTGCCTTGCGCCCCACCCGGTCAATGAGAGCCATGCCCACCAGGGTCATCACCAGGTTCGTCAATCCAACAATAACCGATTGCATCAGCGCGCTGGCATTGTCCGCTCCGGCCATGCGAAAGATATCGGCGGTGTAGTAAATGACGGCGTTGATGCCATCGAGTTGATTGAACGCAGCCACCATGCAAACGAGCAGCAGCGGCTTCAAATATTTACGCTGAAAAAGCCGGTCACTCACACCCGCAGTTTCAGCCGAAAGCGAGTCTTGAATTTCCTGATTCTCCTTCGCCGGGTTGTCATGGCCGAATCGAGTCAAAACGGCTTCGGCCTCGGCCAGGCGGTTCATTTTGACCAGCCAGCGTGGACTTTCGGGAATCATCAATGCGGTAATCAGAAAAGCAAGTGAGGGCAGAAGCATCACCCCGAACATCCAGCGCCATGAGCCTGGATTCTCCGAACCGAGGCACCGGGCTACCAGGTAGTTGGACAGATAGGCAAACAAGATTCCCAGCACGATGTTCAATTGGCTCACGGAAACCAGAAATCCACGCCGCTTGGCAGGGGCGATTTCCGTAATATACATCGGGCACACAACCGAGGCTGCTCCCACGGCCAAACCGCCGAGAAAGCGGAAGAATAGCAAGGCATACCAGTTCCACGCGCCTGCACAGCCAGCGGCGGAAATTAAGAACATCACGGCAAGCACCGCCAGCACTGGCCGCCGGCCCCACCAATCCGCAGGCCGGCCAGCACCAAGCGCGCCCGCCATGGTGCCGATCAAGGCGCTGGAAACCGTAAATCCGAGCAGGTTGTCGTTGAGCGCAAACGCATGACGCAACGCATCCGTGGTGCCGGAAATCACGGCGGTATCAAAGCCAAACAACAACGAACCGAGCGCCGCAACAACCGCGCTCAACAATAAGAGTCCTCCGCCCGGGCGTGATCCGACGGCACAGCTCTGCGACTGAGGAGGGAAATGGGTGTTCATGTCGCCGCCTTTCTTAATTGACACCGGAAGCCAATGCAAGTCATTTGTATATTTGTATATATAATCGCCTCCATAACCCCCTCCAAAAAAATTTAAAAAAAGCTTGATTTGCGAAAATATATGTGTAAATGTTTAGTCAAATACCAGTTGAGCAACAAATCCGAGCATATCATAAAATTGCGTTGGGCTGGTTCCAATATTTTTGCATGCATATTTGCCGTCGTCGCGCGGGTTTTGGTTCCAACAGTTGTCATTGGGCGAAACCGCGTGTCGAGCCGATTTTAAGTGCGGAGAATTGTTAAACATCAACCAAAACCCCTAAAAAGAAAGATATGAAAATAAACAATCGAAAATGGAGTAATCAGATTGCCGCCTGGCTGGCATTCGCTTCCGTGTTTCTGGTCATTCATGCCAGGGCGTTGGATGTCATTGATCCCACAGGTGCGAATTACACCGGCGTTTCTGACAGCAGTCACTACGACGGCTCGTATGTGGCCGCGAATCTATTTAATCAGGATGTGACCGGGGTTGCGGTGGGGACGATCATTTCCGGCAGTGAATTTGCCACCGCCGGTCAAAGCACCGCCTTTGTTGCTTTTCAATTAAACCA
>CAZKTW010000492.1:0-2054 GCA_964555775.1 uncultured Bifidobacteriaceae bacterium | reverse complement strand
GCGAAGTCGTCCGCAAACTCACCGACCGCGAGGAGGTGGATCCCGATTTCGTCATCCAGCGCTCGGACGGCCAGCCGGTGTTTCACCTGGTCAACGTGATTGACGATCTCGAAATGGACGTCACGCACGTCATCCGCGGTGAGGATCACCTGAGCAACACGGCCAAGCACATTGCGCTCTTCCAGGCGTTCGGGGTGAAACCGCCGCATTATGCACACATCCCGCTCATCCTGAACGGCGACGGCACCAAGATGAGCAAGCGCGACACCGGCGCCTCACTCACGACGTACACCGATGGAGGTTTTTTGCCCGAAGCCGTGGTGAATTATCTCTGCCTGCTCGGTTGGTCGCCCAAGGACAACCGTGAAAAACTGTCACGTGACGAGGTCGTCGAACGTTTTGACCTGCCGCAAATTCTCCGGCACAACGCGCGATTCGATTACGAAAAGCTGCTCTGGCTGCAGGGGGAATATGCCCGCGAACTCGGCGCCGACCGTTTTTACGAGCTGGCCGTGCACGCGTTTGCCAAGGCCGGGGTGGACACCAACGCGCTTCCCCTCCCCTACCTCAAAGCCGCGCTCGACACGTGCAAGGGCAAGTTCAAGCTGTTCAGCGAACTGCCCGGATATGCCGGATTTTATTTCACCGACAAAATTGAATACGACGCCGAGGCGGCGAAAAAAGATTTCGTTCCCGAGAACAAACCACGCCTGGAAAAACTCCGTGACGCCTTTGCCACCACGCCCGCGTTCAACGCCTTGACACTGGAAGCTGCACTGAAGGAAACCGCCAAGGCACTGGGCGTGAAAGCCGGCGTGCTGGTGCACCCGTGCCGGCTGGCCGTGACCGGCAAAACCTCCGGCCCCAGCCTCTACCATCTGCTGGAAGTATTGGGGAAGGAAAAGGTAATGGCGAGGATTGAGGGGGCGCTTGAAAATCCAGCACTTGGTTGGTAAACAAAATTGAGATAGAACACTCATATGGCAACAAGAAGAATTCCTCCGAAGCCTATGCCACAATCGCCATCGATTTCTCCAAGCAAAGGCATTGAATTACTGCAACGTCAGATTGAAGCGGGCAAAAAGCTGATCGGCGAGCAACTTGTGGACGAAAACTCTTATGGAGCATGGGTAAACACGTCGGAAAACTATCTGAAGAAGGCGTTCGGTGAAGGCCATTCAAACATCGACGATTTTAAGAGAGCTGGACGTATATCGTCAGTGCCTTACGACGCGTCACCTGAATGGTGGGCAGCAATGCGGTGTGAAGGTGTTCAAGCAAAAGTAATTCGACTCGAGTCGTATTTAGACATTCTCCGCACCGAACAAGAATTAGCGAAGTCAGAGAGCAATTTGGGGGCGGCTTTAGAAGCGCCAATCGAGTCGGCATCACGTAAGGTTTTTGTTGTTCACGGACACAATGAAGCGGTTCGGGAGACTTGTGCCCGTTTTCTCGAAAAATTAGGTCTGGAACCGATAATCCTGCACGAGAAACCAAACGCGGGACGCACCATTATTGAAAAGTTTCACGATTATGCAGACGTAGGTTTTGCCGTCATCCTGTTGACGGGAGATGACAAGGGAGCATTGAAAGATTCAGACTTGGCATCATTGCAGTTACGTGCCAGGCAAAACGTCATTTTGGAGCTTGGTTTTTTCATCGCCAAGCTTGGCAGAGCAAGAGTTTGTGCTTTATATGAAAATGGCGTTGAACTACCATCGGATTATAACGGTGTGATATTTGTTCCATTGGATTCATCAGGTGCTTGGCGCTTTCAATTAGGCAGAGAACTCAAGGCAAGTGGCATTGATGTGGATTTGAACAAGGTTGTTTAACCCATATCGTCCGTTTGCGTGTGGCTTTCCATCCATCCCGCATCACTCCCACCCGTTTCCACCTGCACTCCGCTGCCATCTTCACCCTCGTCTCCGCCGTGACATGTTACTGGTAGGGCGGGCAGTCCTCTGCCCGCCGCCGAACGTGGTGAGTCGTCCGCACCGTTGACAATCTCCCGAGCGGCGCGCACGGAGTGACGCGCCCTACCTGGGCAACGA
>CAZKTW010000491.1:0-2058 GCA_964555775.1 uncultured Bifidobacteriaceae bacterium | reverse complement strand
CGGCAACGGAGACCTTGAACATTGAAATTCAGGTAGGCCGGGGCGCGCCCGTCAATTTTCTCGAACAAATTGTCGGCGTTGTAAAATTCCGTGTCGCCCATCGGCTTGAGCCCGTCGAATTTGAGGTCCAGCGGTTCGCCTTTGACAGCGGGAGCCGGAGTGGAAGCGGTGGTTCCTTCGCCCGATTCACCTTCCCCGGTGACCGTAGCGGGAGCGGGAGCGACTGGAGCCGGTGTTTCGCCGGCGCCCTGGCCAGCCACCACCGTGCCCGATTTGCCTTTGACTTCCGCCGCGGTGGATTTTAGCGCATCGGTGCGGAGGGCAAAACGATTGGGGTCAAAATGCCGGCCTTTCCACCAGATCGCGGCGCCGATGACGACAAGCAAACCCACGGTCACCAGGCTGACGGCACGCTCGGTGCCCGAAACCTTTGTACGCCGGAACGTTTTACGGTTCCCGGTCGGAGGCGGGGCGGCGGGAGCGGCCATGCTTTGAAGACCGGCTTACGCGAAACAGCGCCGGGCGCGCTTCACAATTTCCGGATAATCCACGCGGAAGGCGCAACGGTCACGCAACGCGGCCAGGTCCACTCCGGCGGCATTGCGCGCGGATTCCGGCAGGGCGTAATATTGTTCGCGCGCACCGGCGTGGCCGTCCTGTTCGTAGTAGGTCACGTAACGGGCGATGTCGAGCAGCGCAAATTCGGACGTTGCGGCGAAGGCGTCGCACGACGGGCAGCCCGGACACAGGGTGCGCCGGCTGGCGAGGATGATTTCCTTGAGCTGGTTGATGTGGGCGGTCTTGAGCGGGGTCTTATAGCTCCGGGCCGCGGCGGTGCATTCCTGCAGTTGCCCGACGTTGTCCTGCTGGACACACGCAACGGAAATGCGCGGGTCACTCCACACGGCATGCAACACGGCCTGATGGGTGGTAAGACCGAGCTTGTCGAATTCCGGCACTCGCTTGGGTACGTCGGAAGTGTTGCGCATGTTCTTCATCGCCACGAGTGCGATGCCGGCTTTGTAGGCCGCGTCCATCGCCTGGTCAAACGTATCGCCCTTGGTAAAGAACGGCGTATATTTCAGCATGATGATGTCCACAAACCCGCCTTGCGCGGCGGCGGTAAGGTAATCGTTTAACCGCCCGTCGTGGCAGGAGAAACCGACCATTTTGACCTTGCCGGAACTCTTGAGCGTCTCAGCCACTTTTTTAAATTCATCGCTCTTGGGCCATTCCAGCGAGGCGTCGCCGTATTCGCGCGGGCCAATGCCATGGATGTAAAAGGCGTCGAGATATTTGGTGCCGCAGGCGTCGAGCCGGCGGTCGATCATTTCCAGCATCTGCTTGGGCCCCTGATGCGGATGGTCTTTGGAAACGAGAAAAATCTCCTTGCGGCGCTCCGGGTACTTGGCGATCCACTGCCCGAAAATCTTCTCGGACCTGCCGCCGAGATAGCAATCGGCCGAGTCGAAATAACGGATGCCCATGGACCAGGCGATGTCGATATAGTCCGGACTCAACGCCTGCTCCATGCCGCCCAGGCAAAGCATGGTGGCGGGCGGACCGCTCTTGCCCAACTGGCGCTTGGGCAATACGTCACTGGCGGTTCCCGGCGTCGGCGCGTCGGCCGCAATTGCGCTTGGTGTGATGACCGTAGGCCCGGCGGCCAGCACCGCCGGCAGGGCCAAAGAGGTTTTGAGAAAATGACGGCGTGAGGTTTGCAACTTGTTTTCTTGCATAGGCTTTTGGAGTTTCCGGCAAAGTAGCATCTGCCGGGAATTCCTGCAACTGGAATTGAGTTCCCTGGGCAGGCTTTGCCAGATTCCGGCAGATGCCTCACACCTGCGATTTTTCCCCATCGCAAACGCAGGCAGCTACCCAACTCTCAGGCCGCAGCGTGGTGGAGGCGGCGGGAGTTGAACCCGCGTCCCTGGCAAATTAACCAGCCGCGACTACATGCTTAGTCCGGAAAAGGTTTTCTGCTGTGCGATGGCGTCCGGACCCGAGTCGCACTGCCTAGTCCGCAGGATAAGATCTCGGTGGCCGGCGCGCAGACTC
>CAZKTW010000490.1:0-2064 GCA_964555775.1 uncultured Bifidobacteriaceae bacterium | reverse complement strand
GCGCGAACTCCCGCAGGTCGCCAAAACGGGTGAACGAGAGATTGTCCCACAAAATACCGTAACCGCGGCTCGACACCAGAAACGGCACAACGACATGCGTGTTGTGTTGCCACAGATTAAGATCGTAGCCCTTGATATCGAGAACACCGATCTGACGCTGGCCAAGGCCGTAAAGCGATTCATCTGTATTCGGCTCCCATTGCTGGCTGACATGGAAGGTTTGTTCGCCCTGGACTTCGGCAGGCGTCAGGGCGCGGCCGTTGGCCATTTCCGCCACGATCGGCTTTCCGGCGGTATCGAAAAACGAAACGGCGCCGGTGGCCAGGTCCACCCGCACCTGAAGTTTCGCGGTAGCGAGCGTGGCCACATTTCCCTGGGTATCGAGTTTCCAGGATGTCTTTTGCTGGCGGCGCACTTCGGTCGCGGGTGTGCTGCGATCGAAAAAGGCACGGTCCTGGGACGCGGCGATACGGACGACATTGTCGGCAAAAACCTGAACCCGCAGAAACGTGCCGGCGAGGGGCACGATGATGCCGTCGGAAAGCTTTTCCGGCGATGGATTGGCGGCGAGTGCGGACCATTGGGTGTTGGCCGCAACCAGGGCGAACAGAATCCAGTGCAGATTTTTGAAAAATGCTTTCATGTGAAAGTTCAATTCTAAACAACCCCGGGGCTTTCGGCAATTTTGGATAATGCCATTAAATCGTATGACTTGACGCGGCAAACAACTTTAAATTGGTTGAACCAATGGTTGGCCGGGGTTGACCTCACTCGCGCGGGTTCAGTGAAAGCTTGAGGGCGGGCGCCCCAATCACGACCGGGCGTTGACACTCAGGGCGAACAGCTTGGAACTGCCCGGTCTTCAGAAACTGTGCGACGGCCAAGGCCACCTCTTTGCTCCATGCCATCCAGGTATGCGAATGATGGACCACCAGGAAATCCTGCATCCCTTCGATCCGCGTGCTGCGGACGGACACTTTTCCATCGTCAGGACCAGGAATCCACGTGGAGAACAGGGGATTTAGGGAATAGTCACCGGCAATTATCCCCAATCCAAAACTCGCCGGCCCGAGCCGTTTCGGCACGCTGGAGACATCGGTTCCCAGCTGCTGGCCGCACGGGCCGGTGAAGAACTTGTAGAAACAGTTGCCTTTGAGCCGGTCGGCCAGTTCACTGCCTTGATTGGGCGGGGCCAACATCACCACCCGGCCAAGATTTTCAATCTTGTGGTTTGACAAATATTGGCGGAGAACAATGCCACCCAGAGAATGGGTTGCGAAATGGATTTTGACGGCCGGATCGGTGATTTGTTCCCTTAAAATCTCCCCCAACCAATGATCGGCGGCATCTTGAATGGAGATGCGGGTCGAGGGATAGCCTGGGTTGATGACGCGATACTTTTGCCGTTTCAAAGTCCATTCCAGTCGTTGCATGGAAAGTGGCGTGCGCCCCAATCCATGGAGCAGCACGACGTAATCTCCAGCGTTAGACTGAAGCCCTCCAGGTTCCGCGCCAGCGATCGCCGGTCGGGTTGCATCAAGCATCGCGACCGCAAACATTATCTTTATCCGTTGCATGAGCACATTCACATCAAGCCAGCCAACCGCCATAACCACATGTCCCCATTCTTTCTAGCTAATACATTAGTTGAGCGCGTCACCAGAACGAGAATTGAAAAAAACACAGCCTACATCAATCCTAACGATGGGCGGACCTATGAAGTTGTTAAGAGCATGTCGCTCAAATGGTAACCGGAACGCTGACTGCCTTGCCCATGTGTTCTTATTCACTCAAAGGACCCTGCTTGGTCGAGGCCGTGGAACTTGCGGACTCAGCGGTCCGCGCTCCGCACGTTACGTCAGTGTTCAAAGCTGTTCTCGCTTTGAAAAATGAGACATGGAAGAATCCGCAGGAGCTTGCCGAGTCGTAGTTCGCAGCGCTGGAGGATATTGCGCACGAAGCCCGCTTTTGTTTCCAGCTTCAGCGCGGCAGTCCCGAAAACCTTCGGGACTGGCGGGAGCGGCGGGGCTCGAACCCGTAACCTCTGCCGTGACAGGGCAGCGC
>CAZKTW010000489.1:0-2067 GCA_964555775.1 uncultured Bifidobacteriaceae bacterium | reverse complement strand
AGGCCGAGCACGCCGATGGTCTTGTCCTTGAGCACCCAGAGGGTGTCGGTGATTTTTTTGACGAAGCGGTCCATCTGGGCGGCGTTGATGTGCTGGACCTCCTTGAGCAGCTGGAAATCGCACCCGTTTTGCTCGGCGATTTTGATGAAAGCGCTGAGGTCTTTCGGGAAGCAACTGCCCCCAAAGCCGATGCCCGCGTTCAGGAATCTGCGGCCGATGCGTTCATCCAGTCCCATGCCGGCGGCGACCTCCTGGACATTGGCGCCGGTGGCCTCGCAAATGGCGGCGATGGCGTTGATATAGGAAATTTTTAACGCGAGGAATGAATTCGAAGCGTGTTTGATGAGCTCGGCGGAATTGATGTCGGTGACGACAATCGGCGCCCGGAACGGCGCATAAATTTCCTTCATCGCCGCCACCGGCCGTTGCGAACGGACGCCGATGACCACGCGGTCGGGTTTCATCAGATCGCCGACGGCAAAACCCTCGCGCAGGAACTCGGGATTGCTGACCACGTCGAACTCCGCCTTGGTGGGGCAATAGCGTTTGATGGTTTCGCTGACTTTTTCGCCGGTCTTGACGGGGACGGTGCTTTTGTCCACGACAATTTTGTAGGTGGTCATGGCGGCGGCGATGTCGCGCGCGACGCGCTCGATGAAACTTGAATCCACGGATCCATCGGCCTGCGGCGGTGTGGGCACGGCGATGAAAATCACGTCGGATTTCTGGACGCCCTCGGCGGTGCTGTCGGTGAAGGCCAGGCGGCCGGCGGCGACGTTTTTCTTCACCAACTCCTCGAGGTCGGGCTCATAGATGGGGATGCCTCCTGAGCGGAGGAGTTTGACCTTGGCGGAGTCGTTGTCCACACACAGGACCTGATGGCCGACTTCGGCGAAGCACGTGCCGGTGACCAGACCGACGTATCCGGTTCCGATGAGCGTGAGCTTCATGACTCTTTTAGTGATTGAGCTTGAACGGAGCGGTGGCGGAGGCAGCCGGGGGAGCTGAAGGCTGCTTCATTTTCAATTCCATGGCGTGTTGTTGGGCGGCCAATCCGATCTGGCCGTTGGGGCTGGATCGCATCACCTCTTCGTACAGATTCAACGCATCGGTCAATTTGCCCTGGTGTTCGTCAATTTGTGCCAGGCTGTATCTGGCGTAGGTTGCCGCCAGCGGGTCGGGAAAGCTGTTGAACACCCGCTGGTAGGCTGCGGCTGCCAGGTCCGTTTTTCCCTGGGCGTCCAGGCAGGCAGCCAAACCGAGGGCGGCCTGGCCGGCAAAGGGATTCTCCGGATAGTGATCGAGGAATTGCTGGAATTGGGTTTGGGCGTCGGCATATTGTCCCGCCTCAAACAGCAATCCGGCGCCTTGCACGAAGGCCCGTTGTCCCGCGCCGGTCTTCGGATAAGCCTGGGCAATTTTCGAATAGGAGCCGGCTTGCTGCGCCGGGGTGAGGTTGCGCGCATCGGTCATCATCAACCGGGTCAGCTCCAGGCCGGCGGCGATTTCCTTTTGTCCCTGTTGCCAGGAATAATAGTAAATGAGGCTGGCGGCAACGAGGAGGACGCCGGCGCCGGAAGCAATCCGAATTCTGTTGGTTTCAATCCAGGGCCAGATTTTAAAAAGATAGGTTGCTGGTGCGTCTTGCAATTGCATATTGAATGGACAGTTTTTCCGCCGGGGTTCCAAAACACAAGCCTGAAATCAATCGGGGCAAGGAACGGAGCGTCCTGCTTTGCATCACCCGATCCCAACGCGCTCGCCGGCCTTGCGTTTGTTATATTGTTCCTTGATCCACTTGTAAGTGACGGCCAAACCCTCGTTCAATGGTGTTTTCGGCTCCCAATTGAGCATTTTCCTGATGAACGTGTTGTCGCTGTTGCGTCCGGCGACACCGCGGGGGGCGGTCAGGTCGTAATGCCGCTTGAGTTTTGTGCCGGCAATCTTCTCCACCTTGGAAAGCAGTTCGTTGATGGAGACGAGTTCGCTGGAACCGAGATTGATGGGCGTGGCAATCAGGTCGTCGCAATGCATGATCATGTCAATGCCCTTCACGCAGTCGTCAAT
>CAZKTW010000488.1:0-2071 GCA_964555775.1 uncultured Bifidobacteriaceae bacterium | reverse complement strand
GGTGAGCAGCACGCGCCGCCCGCGGTAGAATCCAATAAAAGGTTCGCTCATGTTATTACCACACTTTCCACGGCGCCCTGCCCTCGGCCCAAAGGTTTTCCAGCAGCGTTTTCTCGCGCAAGGTGTCCATCGGCTGCCAAAACCCTTGGTGCTTGTGGGCCGCCAGTTGGCCGGTGTGCGCCAGGGTTTCCAACGGCCCGCGCTCCCAGACCGTCGTGTCGTCGGTAATCAGCTTGAGCACGTCCGGCTCCAGCACAAAGAAACCGCCGTTGATCCAAGCGCCCTCCCCGTGCGGTTTCTCCTCAAAGGCCTCGACAAAATTTCGTGTGTCCAACCGCAGCGCGCCATACCGGCTCTGTGGCTGCACCGCCGTCACTGTCGCCTGCTTCCCCTGCCGCTGATGAAAGGCCACCAATTCGCGGATGTTCACGTCACTCACCCCGTCACCATAGGTGAAACAAAAGGATTCATCCTGAATATATTCGCGCACCCGCAGCAGCCGTCCCCCGGTCATCGTCTGCTCACCCGTGTCCACAATCGTCACCCGCCACGGCTCTGACCGGCGCTGACGCACCTCCATCTTGTTTTCCTTCATGTCAAAGGTCACATCCGACATGTGCATGAAGTAATTCGCGAAATACTCCTTGATCACATAGCCCTTGTAGCCCGCGCATATGATGAAGTCATTGATGCCGTGCGCCGAATAAATCTTCATCACGTGCCACAGAATCGGCCGGCCGCCGATTTCCACCATCGGTTTGGGCTTCAGGTGCGTCTCCTCGCTGATGCGCGTGCCGAGTCCGCCGGCAAGTATGATCGCTTTCATCGTTGGTCAGGGGGTTGAGTTTGAGAAAAACAAATTATTCAGGCCTTCACAACTGCACCGACGCCAGCCAGTCGCGATTGGCCCGATGCCACTCTACGACGCGCCCCAACCCCTCCGCCAGCCCGACTTGCGGCTGCCATCCCAGCAATCGGCCGGCTTTGGCCACATCCGCCGCCGTTTCCCGAATATCTCCGGATTGGAAGGGCTCGCCCTCGATGCGCGCCGGCTTTCCTAGTGACTTTTCCAGCAACCCAATCAACGCCTGCAACGTCACCGGCTGCTGTCCGCCACCCAGATTGACCACTTCATAACCCAGCGGCCTCACCGCCAGTACCACCCCGCGCGCGATGTCGTCCACATAGGTAAAGTCGCGCGACTGTTTCCCGTCGCCATGCAGCTGAATCGGCTTCCCGGCCTCCATCCACTGAATAAAACGAAAAATACTCATGTCCGGCCGCCCCGCCGGCCCAAACACTGTGAAAAAGCGCAGCACCGACAGGTCCAGCCCATACAGTTTGTGATAACTGTAGGCCATCATCTCCGCCGCCTTCTTCGACGCCGCGTAGGGAGACAGCGGCGTGTTCACCGGCTGATCCTCGGTGAACGGCAGCGGGCAGCCGGCATACAGTGACGACGTCGAGGCCAGCACTTGTTTGACGACACCGAATTTCCGCTGGCACTCCAGCAGGTTCAGTGTTCCCAAAGTGTTCGTTCGCAGGTAAAGATGCGGGTCCTGCGTGCTCTGGCGCATCCCCGCGCGCGCGCCCAGGTTGAATACCGCCGCAAAGCCAAACTCCACAAACAACCGCTCCAACGCCGCCTGGTTCTCGATGTCCACCGGCTCGAACACCAGCCGGCCGCCCGCGCCCGTCTGCCTTCCCCCTTCCACATAAACCGACCGCCGCGGATTTGTGTTGGCGCGCCACCGCTCCTCCCCCAGCAGCCGCCCCAGCCGGTGGTCCTTCAGGCGCACATCATAATAGTCATTCAGATTGTCCACCCCGACCACCGTATGTCCTTCGGCCAAGAGCAATTCCGCGACCCGCGACCCGATAAACCCGGCGACTCCGGTGACAAAGTAGTTAGCCATAAAAAAATTCGCTTCCGCGGCCTAGGCGCCGCCGGGGTTTTCCACCTTTTGCACCAGCTTCTTCAAATCCTGCGCACGATCCTTGTGGCAGACCAGCGTGGCGTGCGCCGTCTGCACTACCACCAAGTTATCCACCCCCAAAAGCGCCACCACAT
>CAZKTW010000487.1:0-2076 GCA_964555775.1 uncultured Bifidobacteriaceae bacterium | reverse complement strand
ACGCCATGCGGAGTTCCGGCGAGATCAGGTTGTGATCAAAGGAATATTTGATGGCGAAGGCGACGCAGAGAAAAAGCGCCAATCCACCAATCCACATAAACCCCTTCACTCCCAGGAATTGTTCCCAATTGATGGCGGGAGCAATTGGACGTGGAACCGCAGGCGTCACCCTCGGCGGCGGCGCTGCGGATATGAGTGGCGGCGGAATGGTCGGCGACGGTGGTGGAACAACGGGCCTGGGGGCGACGACTGGTTTCGGCAACGACGGAATTGGCGGCACTTCGGCAACTTTGATGGTTGCAGCGACCGGTGCGGGAGTCGGTTTGAGGACTGATTCGGCCGGCTTCGCGGATTCCCGCTCCCGTTTCAGCCGGATGATTTCCGATTCCAGTTCGCTGAGGCGAAAGGAAAGTTCCTCGATACGTCCTTTGGCCTGCACGGCTCGCACGATCAGCCAGATGGCCAGAGCAAGGGGAACGCCGAGAACCACCAAGATGATCATGGGTATCATCAAATCCATAAAGTTTCCTTTCTGCGGACGGAACGGTTTGGTTCAACGCAGTCTGTGCTTTGGTGCGAGATCTTGGCAAGCAGGAACGCCCCGGCTGGTCTGGTTGGGCGCATCTCATTTTTTAAGCAGTGGCCAGGTGGGCTCAATCCCAACGGGATTGTGTCCTCCAGCCCAAGGTTGCCCCGATTTTCGGGGCTACCTTGGGTTCACTCGGAAAAGGAGACAACGCCAACGGCGTTGTGGCCGGGTTTTTGGGTATAGCGGAAGGGAACGGGCGCAACCGCGTTGCGGTTGTTGGTGTTCGGGGACGGTGCCCCAGGGTAGCTCGATTCCTCGCTACCCTGGGCTTTAAGGCTGAATCCCGTTGGGATTCAAGTGCGTTTGGCCGCACAAAAATTGAGATGCGCCCGTCTGGTTGCACCCAAAGGACGATGCAGTGCAGATTTCGGCTTGTTTTCACGCCTTGACGATAGCTGACCCGGTGCCCGGGAGTTAATTGATAAAAAGTGGGGCGGTTTCATTAAAATCAATAGCGGGGATTGCGGGGATTTGGACCTGAAATGTCCTGTTGACTTCGTCGTCATGTTTGGTAAATTCCACGTTCCTTTGCTCAATTTTAAATGAAAACGCATTTGCCGAAAGTGAATCTGGACCAGCGAAAGTGGCACGTAATCGACGCCGATGGCGCCGTGCTGGGTCGTCTGGCCGCGCAGGTTGCCGATGTTTTACGCGGCAAAAACAAGCCGATCTACACGCCGCACCTCGATGCCGGCGACTTTGTCGTGGTCATCAACGCCGAAAAAGTCCGGGTCACCGGCAAGAAGGAAACCGCCAAGGAATTCATGACCTATTCCGGTTGGAAAGGCGGCGAGAAATACACCACCGTGGCCCAGATGCGCGCCAAAAATCCGGAAAAGCTCATCACCCACGCGGTCAAGGGCATGATTCCCAAAAACCGGCTGGGCAGCCAGTTGCTGACCAAGCTCAAAGTTTTCAAGGGCCCGAAGCATCCGCACGCGGCCCAGCAACCTGAACCGCTCAAGGTGGCGGCCTGATTTTCCACCCAACCTTCAACCTCCACTGACCGATGGCTGAAACCAAAATCACCGAATATCTCGGCACGGGCCGGCGCAAGACCGCCGTTGCCCGCGTTCGACTCGCGTCCGGCAACGGCAAAATCACCGTCAACGGCCGGACGATCGACAACTATTTCCCGCTGGAAACGCTGCGGGTGACTGCGACGCAGCCGCTGACCCTGACCGGCACAACGGAAAAATTCAACGCGCGCATCAACGTCAGCGGCGGCGGGCCCAACGGCCAGGCCGGCGCGGTGCGGCACGGCATTTCCCGGGCATTGTTGCAGTTCGACGCCACCCTGCGCGGCGCGTTGAAGGCCGAGGGCTTCCTCACGCGCGATTCGCGCATGAAGGAACGCAAGAAGTACGGCCAGCCGGGTGCGCGCAAGCGGTTCCAATTCTCGAAACGTTAACCCCGAAACCCTTCGGGGTTGATCGCGCTGGAAATTTCCAAGCCCCGCTGGTTCAATCCGGCGGGGTTTTTTGTTT
>CAZKTW010000486.1:0-2092 GCA_964555775.1 uncultured Bifidobacteriaceae bacterium | reverse complement strand
CCAGCCGGACAAAACCGGGGCCAAACCGGCTTACGGTGAAAAGGCGTATTCCAGCGCGATGCCGGGACGGTTGAACCTGGTCGCCAGCAAGTCCGGACGCGATGGCAGCCTGCGCATCAACCAGGACACCGACCTGTGGCTGGCGCGATTCAGCCACGACGAAAAGTTGACGCACGAATTGCGTCCGGACCGTCATGCCTGGGTCCATGTCGCCGAAGGCAGCGTGGAACTGAACGGGAAGCGATTGGTGGCCGGCGACGGCGTGGCCGCGAGCCAGGAATCGAAGCTGGAGCTGGCGGGAAAAGGCAACGCGCAGGTGCTGCTGTTTGACCTGAACTGAAATAAAAAGTTTTTGGTTGAGAGTTGATGGTTGAGAGTGAAGGCGGCGGACCGCGGCTGTCCCAGCCGCAGCACGTTCGACAACCCGGAAACGCTTGGAATGTTGTGGCGCATCTGGCGGTCCGGGCCGCTGCGGGTGGGACACCCGCGGTCCGTTCCATTTGATTTTCAGTTGACAAATGTAATCTCAAAGGTTACTTAACATTCAGAATATGAGAACCAGCTGCCGCTTTGCCATGGCCGTCCACGTCCTGGCCGTGCTCGCCTACAAGGAAGGCGACCGGGTCACGTCGGCGTTTCTGGCGGGCAGCATCAACACCAACCCGGTCATTGTCCGGCGGCTGCTACTGGCCCTGCAACGGGCCAAACTGGTGGAAACTGGTAAGGGGGCCGGATCGGGCTCCCGTTTGAGCCGTTCGCCCGGGCGCATCAATATGGCCCAGATTTACCGGGCCGTTGAAGAGGCTGAACCTTTTGCCGCGCCTTCACGCAAGCCGAACGCGGCATGTCCGGTCGGCCATTGCATCCGGGAGACCTTGGACCAGGTTTTTGCCTCGGCCGAGGCCGCTCTGGAACGGGACCTGGAAAAAACCACCCTGGCCGGGGTAATCGAAAGGGTGAAAGCCTCGGGCTGCTGCGATCGTAAAAAAACCGGTTGACGTTCTCTTTTTTTGGATTAATATGTAACCTATTGTGTTACATAAAAGTGAAAGGCTTGGCGTATGAAACTGAATGATATGAACCGGAGTTCCGGGAACGCGGAAGTCGGGGCCGGGTTTGGGAACAAGTCCCGGTCTTCGTGTCGGAAGGTTCTGGCACGGGTCGCGCAGGCGAAGGAGACGATTTTTGCCGAATCATCCCCGGCGCTGCGATCACAGGAACGTCTGCTTCGGCTGGCTTTGAATGAGGCCGAAGCCGTGGCCCGGCAAACGCCATACCCGCATCTCGTCTTTCCGATGCTGGCGACGGAAAAGGTCCAGTCGGTCATTGCCTGGAACAAACGCCAGCAGTCCTTGCGGGAGACAGACCGGGATCTGGTGCTGGCGGCCTGATGGAGCGCCGGCCCATTGCAACAACTGAAACAGGAGAATTGAAAAATGAAAGCGACCATTGAAATCAACGAAACCAATTTTGAAGCCGAAGTTTTGAAAGCCGCGCAGCCCGTCCTGGTGGATTTTTGGGCCGAATGGTGCGGACCGTGCAAAATGCTGGCGCCTGTGCTCGATGAAATCGCCACGGAGCAATCGGCCCGGGTGAAGGTGGCCAAGGTCAACGTGGACGAAAATCCCGCGCTTGCAACGCGCTTTGGCATCCAGTCCATCCCCACCTTGCTTTACTTCGCCGGCGGCGAAGTCCGGAACCGAAGCGTGGGCGTTCAAGGCAAGCGAGCCATTCTTTCCCAACTGGAAGGGCTGGCCGCGCCGGCCTGAGGCAATGTCACTCATCCCAAAGGAAAAGGAGGAAGAAATGAATAACACTTTGAAAAGAACTTACCGCGCGGGGCGGGCCAGTCTTACCCCGCCACGCAATCGCTTGACCCCGTCGCGCCTGGCGCAGCCGGCAAGCGTGGAACGTGAACCGGTGGAACCTTTGCCGGCGGATGCACCTCGCGACGCCTTGCAGCTTTACCTGCGCGAGATTGGCCAGGTGCCTTTGATCACGCCCCAGGAAGAAATTGTGCTCGCCCGGCGAATCAAGCGGGGCGACAAGGCGGCGCGCGAGCAGATGATCAAGGCCAACCTGCGGCTGGTCG
>CAZKTW010000485.1:0-2100 GCA_964555775.1 uncultured Bifidobacteriaceae bacterium | reverse complement strand
CCTGCGTTCGCGAAATCTTCTACTCTCGGAAAAAACACCATTTTTTAACGGGCTGATAGGCATTGAATTGAAAGATTCCCATGTGAAACAGGCGGTAGATTATGCGGCAAACAAAGGCATCGAATGGGTTGTGTTGACGAACGGAATCAATTGGAGAGTTTATAAGGTCATTTTTGCAAAGCCGATTGACCAGGAGCTTGTTTACGAAATTGACTTCCTCGCCGTCGACGCGAAGGACGATGGATATTTGGAATTGGTGTATGTATTGTCAAAAGAAGGCTGGCTCAAGGAGGTCTTAAATGATTTACACCAACAAAAACAAATCTTGAACAAATTTTGTATTGCAGCCGTTGTATTGAGTGAATCAGTTTTGGATGTGATGCGCCGGGAACTTAAGCGGCTTTGTCCCGATGTAAAAATTCACATCGAACAAATCCAACAAGTCTTGTTGCAAGAAGTATTAAAACGTGAAGTGGTTGAGGGCGACAAAGCGGAAGAGGCACACAAGAAAATTTCGAAGGCCGCAAATCGGCAATTGCGTTCAAAAACAGAAAAAGAAGCTGGTGAAGTAATTCCAACTCCCCCCGTCGCATCCCCGCCATTATCTCCCGAATCAATTCCAGCTACTGGCCAACCGAAAGCGCCAACGCAATAAACTCTTAATCCTTCGGGGAAACGATGCCCTGCTCGAGGTCCTGAAGTTTTCCGGCAAGCACTTGGCGGCACGATGCTATTTATGGTGGTGGCGGCGTCGGCATGGCGCCGGTGGTGTCGGCCGAAGTCCGTTCCCGCATCCAAAGCCAGTCCCGGTAATCCGCCGGAGTGTCCACGGCAACCCCGTTGCTGTCCTTTTCGTAGCGGCTCATCCAACGGTGGGTTTCGGAATGTCCGTCGGCAAAAGCAAAGCCGCAACCTCCGTTGTGGGCCGAGCCGGGAGAGTCATACCACACTGCTTGTTCCATCCCAAAACACAAGGCCGCGTCATTGAGGCTCTTGACGTCCTCGTCCACCAGCACCCAGAGCAGCGAAGGTCCGGGAGCTCTGGAGGTGTCGGTGGCCTTGCCGAAGGTGCGCCACGGCGAGTTTCGAACATGATTGTCCTGGTTGTTCAGCCACGGACCGTTGACCGCCAGGTTTGGCGTCCCGCTGTGGGTGGTTGACGGCCCCGGACCGGTCTCATCAAAACCGGGATCAATGGTGCCGACCGCATTGTTCATCGACATGGTTCTTGCGGCGGGGACAATCTGGCCAATCAGTGACGGGTTTGTTCCCTGATATGTTCCCGTGCGGGTATCCGCCGGACATTTGAACAGGGAAATGCTTCCGCCGAGATTGGCAATCAACAACGAATGCACCGGGTCTTTGATCAGATCCGGGTTGAATTCATCCGCCCCGCCAATTCCCGCCTGTCCAGCACACCAGTTGTAGCCGGGAAGTGTGGTGCCGCCGTCGGGATTGGGCGGGTAAAATTCGTTGTTCTCACTCGTGTAAAGCAGCACGGCGGTCATCATTTGCTTGCCGTTGTTGAGACAGGCAATGCCTTGCGCCCGTCCCTTGGCCTGGGACAAGACCGGCAGCAGCATCGCGGCCAGGATCGCGATGATGGCAATGACCACCAGCAGTTCAATGAGCGTGAAGGCCCGCCGCCAGTGTGCCCGGTCGAAGGAACCCGGATCATCCAGATGGTTTGTTGCGTTCAGGCTCATGGCTCAGGCGTCAATGGATCTTTTCCACGACCAGCATCTGCATGGATTCGGTCCCGGGCTCCAGTTTGAGCCCGAGGTCGTCGAGAATTTTTCCCGTGGTTTTTTGATCCGGTCCGTCGGGGCCGCGCCAGTTCATGGCGACGGAAAAATCATAAAAATTGGTCAGTCCCGTCCGGTCCAGCACCGGCCGTTTGAGCGCGTATTCCAGGAATCCCGTGACCGAGCCAATCCGCATGTGGGTGAATTCATATTTCCCCCTTTTGTAGGCGACATTTCCATTTCCCGCCGGGCTCACCTTGAGGCCGGGTGGATCCGGCGTGCGGGTTTGGATCCGCAACACGTCGGTATCGCGCGTTTCCCAATGCGCGGTATAGCCGAGTTTTTTCTGGATGGC
>CAZKTW010000484.1:0-2105 GCA_964555775.1 uncultured Bifidobacteriaceae bacterium | reverse complement strand
GATGGATGTAATCCTCCGGATGTTGCGGCACGTCGTAGTTGATGACGTGGCTCACATCCGCAATGTCGAGCCCGCGCGCGGCGATGTCCGTCGCCACGAGCACCTCGAATTTGCCGGAGCGAAAACCATCGAGCGCCTGTTCGCGTTCCCGCTGGGTACGGTTCGAGTGCAACACAGCCACGGCATGATTGTTCTTTTTGAGCAGTCCGGCAACCCGGTCGGCCCCGTGCTTCGTCCGGCAAAAGATCAGCACCGAGTTGAAATTCACGCGTTTCAGCAGTTCGAGCACCAGATCGGATTTTTGCTGGTCGGAAACGGGATAGATGACGTGCTTCACCGTTTCGGCCGGCGTCCGGCGCGCGCCGATTTCAATCGTCTCCGGATCTTTCATCGCCCATTGGATGAGGGTTTCGATTTGCGGCGGAATGGTGGCGGAAAACAGGGAGGTATGGCGCTGGCGCGGACAACGTTCGACAATGCGTCGCACGTCGGGCAGAAAACCCATGTCCAGCATCCGGTCGGCCTCATCGAGCACGAGAAACTGGACCTTGTCCAGGCGCAATGTGCCGCGCTCCAGATGATCCAGCAGACGTCCCGGCGTCGCAGCGACCACGTCGGCGCCCGCGCGCAATTCGTCCATCTGCCGGCCGTAACCGACGCCGCCGTAAACAACGGAGACCTTCAAATTGGTGAAGCGGGCAAAATCACGAATGGCGGTTTCCACCTGCGCGGCGAGTTCGCGCGTCGGCTCGAGGATAAGCGCCCGCGGACCGGGCGCGTGATCGCCGAGTTTTGAAAGAATGGGCAAGGCGAACGCGGCGGTCTTGCCGGTGCCGGTCTGGGCGCTGCCAATGACGTCACGTCCGGACAGCACCAGCGGAATGCCGCGAAGTTGAATGGGCGTGGGTGTGATGTAACCTGCCGCGCGCACCCCTTCGAGGACCGCCGGAGAAAGACCTAACTTGATGAAAGGCATATATAAAGGCTAACAGGCGGCGGGATTAAGGAAAGCAGGGATTTTCAAAGGTTTTACGCGGGACTGAATTCAACCGTTCAAAGCGCCAGAGGGCTCTTTGCATTACCCACAATTCCCGACAAGCATTCCGTGAATCCCAAAGGGATTGCCGAAATCCGGTTCGACTTGTGGGTAATGCAAAGAGAGGGCTGGCGCAGTCCAAGACGCGCGCGCGCCCTCCGGTAAGGCAGGCATTTCCGACAGCTCTTGGAGTGCGGGGCCCTCCGCCGCTTTCCACGCTCAACCAAGCCAATCAAACCGACGGCTTGTTCTCATCAGTCGGATTTTGAACTTCTATCGGAGGTGCAGCGGTTCCGGCTGGCGCCAGAGTTTCAGTTGCTGTTTCAGCTGCCGCCGCCGGCTCATCAGATTCCGGTTCCGGCTCTGACGCGGGGATTTCCGCCTCGGTCAAAACCGGGGCTTCTCCCGTTGGATCAACCGTGGTCGTGGTGGTGTCGCCTTCCGCCACTGGTTTTTCCTGGGCCGGTTTCTTTTCGGGCTTCGGCGGCCGGGGCACGGGCTTTTTGGCCGTATCCATGCGGCCGTCGGCAAATTCGAGGACGTGACCCTGATGCACCAGCCAGTGCAGATCGGCGATGATGGCGGTCTGCTCCGGCGTTGGTTCGGCGGAGACAGCGGCAACGTTTGGAGTCCCGCCTTCGGCTGGATTGTCCGCGCTGGCAACCGGTGGCCCCGCCGGCTTGATTTCAATGACCGTGGCGGGCTTGGGAGACGGCGCCAGGGCCTCGACCAATTGCCGCCGGGTGCATTTCGGATGGGCATTGATGTGGTTGACGATGCGCTTGATGTTTTCCGAAACCGGCGTGGTTTCCAGGTCAAGAAATTGCGGGCGGGCGACGGAAACATGGGTGAAGGTCTTGTTGACCTTGAAAAAATGCAGGCCGTGAGTGGCGAATTGCCGGCTGAGGCCGGTGGCCAGCTGCAATGGAAAATATTTCTGCCGTTCCCAATCGCTGCGCACCAGCCGCTGCAATTCCCGGCTGCGCAGGCTGCGGCTCAACACGCCGCCGACCGTGTGCGATTCCACCGGCTTGATGATGGTGTCCTTGTGCACGGCGCGGAAATGTTT
>CAZKTW010000483.1:0-2110 GCA_964555775.1 uncultured Bifidobacteriaceae bacterium | reverse complement strand
AAATCCGCACCTACAATTTCCCGCAGAACCGCGTCACCGACCACCGCATCGAAGTCACGCTGTACAATCTGGCGAGCGTCATAGAAGGCGACCTCGACCCGCTGCTCGACCCGCTGATGACCCACGACATGGAACAAAAATTGGCAGAATTGAAATCATGAGCTTACCCGCACGCATCAAAGGACTGGTTTTTGACTGTGACGGCACCCTGGCCGACACCATGCCGCTGCATTGGCGCGCCTGGCACATGATCACGCAGCGGTACGACATCCATTTCCCCGAGGATCGTTTTTATTCGCTCGGCGGGGTTCCGGCGCGCGACATTCTCAAGTTGCTCGCGCAGGAGCAGGGCCGTTCACTCGACCACATCGCCATTGCGCACGAAAAGGAGGAAACCTACCTGACGACGCTTTCAGAAGTCGAACCCATCCACGCCGTGGTGGAGATTGCGCAGGCCAACCACGGCAATATCCCGATGGCGGTTGCGTCCGGCGGCACGGAAAAAATCATCAACCTGGTGCTGGAACGTTTGAAGATCCGGCATCTCTTCGACGCCGTGGTGACGAGTGAGATGGTGAAAAACCAGAAACCCGCTCCGGACATTTTTCTCGAAGCTGCAAGGCGGATTGGTGTGGACCCGAAATTCTGCCGCGCCTATGAAGACACCGAGTTGGGCATGGCCGCCATCCGCGCCGCCGGCATGGAAGCGGTCGATGTGCGGGAAGTGATCACCAAACGTTGAAGCTTGTTCGGTTTGCAGCCTATCCTCGTTTAGGCGGAATCTGTGATTTCATATTTATAAATTAATCTGACTTTATCACAGAACTCTTGGATGTCTTTTTTTTGAGCATTCTTTGAAAGGACCAGCCTGCATGTGCCTTTCTTCTTATGCACCTCAAAAAAATATCTTTTCTTCAATGTATCGAAAATCATCGAGCCACCTACTAACCCAAAAGCCACCATCCCCAATTCATACCGGAATCCTCGCGGGGCCACGATGAATTCAGTCAGCCCAAAAACGCCGGTTAGTGCCAAGACAACACCAATTGACATGGTCAGAATCGGACGATAATCCGACCTGCCGAATTTCAATGTGACGCGGTCAATCTCTGCTGTGGGAACGAAAATAACGACTTTTTTGGCGTGAGTCTCTGCCATGCCTCGTGATGAAACGAGGATGTTATCACATCTTAAGATTGGTTTATCATCCGTGGATTGCATTCCAGATGGGCGATCGGGACAAGAAGGCTTGAGCTGTTTCGTTTCTTCAGGAACGGATGCCTCGTTGAGTTGCTCGAACTCCGTGCCACACTCACGACAATTCAACGCCTCATCGGTGTTATCGCGCCCGCAGTACGAACATTTTTTCATGGTGTGGTCGGACTCCTACAAGATCATGAATGGCATCATCACGACGGCGCGCAGTTGGAATTCTGGAGTTGATTTCAAATTTGAAATTTCAGATTTGAGATGGTTCCCGTTCCTTCTCGTCTGCCTGCCGTCGCAACGGATGATTGGCGGGTAGATTTTCCAGCAGGCGTTTCTGAAATGCGTCAGCCCGCTGCTTTTGATCCTGTTCCTTGCGGACACGATCGTTGAGGTGGCGCTGGCCTTTGATTTCGGAATTCTGGAGTGAGTCCGCCCAGCCGCGCAACTGGCGCGCACAGTTTTCGGCGGCCAATCTCAAATGTGAGATTTCAGATTTCAAATGTGCGTCCCATTTGCGCCGGAGCAACAGGGTCAACATGGAGCGGACTTCGCCCGCCGAGCCGCGCGCGATATAAATGAAGGCGAGCAATTCATTCGTCGTGCCGCGCTCGAATCCCTCGGCGATGTTGTTGGAAACGGAAAGCACCGCGCGTTCCAACTGGTCACGGAAGGACGGTCGCATGCGCGGTGGCGCGTCTTCCAAAAAATCATCCGCGAGTTCAAAAAGCCGCGCCGCCTCCTGCCAGACGGGCAAATCTTCAAAACGCTGATAAGTCATGGTTTTAGCCTTCCGTTTTGTATTTCAATTTTGAAATTTCAGATTTGAAATCGGTTTGCGATGGATCGGAGGTTCAATTCTCACAAATGGTCACGCTTGTCCCAGCTTCTTCGACTTCTCCGT
>CAZKTW010000482.1:0-2126 GCA_964555775.1 uncultured Bifidobacteriaceae bacterium | reverse complement strand
TACCAGCTCGTGGGCCGCACGGCGCAGGTGTGGAACACCTACCGGAGCACGCGCGAATTCCAGCCCGGCAAACCGTGGCTCCTGCGGTTCTTCGACCAGGTCCGTTTCTTCCCGGTTTCGGAAAAAGATCTGCTCGATTTCCGGCGGGCTTTTTTGAGTGGCCGGGCACAACTCGACATTAAGGAAGAGACATTCAGTTTCGCCAAATACAAAGAATTCCTGCACGACCACGAGACCAACATCGCCGCGTTCCGCCGGAAACAGCAAAAAGCCTTTGCGGAGGAACGCGAACGCTGGGCGGCCGATGGTTCCGCCAATATCACCGTCAGTGAACCGGCGTCGGAGGCCGTGCCGGACGAAATGGTTGCGCCACCCAACGGCCAGCTCGTTGCGTCGCCCATCACCGGCAATGTCTGGGCCGTGCTGGCAAAGGAAGGCGACCGTGTCACCGCCGGCCAGAAGATCGTGGTGATCGAAGCCATGAAAATGGAGGTGGGCGTCGAGGCGCCGATGGCTGGCATCGTTAAAAAAATCGCCGTTGCTCCAGGCAAACTGGTCGCCGCCGGCCAGACGTTGGCGGTCATTGGATCGGAGGCGGCCCCATGATTGTCTTTTGCAAATCAACTGTAGCGGCGGTCTGTGACCGCCGATGCCACGGATATTTCGGGCGAACCACGGCGGTCACAGACCGCCGCTTCCGGGGAAATCATACCCGGAAATTATCTTTATGAGCGTCCCGGAAACATTTGATCTGACTTCGCTCAAAAATGACTATGCCGATGGCCGGGTGACTCCGGAGCAGGTGGTCGAGGAAGCCCTGCGACGGATGGACGAAAAGCGTTATCCCAATGTCTGGATCGCCAAAACCAGTCCCGAACGGTTGCAGGCACTGGCGCGAGCCCTGCCGCCCAACCCGGGCGACAAACTGCCGCTCTACGGCGTGCCCTTCGCCATCAAGGACAATATTGATCTTGCCGAAGTCACGACCACGGCTGGCTGCCCTGATTTCGTTTACTTGCCGGCGAAATCAGCCACCGTGGTCGAACGGCTCATCGCCGCCGGGGCATTGCCCATGGGCAAAACCAATCTGGACCAGTTCGCCACCGGCCTGGTGGGCACGCGTTCACCGTACGGCAATTGCCAGTCAGTATTCGATGCGCGTTATATATCCGGCGGCTCCAGCTCCGGGTCAGCGATCGCGGTGGCCGCCGGAATGGTGACGTTCGCGCTGGGCACTGATACCGCCGGTTCCGGGCGGGTCCCGGCGGCATTCAACCACATCGTCGGACACAAGCCGACCCGCGGCCTGTTGAGCAACCGCGGCGTTGTGCCGGCGTGCCGTTCACTCGATTGTGTGTCAATCTTCGCCGGCAGCTGTCACGACGCGCAGGTTGTTCTTGATGTGGCGGCTGGGTTCGATGCGGCTGATCCGTATTCCCGGCTGCGTCCGACAACCGGTGTGGCCATTCCTGAGGCATTTCGATTTGGGGTCCTGCCTCCGGCGCAACGGGAATTTTTCGGCGACACCGAGGCGGCGGAACTTTACGAGCAGGCGATCGCCCGGCTGCGCAATTGTGGCGGCGAGCCGGTGGAATTCGATTACACGCCGTTCGCCGGGACGGCGGCGCTGCTCTACGCCGGACCGTGGGTGGCGGAACGGCGGGCGGCCCTGGGCGAATTTTTCGACCGGCATCGCGACAGTATTCATCCGGTGGTGCGTGAAATCATCGCCGGTGCGGCCAAATATGACGCCGCGGCCGCGTTTGTCGGCCAATACGAATTGCAGATGTTGTTGCAGGTTGTCCGCGAAGTCTGGCGCAAACTGGACGTGCTGTTATTGCCGACCACCGGCACCACGTATCGCATCGAGGCGGTGCTGGTGGATCCCATCCGTCTGAACAGCCATCTTGGGTACTACACCAATTTTGTAAACCTGCTGGATCTGGCCGCGCTGGCATTGCCGGCCGGATTTCGGCCGACCAACGGCCTGCCGTTCGGCGTCACGCTCGTCGGGCCAGCGTTTTCCGACGATGCGTTGCTGGCGTTGGGTTCGCGTTATCATCGCGCCCTCGGTGGAAACATCGGTGTGACCCAGGCAAGAATCGACCGACAACCGTTGCCGCCGG
>CAZKTW010000481.1:0-2129 GCA_964555775.1 uncultured Bifidobacteriaceae bacterium | reverse complement strand
CCTTGCATTTCGTACACCTGCCCCAGACAAAGATGGGCCGGTTCATTGTCCCGGGTCACGCTGATGGCGTGAGAGAACAGCGACGCATCATCACACCACCAGCGCAATTGGTTTTCCGTGAGCGTCACACAACCGCCCAGGACCAGAATGGCGGCGGTGATGGTAACCCCGGGCGGCAGTTGCAGCCGGTTCGCCCCATCGCGGACGGCGAACGTGATGGCGATGAACAATCCGACGAGCGGAAAATATGTGTAGCGGTCGGACATGGCTGCCTGTCCGACCTGCACCAGGCCGATCACCGGCACGAGCGTCCCCAAAAACCACAGCCAGCCGACCAGCCCATACGGCCAGCGTTTGCGTCCGAACCCGGCGGCGGCAGTGATGGAAATCAATACCGTCACGGCGCTGAAGACGGCCAGCGGAGAGATCGTTTTGGGCAGCGGATAGAAAATGGAGAGATGCACCGGCCAGATCATTTTCAGCAGGTAACGCGCATAACCCACCGGCACATTTTCCAAACGATAGGATAACGGGATTCCCTGCAGCGAAACGACCATGCCGCCCTGATGCTGGGCCAGAAAGGTGATGACGCACGAAACCACCGCCAGCACAAAGAACGGCCATTTCTCCAGGATCAAATGGTGGAGCGCTGGGAGTTGGGTGGCCGGCGCAGGGGCGTTCGTTGAAACCAAAACCCGGCCGAGCGGCCAGTAGTCGAGCAGCAGCATGACAAACGGCAGCGTGACCAGCATCGGTTTGGCCATCAGGCCGAGCGCAAAGAAAAACAGGGCCAGAACATAGTCGAAGGCCGAAAGTCGAGGGTCGAGGGCCGGAACAGATGCTTTTGCCATCGTCTCTCGACCCTCGACCCTCGACCGTTTTTGCGCGTAGCGCACGTAAGCCAGCAGCGTCAACAGCGCAAAAAATGTGCTCAACACGTCCTTGCGTTCGGAAATCCAGGCCACGGATTCCACATGCAGCGGGTACCACGCAAACAGGGCGGCGATAAATGCGCCCGGCCACAACGCCTGCGTCAATCGCAGCAACAGCACAAATAGCAGGACCGTGTTCGCCGCGTGGAACAGCACGTTGACCAGGTGATGGGCGCCGGCGTTAAGGCCGAACAACTCGCAATCCGCCATGTGGGACAGCCAGGTGAGCGGGTGCCAGTTGCTGGCGTGCCAGGTGGTGAAGGCCCATTCGATGCCGGCCCACGTCAGGCCGTTTTGGACGACATGATTGTCGGTGACGTAATCTGCGTCGTCGAAGATGGTGAAACCCTGAAAAGCCACCGGCAGGTACACCAGCAGTGTAATGAGCGCGAGGAACAGACCAATGAGGCGCGGACGGGCTTTCGCCGCGCCGAAGTACTTGTGTCGGAAAGCCGCACCCGGATCTTCCGGGCTGGATTCCTGGCTTTTGCGGTTCTGGCTTCGGCCACGCAGGCGGGACATCGGCTTCTTTGTAGGCGATTTTTTCCGCGCGGCAAGGACAGAGATTTTCCGCAAAAAAAGACGTTGCAATTTTTCGCCGGCGGGGCAGTATGGGGCCGGCAGGAAACAGCTCGAATCCCTGCCGCTTGGCCGCAACTTCGGTTCCTCACGACCAGGAAAATCTCGGCATGATTAACGGATACGTGTGCATTGTCGTGGGGGCCGCTTCCAATCAAGCGGAACTCATCTACGTTTGGACCCAGGCGAGACCGGAAGCAAAGGTCATCATCGCCCTGCTCATCGTCTTTTCCATCATCGCCTGGTCCACCATGGTCTCCAAGTCCATGCAGATGCGCCGGGCGCGGAAATTGAACCATTACTTCAACGAGGAATTCAAAGCCCAAAAAACCGTGCTCGATATTTTTGACCGCAAGCTGCAGGTTGAGGGTTGCCCGCTTTACTCGGTCTATCAAACCGGCTGCGTGCAGCTCGACGCGCGGTTGCGCGGGCCCGGCGGCGAACGGCGCAAACAGAGCGTCACGCTCAAGAACATGGAACACGTCAAGCGTGCCATCGAAAATGTGGTCGCGCAGGAATCATTGAAACTGGAATCGGGTTTAATCCTGCTGGCCATCGCGGTCAGCGGCGCGCCGTTCATGGGATTGCTCGGCACGGTCTGGGGGGTGATGAGCACGT
>CAZKTW010000480.1:0-2133 GCA_964555775.1 uncultured Bifidobacteriaceae bacterium | reverse complement strand
ACCCACCCACCGCAAAATAGCCAAATTCCTGCTCCAGTAGCGAAAGCCAGGATAGGCAGGCGGTAAGGAAGCTCGATATTGGTGGTTGGGAGGCCGGTATTTAGGTCTGGTTCAGCCCCAGCCCAGCCAATGTCCGCCGTGCCAGGTGATGAAGGCCAAAACCCAGGCCAGGGCGCCCATGTAAAGCCACTGGAACAGCGGCCATTTCCAGGAATTGGTCTCCCGCCGCACCACCGCCACCGTGCTGACGCATTGCAGGGCAAATACGTAAAAGACCATCAAACTGACCGCCGTCAGGGTCGTATAAACCGGCGAACCATCCGGCCGTTTTTGTTCGCGAAGTGTTTTGGCCAGATCACCCTTGCCTGACTCCGAATCGTCGTTTCCGACATTATAAACGGTGGACATTGTGCTGACGAAAACTTCGCGGGCGGCAAAGGAAGCCACAATGCCGATGCCCATCTTCCAGTCGAAACCCAGTGGCGCGATGACGGGCTCGATGGCGCGGCCCATTTGTCCAGCAAAACTGGCACGGAGTTTATTACCGGCTTCCATCCGGTCCAGATTGGCCAGTTGTTCGTCCGGCGTGTTACCGGGTACAAGACTAACCCCTTCGTGATAACCCGCCCGTATTTCCGTCCGCAGTTTTTGAACTATTTGTTCATGGTCCGTATTTCTTGGGTAGGTCGCCAGAAACCAGAGCAGGATGTTGACTCCCAGGATTACCGTGCCTGCCCGCCGCAGAAAGAGTCTTGCCCGGTCCCACATGTGCCGCGCCACCACCCGCAGCAGAGGTCGTTTGTACGGCGGCAATTCCATGATGAGCATAGGGGTTTCGCCCTTGAGCAAGGTTTTCTTGAACAGCCACGCCATCAGCAGGGCTACGATTGTGCCGAGCAGGTACATTGACAGCATCGTCAGTCCCTGCAGTTTGAGAAAACCGAAGATTTTTATGTCGGGAATGCACGCGGCGATGAGCAGGGTGTAAACCGGCAACCGGGCCGAACAACTCATCAGCGGGGCGACGAGAATCGTCACCAACCTGTCTTTGGGTGTTTCAATCGTTCGCGTGGCCATGATGCCGGGAATCGCGCAGGCATATGAACTCAACATCGGGATGAAGCTTTTGCCGTGCAACCCGACCTTGCTCATCAGCCGGTCCATGAGAAACGCCGCGCGGGCCATGTAACCGGTGTCTTCGAGAAAACCAATGAACAGGAACAGCAGCAATATCTGCGGTAGAAACACCACCACGGCGCCCACACCGGCGATGGCTCCGTTCACCAGCAGGCTGTGAAGGTCGCCGGGCGGAATCAGTTGACCGAACAGGCCCCCAAGCCAGCCCACGCCATTCTTCAGCAGCTCCATCGGCACCTGGGCAAACGTGAAAATGCTCTGGAATATCAGGGTCATGACGCCAATGAAAATCAGCGTGCCCCAGATTTTGTGGGTCAGGACCCGATCCAGTTTGTCGCTCAAGGTCTCACCGGGGGGCGAAAGTTCCGTCGTGGAGGCCTGCTGGATTTCCGCCACCCGGGCATAGCGCCACTCGATGGGTGCGCCCCGCCAGTCGATGCCATTGGCTTCGAGACGTTTGCGGGCGGCGGTCACGGCGTCTTGGACTTTTTGAGGATAATGTTCCCGGCTTGAGGCCAGCGCCTTTTCGTTGCTGAGAATGAGCAGCGCCTCGGCCGTGGCCTGCAATCGCCGTTCCTTGAACGTTTCCGCCAGCAAATCGGCCAGTCCGGTCGCTTCAATCCGAAATCGGCCGGGCAACTGACAGAACAAACGCGGTTTGATTTCCACCGGGTTCTGCAGCGCGGTGACAATTCTTGTCCGCAGTTCCGGCACCCCCCGCCCGGTGCTGGCAACGATCGGCAGCACCGGCACCCCGAGCGCTTCCGCAAGCTTGATTTCATCGAGGTGCTGGCCATTGTTTTCCGCCACATCCATCATGTTCAGCGCGATGAGTGTCGGATGGCCAAGCTCGATAACCTGCGTCGCGTAATAAAGATTTCGCTGCAGGTTCGAGGCATCCACAATCACCACAATCAAACCGGGCGGCGGCAGTTCCGGCAGCCGGTTGAGCAGCACGTCCCGGGAAATCTGCTCGTCCAGCGAATTGGGGCTGAG
>CAZKTW010000479.1:0-2147 GCA_964555775.1 uncultured Bifidobacteriaceae bacterium | reverse complement strand
CGGAACTGGTCAAGACGTTGGGTCACGTGCTGGATCTCGAATTCCGCCGCATCCAATTCACACCCGATTTGATGCCCGCCGACATTATCGGCACCAACGTCATGAACACCGGGCCGGATGGCGCGTATCGGTTCGAGTTCCGGCGCGGGCCGATTTTCACACAGTTGCTGCTGGCCGACGAAATCAACCGCGCCACACCAAAGACGCAATCGGCCTTGCTCGAAACGATGCAGGAAGGCTCGGTGACCACCGGCGGCGTCACGCACCAGCTCAAACCGCCGTTCTTTGTGCTGGCCACGCAAAACCCGATCGAACAGGAAGGAACGTATCCGCTGCCCGAAGCGCAATTGGACCGGTTCATGTTCAAGCTGAACGTCGCTTCGCTCAATCGCACCGAGCTGAACGAAGTGGTTACTCGGACCATCCTCCAGCGGTCATTGTCGGTCGCCAAAATTGTTGACGCGGCGCGCATCCTTCAATTGCGTCAGGTGTTGGACAAAGTGGTCGTGGCGGATCCAATCCGTGACTTCGCCGTGCGGCTGGTGCTGGCGACACATCCGGATTCCGAATTCGCGCCGGAGAAAATCAAGCGCTACGTCAAATGGGGCGCGAGCCCGCGCGGCAGTCAGGCGCTCATTCGCGGCGGTCGCGTCCGGGCGCTTGCGGCAGGCCGGGCGCATGTTTCGACCGACGATCTCCGCAATTTTGCGTCGGAATCGCTCGGCCATCGGCTGCTGTTGAACTACGACGGACAGGCCGACAACGTCAGCGTGGTCGATTTGGTGAAAGCAGTGGTCGAACAGGTTCCCGTGGAGGCGTAAAATGGAACTGCTTACGCCGCGACCGCAAATGACCACGCTGTTGACCAACCGTGTGCTCGATCGTTTGCAGCGACTGCGAATCCGGCCCGCCGGCAAGCGGACCAGCCGCAGCCGCGGCGAGCATTTGTCCGGCAAGGGCGGCACGAGCACGGAATTTTGCGATTATCGCGACTACACGCCCGGTGACGACACGCGGTTTGTGGACTGGAACATCTTCGCGCGGCTGCATCGGCCCTACCTGAAACAATTTCACAAGGAAGAGGAACGCCACGTGGTGCTGCTGATTGACGCGTCGGCTTCGATGAAATTTGAAGGCAAGCTGGACCTCGCCAAACCTTTGGCAACGGCGTTCGGCGTGATGGGCTTGCTGAACAATGAACGGGTCAGCGCCTATGCCTCGCATCAGTCCAGCGATGCGCCGGACCGAATGCCGCCGTGCCATGGCCGCGCGAGTCTGCGGACGCTGTTCCAATTTATCGAGAGCGTTGAAGGGCGCGGCGACGCTCCGCTGGATCGCGCCGTGGAATTGCTTTTGCGTCATCACCGCGGGCGCGGCGTGTGCTTGATCGTCTCGGACTTCCTGACCTTTGGTGATCTCAAGCGCAGTTTCAACCTGCTTTATGCCGCCGGGCTTGAGCCGTTGGGGATTCAAATCTTGAGTCCGCGCGAAATCGAGCCGGACATGACGAGCGATTTGCGGCTGGTGGATTCCGAAACGCAGGAGACGCTGGACATCTCCTCAAGCGCGGATCTTCTGAATCTTTACCAGGAATATCGCCAGGGATTGGAAAACGATCTCGCGCTGTTGTGTCGGCGACGGCAGGGCCGGTTTCTGCCGGTCAGTTCGGCGACGCCGGTGGAATCGGTGCTATTCGATCAACTGCGGCGAAAGGGATGGATCGAATAAAATATGAAACATTCAACATTCAACATTCAACATCGAACGCCCAACGTTTGCGGCGGGGCGCGTCCGTTCATTGGATGTTGGAGGTTGGATGTTGAATGTTCGATGTTTTCCAATTCTTGGAGGCGGACAAAATGAACTGGGGAGGATTCCAGGCATTGAGTCATCTCTGGCTGCTCTCGTTGCTGGCGCCGCTGGTGCTGTTTTATTTTTTGAAATTGAAGCGGCCACGGGCGGAAATCCCATCCCTCGTTTTGTGGCGTCAGGTTTTGCAGGACCACCGCGTCAATTCTCCGTTCCAGAAATTCAAGCGCAACCTGCTGCTGCTGCTGCAAATTTTGCTGCTGCTGTTTCTGGTTTTGGCCGCCTTGCAACCTTTCTGGCGCGGCGGCCCGGGCAAAAATCGCCGCCTGCCGGTGTTG
>CAZKTW010000478.1:0-2157 GCA_964555775.1 uncultured Bifidobacteriaceae bacterium | reverse complement strand
CGGGGGAAGCCCAACGTCTTGCTGACCATTGGGGGCTGAAGAAATATTGAATCGCTCTTCGTGCCGGCTTTACCATCGACGAGATTTTCAGCCTGGCCAAGATTGACCGGTGGTTCCTGGTGCAAGCAAAGAAAATCGTGGATTTCGAGGAAGAACTTGCCACGGCGAAGAATTAGTCAGATAGGGCGCGTCACTCCGTGCGCGTCATTTTGAGATGCCAAATTGGCACCTCGAAGAACCGGTCACAAACTGTGATCGGTTCGGTTAATGTCGTAAATTGCGACCTTAAAGGTGGTCACAAACTGTGACCACCTCGAGAGAAAGGCGTGAAATGAACGGGCAGATGACTGTCGTTCCGGTGGAACGAATTGAGCGGGCAATCCTCTCCATTCGCGGTGAGAAGGTGATGCTCGACAGCGACTTGGCTGTCATTTACAGCGTCCCCACCAAGGTTCTCAACCAAGCAGTTAAACGCAACCTGAGCCGCTTTCCGCCCGATTTCATGTTCCAGCTTACCGAAAAGGAAAAGACCGAGGTGGTCACAAATTGTGACCACCTCGCTCAGCTCAAATTTTCGCCGTACTTGCCTTCTGCCTTTACCGAGCACGGCGCGTTGATGCTGGCCAATGTGTTGAACAGCGAGCGGGCGGCGCAGACCAGCGTGCAGGTGGTGCGCGCCTTCGTGCGGTTGAGGCAGATGCTGGCCTCCAATGCCGAACTGGCGCGGAAGCTCGCGGCGCTGGAAAATAAATATGACGCGCAGTTCAAAGTTGTCTTTGATGCCATCCGGCAGCTTATGTCGCCGCCAGGCCGGCCGAAACGCGAAATCGGATTTCATGTGAAGTATGACGATGACAAACCCAGGTCGAAGTGGCGACAGTGACGCTCAACCCTAAACCGTGAACTCTCAACCAATTTCCTTTCGGATGCAGATCAAGGAGAGCGTGGGTTTTGGGGAGGAGTTGGCAATCCGCGTTGGACCGCGAGGCGGTCAGATTGCGTTCGTGACTCCCATCCATCGGTTCGCTAAACTTTTTTCATGGAGTCAGGAATAACCCCGTGCAAGGCCGACTATGGTGTGGACGCGCCCAAAGTGGTGCGTCAGTTTTTTCTCGGCGGTGTGGCGGGTTTGATTTGCGGACTGGCGCTGGCAAAGTTTGCCGGTCACGGGTCAGTCATCATCAATCTGCTGGCCGGCATCGGAATCTGGGGCGGCAGCTGTTGGATGTTGACGGCGGCGCTGATGGTTTTCGGCAGCAAGGTGCTCAAGGTGAGGTTGCGTGAACGGTTGCTGGATAAAATTCCCTGGCGCGGCGACGAGCGGGTGCTGGATGTAGGCTGCGGCCGCGGATTGATGCTGATCGGCGTGGCGAAGCGGCTCACAAGCGGTTCGGTTACGGGCGTGGATCTTTGGCAGGCCGAGGACCAATCCGGCAACAATCCTGAAACGACCCGAGCCAACGCGCGGGCCGAAGGCATGGAAGGCCGGATTGAAATCCAGACCGGCGACGCGCGACAGCTTCCCTTCGAGGCGGACAGCTTTGACGCCGTGGTATCAAGCTGGGCGCTGCACAACATTTATCAGCGTGACGGGCGCGAGCGGGCCTTGCGCGAAATCGTGCGGGTGTTGAAACCGGGCGGACGGCTGCTGCTGATGGACATTCGCCATGCGCACGAGTATGAGGAATTTTTGAAGCAGGCCGGGCTGGCCGGGGTGCAGTTGAGCGCGCCCAATTTTCTATTTGTCATTCCCAGTCATGCGGTGACTGCAAGAAAAAATTAGCAGTCATGCCCAAACTTTCCAAAGCCACATCGCCATTCCCGCGTTGCGGCTTGCCGTCACTTGTTTTCCACCACCCTATTTCATCACCGGATGGTAATCCAGCCACAACCATTCCAGGGCTTCAGCCAACGTTTGTTGTTTCACTCTGCCATCCACGTGCCCGGCGTTGCGGGCGAAGACAAACTGGCAATGATATCCATCCATCTTCTTGTCTTACCCGTGACCCGCTTGGAGCGAAAGCTTTCGGGGCTACTCCGCAGGATAACCAGGAAACCAATCCTGTTTGAGCCGCTTTTGAGGAATGCCAAGCTGTCGCAATATTTTCCCGATGGCTTCCACCATCGGTTCAGGGCCGGAAACGTAGAAGAGCGGTT
>CAZKTW010000477.1:0-2171 GCA_964555775.1 uncultured Bifidobacteriaceae bacterium | reverse complement strand
GCACAATCCAGTCAATCGGAATGGCGGGCGGCACTTTCATAAACCACGCCAGCACGTTGCCGCCGAGAATGCCCAGGACCACGCCGATGACGCCGCCGATTTCGCACAACACGATGGCTTCCATGATGAATTGCGTCATGATGTTGCGCTTCTTGGCGCCGATGGCGCGGCGGATGCCGATCTCCCGCGTCCGTTCGGTGACCGAGACGAGCATGATGTTCATGATGCCGATGCCGGCCGCGATGAGCGCGATGGAACTGACGACCGTGATGCCGATGCGCACGGCCCGGGTGAAGGAATTGAATTGTTCGATGAGTGAGTCGTTGGAAAACAACTCGAAGTCATCCGGCGCGCCCGGCGGGACTTTGCGCGCGTTGCGGAGGATCCCCCGCACCTGTTCCATGCAATCATCATAGCTGGTCGAGTCGCGCGCCTGCACCAGGATGGTCAGGTCGTTCCACCAGCGTCCGTAACGGTTGAGCGCCGTGGTGATGGGGATGATGGCGAAATCGTCCTGATTGCCTCCCAGCGAGCTGCCTTTGGCGGCGAGCACGCCCACCACCGAGTATTTGTAGCCGTTGATTTTGATCGCTTCGCCCATCGCCGAGCCAAACGGGAAGGCCGTTTTGGCCAGGGCACTGCCGAGCACGCAAACATCGCGGGCGTTGTCCACATCGTCCTCGGAAAGGCCGCGGCCCTCTTCGATATCCCAGTTGCGCGCCGGGAAACTGCCGGGGGTTTCCCCGTACAACATGGAGGTGGGCGCGGTCTTGGCAAAGCGGGTCGAAATCTGTCCGCGCCAGAAATTGCCTTCGATGCCCACGATGGCAGCCAGCGTGGCCTTTTCCTCCACCCGCCGGCCCTGCTCAAGGGTGACGTATTTGCGCCGCCAGTATTTCTGCCAGTCGGAATTGTCGCCGAACTGGGCCTCGGGCCAGCGTTGGATGGCAAACGTCTGGCTGCCCAGCTGGCTGAGTCCCGTTTCGGCGGTGCGCTTCAGCACCCGCATGGCGGTCATAACCACGATGATGGAAAACACGCCGATCAGCACGCCGAGCAGGGTGAGCGCCGAGCGCAACTTGTGGGCCGCGATGGCATTCATGGCCATCGCGAAGCTTTCGCGGATCTCGGCCAACAGCAGGTTTGAGCGTCGTGTCATCGCAAAGGCTGGATTATTGGATGGCTGGATTGCTGGATGGATGAATTCAGCCCACAGCCTTTCATGGCTTCAACAATCCATTTACCCAACCATCCATTCATCCAGTTCTTCATCATTCGCTCCTCAACGCGTCCACGGGGTCCATCCGCGCGGCGCGCCAGGCCGGCAGGAAACCGGAAACCACCCCGGTCAGCAACGACACAAGCACGGCGATGATGACAATGGTCCAGGACAGGGACGCCGGGAAAAGCAGGTGGGAGACGGCCAGCGTGGTAAGCCAGGCGATGCCCAGCCCGACCAACCCGCCCAGCAGGCAGATGCAGGCGGCCTCGATCAGAAATTGCAGCAAAATGTTCCGGCGCTTGGCGCCGATGGCCTTGCGCACGCCGATCTCGCGGGTCCGTTCGGCGACCGAAACAAACATGATGTTCATGATGCCGATGCCGCCGACGAACAGCGACAGGCTGGTGACGAACAGGCCGATGATGGCGATCGTGCTGGTTTGCTGGTGGAACATTTTCACAATCAGATCCTGCTGGTTGATGGCAAAATTGTCCGGCTCGCTGGGGGCCAGGTGGCGGATGTGGCGCATCGCCTGGCGCAGCTCCTCGCGGGTCTCGTCCAATTGCGCCAGCCCGCTGGCTTTCACGTTGATCTGGTCGATGGTGGGACGTCGCCAAATGACCGCCAGCGAAACCCGGATGGGAACGATGACCCGGTTGTCCAGGCTCCAGCCCAGCATTTTCCCCTGTTTCTCCAGCACGCCCACGACTTGAAAGGACTGGTCCTCGATTTTGATGCGTTCGCCGAGCGGTGATTCCCCACGAAACAGGTTGGTGGCCACGTCGTTGCCGATGATGCAGACCGGCTGGGTGCCTTCGGCGTCGGCGGCGGTCAAAAACCGGCCCTGGGCAACACCCACGCCGCTCGTTTTCAAATAGGCCTCCGTGGTCCCGACGATGTTGACAAAGCTGGCGCTCCGGGTTTTGTATTTCACGGTCCGGCTGTCATC
>CAZKTW010000476.1:0-2175 GCA_964555775.1 uncultured Bifidobacteriaceae bacterium | reverse complement strand
CTCGTTACCTCGGCTGCTATGGAAACTTGAAAACATGAAACTTTGCCGTTCGGTTGATGACCGTGGATCTGCCGGGTTTGGTGGCAGAAAGCGGTGGAGGGCCACCGCACTCCAAGACCTGACGGTTACTTCAGGCGTCCCAAGCGCGCGAAGCGTCCTGGAGTGCGCCAGCCCTCTGGCGCTTTCGATGGGCTGGGTTTTATTGTTTTCGTAATGGAATTGTGCCTATGAAACTCTGCCGTTCACACAATAACCGCCGGATTGCCGAGGTTTGCGCTGGGCTAGCGAAGCACTTCGATATGCCGCCGTCGAAGTTGCGCGTGGTCTGGGCTTTGGGAACGCTTTGCAGTGCGGCATTTCCCGGTATCTTCCTGTATTTGGCGTTCTGGTATTTACTGCCGGAAGAGCCGCCGGCCCCGCTGCCGTTTGAACCCGCTGTGTTGCAGCCGTGGAAGAAAGCGGTTTGAAAGTTATGACCGAAACCGAAGCAACCAAAGTTTGTCCGCATTGCGCTGAGAAAATCAAGGCCGCAGCGAAGGTTTGTCCGAATTGCCGGTATTGGCAGAAAATATGGTCGTTGTATAATCCGCAAATTGCGGGGTTACTCGGGATAATCATAGGCTTCGCTGTCTTAAGTTGCTTTGGGATTTTCTGTGACAGGCTGTTCGGTCCAAAGGAAGAATTTGCGACTTATCGTAATGAAATCGACGTGGTCAGTTCTCAATTCAGTCACCGGATTTCCGCAAGCAATCTGCTGGTTACCGTGACTGGAACCATTACAAACCATAGCAATGTCGGTTGGAAGGATGTCGGTGTCGAAGCCCAATTTTTTGATAAATCTGGAAAAATGATCGATGCCATTACGGTGAATGCAGGGGACTATCGTGGTGTGGTTATTCTACCTCATGGTGAAACCGCCTTCAAAATTGAAGGAAGAGCCTCTCGGCCGACGGCTGACTACGAGACAAATAAGTTAACTGTCCGTTGGGCAAAAGATGTTGACCAGGTTTTCTGATTTACAAACAAATTTATGCGCCTCTTTGAAGCCATTGTTGATGCGAATCACCGGGCGGTGGCCGGCGACCGGGAAGCTGGCCTGCACCCGGCGGATTTTGCCGACGAACTGCCGGTCATCGCACTCACGTGCGTGGACCCGCGGCTGAATGCGTTTTTTCCGAATGCGCTGGCGCTGCCGGCGGAGCAGTTCATCTGGCTGCGCAACGCGGGTAACATCATCACTCAGCCGTTGAGCAGCACCATGCGGTCGCTGGCGCTGGCTTGTGCGGTCAAGGGCGGCCGCGAAATCGCCATCATCGGCCACACGGACTGTCAGATCTGCAAAACCACGGCGATGCAGTTGCTGGAAAAACTGAAGGCCTTGGGTGTCGATCGGCATCAGTTGCCGGAAAACCTGAATGAGTTTTTCGGCATGTTCGGCAGCGAACGGCAGAACGTCATCAAGGCGTGTGACATCGTCCGGAACAGCCCGCTCATCGGTCCCAAAATTCCGGTGCACGGATTTATGGTGGACATCGAAACCGGCCGGCTCGAATGGATTGTGAACGGGTATGAAACGTGGCAGACGCTGCCCAAGCCGGTCGAAATGAGCAAAGGTGCCGGACCGATGACCGAGGAATTGGGTTCGTTTGCCAAGTTCAACATCGGTGAAATGAAATTTCCGGAGACGAAGATTGGGGAAACGGCGAAAAAAATCGGAACGCCGGAACTCAAACTGGCGTCCCCGCCACCCCCCGCGCCGCTATTGCCCGCTGCGCCCGCGATCCCGCCGAAAATCCCGCTGCCGCAGCCAATCCGGCCACGAACGTTTCCGACCCGCGGCCGGCGCTAAGGGTTTGGAGCGCGGCTGTCTCAGCCGCAGCACGTTGACAATCCAAAAAACCCAAGGAATTTTATGCGCTCGTTTGGCAATGCTGGCTGCTGCGGGTGGGATCCCCGCGCTCCATTTCATTTGGGTTTCACGCCCACCGGTTACGCTCAAAGCAAAACTTCGAACCTTTTCGTGATTGAAACGGGCGGCCGGCTGGTTAGAATCAGCGCTTCAATGGTTCGGGGCGTAGCGTAGCTTGGCTAGCGCGCTTGCTTGGGGTGCAAGAGGTCGTGAGTTCAAATCTCACCGCCCCGACCATTTTTACCATTACTCGGCCATTTGCGGCG
>CAZKTW010000475.1:0-2185 GCA_964555775.1 uncultured Bifidobacteriaceae bacterium | reverse complement strand
GCGACAATTTCACCGACCTGCCGCTTCAATTCTTCGATTGCCTTGGCGCCGGTGCCGGAAACCGCCTGATAGCTGGAGGCAAAAATCCGTTTCACACCGAAGGCCTGATGCAACGGATACAGCGCCATCAGGGTGATGGCCGTGGTGCAATTCGGGTTGGCGATGATGCCCTTGTGTTTTTGGACATCGGAGGCGTTGATCTCGGGAATCACCAGCGGCACCGCGTCGTCCATGCGAAACGCGCTGGAATTGTCCACCACCACGCAGCCGGCTTTGGCGGCCAGGGGGGCGAATTCCTTTGAGATGCTTCCGCCCGCGCTGAAGAGCGCGATGTCGATGCCATTGAATGAATCCTTCGTCAGTTCGGTGACGGTGATGTCGGTGCCGCGAAATTTGAGTTTCTTGCCGGTCGAGCGCGCCGAGGCGAGCAGGGTCAGTTTGCCCACTGGAAAATTGCGCTTCTCCAGCGTTTTAATCATTTCGATGCCGACGGCGCCGGTTGCACCGACCACGGCCACATGCGGATTCTGGTTCATAAAAGCGGGGGATTATACCGGAAATTGGGTTCACGTCAATCGCGGCGATTAAACTGTGCATAATTTTCTTCGATTTCTGATTGACCAGGGTTGCCGCGTATGACGAAATACTGGTCTAAGTTTTTTTAGATGCCTAAAGTTTCAATCAGAAACGGAAATGGCCCGCGCGCGGGCACGACGAAGTACGATGCGCACCACAAGGTGCTGTCGCAAACCTACGGCGCGTTCGCCGATTTACGCCGCGAACTTTCCGACTCGAAGGCGACGGTCAACGAGCGCGAGGACATCCTCAAAAGTTTTGCGACGTGCCCCGATTCGCAGCGTTCGTGGCTGTTGCTGGAGGATTATTTTGAAAAGCTGTCGCTGTCGCGAAAGGATTTTCCCGACACGCACTGGTGGCCGCGATTGTTGAACGCCCAGGGCCGGGTTCGTCTGGAGGAGCTGGCGTTCTTGTTCCTGCGCGCGAAACGCTCCGTGCCGCCCGAACTGCAGGCGCATGCCAGTCTCGACCGTTTCGCCCGGGCCGAAGAGGTTGAACAGGAGCAAAGCCTGGTCAAGGAACTCGAAAACTGGCTGTCGCCACCCGCCCTGCCGCTACTCGACACGCCGCGCGCCACCCTCCGCGTCGTCTGCCAGGTGCAACCGGACGAGGCCGAGCCGTCGCGCCATCGCCTGGCCGTGCAATTCCTGCTGCTGCGTCCGCGCACCGGTGAAAAGGCGCGTCCGTTGCGGGATTTGATTGACCTCGTTGTGCGGGCCACGCACGAACAGGAATTGTTTTCGCCCGCCGATTGGGAATTCATCCAGTGGCTTGCCGACACGAACCGCAATCCCGCGCTGCGGGACGCCGACACGTTGATTTTATCCGACGCCGAACTGCTCCAATGGCTCGCCCGCTGGGGGCATGTCCCGCGCCTCGAATATGACGGCCGGCCGCTCCATTTTTACGGCCAGGTGGCTGCGCTCACGCCGCACCTTGAAAACGGCGACAAGGAACTTTCGTTCACCCACCGCATTGAATTGCCGGGCGGCGGGAATCATTCCGTGGCCGGCGTGAAGTTTTTCAACCGCCAGCCGCCGCTGGCATTGATCGACGGCACGTTTTATCTGCTGCGCAACGCGCCGCCGCCGCCGGTGCTTAAATATCTGGCCAGCCGGCCGTCCGTCCCGGTGCGCAAACTCAGTCATCGTCTGCTGTTGCACCTGCGCAAGACCCAATCGAATCACGGGGTGAACTGGGAGCAGCTTTGCCTCGCGCATCCGGCCAAACCGCAGTTCGTTTTTGAGCTGCTGGAGGACACGGTGCGGTTGCGGTTGCTGGCCAAAAGCGTCCGCGACCAGAGCGTCTGGTTTTGGAATGGCCACGAATGGGTGGCGAACGAGGCAAAGAAACGGCCGGCGGACAAACCTGAGATTCTTGACGACCCGCGCCTGGAACCGGCGATTCTTTGGTTGCGCAAACTCGACTGGTTCACGCCCGAGCCCGGGCTGTGGATCGGCGACGCCAACGAAAATTTTCTTGGCACGCTCGCGGCTGTGTGGGCGGAACGTCCGGCCGAGGCGGAGTTTCTCGGCAATCCGGCCTTTCACCGTTTGTTCCTGCAACCCCGGCAGCTCAAGCCGCGGCTGATCGTCAAGGGCAGCGGCAT
>CAZKTW010000474.1:0-2196 GCA_964555775.1 uncultured Bifidobacteriaceae bacterium | reverse complement strand
GCGAACTGGCCCGCAACCAGATGGTTTCCGTGTCGCTCAAGGGCGTGACGATTCCACACGAGGTTTTTTCCGCCTATGGCGGGGCCAAGGTTCTGCTGCGTCCTGCCTCCCCGGGAACCGGGATCATTGCCGGCCGGACGGTGCGTGCGGTTTTGGAAGCCGCCGGGTTGAAGGACGTCTTGAGCAAATCGCTAGGCTCGAAGAACGCGGCCAACGTCGTCAAGGCGACGCTCAAGGCGCTGTTGAGCCTGCGGCTGCGGGAGGACATTTACAAGGCCCGCGGTTTGCAGATTAGAAAGGTGGAAGCCCCCAAGGCGCCGGGCGTGGCTCCCGCGACGGCTTGATTTTGATTTTTTATGCGACTGCACAATTTAAAACCTCGTCCGGGTGCGAAACATCGCACCAAGCGCCTTGGCCAGGGTGAATCCAGCGGCCACGGCAAAACCAGCGGCCGCGGCGGCAAGGGCCAGACCGCGCGTTCCGGCAGTTCGATCCGCATCGGCTTTGAAGGCGGCCAGATGCCGCTCATCCGCCGCATTCCCAAGCGTGGATTCAACAACACGCGGTTCACGACCCGTTACCTGGGCGTGAACGTCGGGGCTTTGGAGAAGTTTGAAAACGGGGCCAGCGTGGATGAAACCGCGTTACGCGCGGCCGGGCTTGCCAATGGCCGGTCCAGTGGTGTCAAAATTCTCGGTGACGGCGAGTTGACCAAAAAACTGACGGTCAGCGCCCATGCGTTCAGCGCAGCGGCCCGCACCAAAATTGAAGCCAAAGGCGGCGCATGCCAGGTCGTTGGCGCCAAGCCCGCCGCACCGGCCAAGCCGGCAGCGGCCAAGGCCTGAAGGCGCGTCTGACGCATGTTCCGCTCCATCATCAACACCTTCGCCAACTGCTTCAAAATTCCGGAGCTGAAGTCCCGGATTTTGTTCACCCTGGGTTTGCTGGCCGTCTGCCGGTTGACGGCCTGGGTCCGCATCCCGGGATTGAACGGCGAATCGCTGACCAATTTCTTCGCCCATAATGCGCAGGGCGGCGGCGGCGTGCTGGGCATGTACAACACCTTCGCGGGTGGCGCCCTGGAACATTGCGCTGTTGGGTCGTTGGGCATCATGCCCTACATCAGCGCGACCATCATCATTCAACTGCTCACGGCGGTCTGGCCGAAACTGAGCAAGCTGGCGCGCGAGGAAAACGGGCGCTCGAAGATCATCCAGTACGGCCGCTATTTGACGGTGTTGTTGTGTCTCGGCCAGGGGTTGTTTTTCGCCATGGGCTATGAACATCCCGAAAAGATTTTCGGCCAGGGCATTGGCCGGCTGGTGCTCTATCCTGACAGCCAGATCTGGTGGTATCGCATCCAGGCCACGCTCATCATGACGACCGGCACCATGTTGTTGATGTGGCTGGGTGAGCAGATCACCGAGCGCGGCATCGGCAACGGCGTTTCGCTGGTCATCACCATTGGCATTGTGGCCCGGTTGCCGCGGGCCATGAAAGAGACGTACGAGTTGTTTCGGCCCCCCGGCGGCCTGCAATCCAATTATCATCTGGCGGGCACCGGCGTGATGTTGCTGATCCTGCTGGTGACGGTCATTGGCGGGGTCATCGCCATTACGCAGGCGCAACGGAAGGTGCCGGTGCAGTATGCGCAACGCGCCGTTGGCCGCAAAATGTATTCCGGCGGCACGTCGTTCATGCCGTTGCGCGTGAACTTCTCCGGGGTCATGCCGATTATTTTTGCGCAATCCATCCTCATGTTTCCGCAGAAAATGTTTGAAATGGCAGCGAATGCCATTTCGCAGCCTTTCCTGCATGACGCTTTTATGTGGCTGGCGCTGCACCTCAATTCGGGGTCATTCCTTTACCTGGCGATGTATTCGCTGATGATTTTATTCTTTGCCTATTTCTGGGTGGCGACGCAATTCAACGAGCTGCAGATTGCCGACGATCTGAAAAAGAATGGTGGCTACATTCCGGGCGTGCGTCCGGGGCAGGGGACGAGCGAATATCTGCACCGGGCCATGAGCCGCATCACACTGGCCGGCGCGATTTTCCTGGTGGTCATCGCGACCATCCCCATCATCATGTATAATGAGATGCAAATTCCCTACGACGTGGCGCAATTTTTCGGCGGCACCAGCATTTTGATCACGGTGGGTGTTTTGCTGGATACGATGCGCCAGGTGGAATCGC
>CAZKTW010000473.1:0-2246 GCA_964555775.1 uncultured Bifidobacteriaceae bacterium | reverse complement strand
TCAGGCCTTGGGTCAGAATAACAAGTTTGGCCATGGACTTACGATAAGCCGATTATGGTCACGGCGCGTTTCAAGTCAAACGGAAATCTGATGGACTAAACTCTTTTTCAGCCCCGCCGTTCAATCAGGTCACGGAATTCGGCGAACAACGGCGTCGAATCATGTGGCCCGGGCGACGCCTCGGGATGATACTGCACGCAAAAAACCGGCTTGGTCTTGTGCCGCAAACCTTCCACGGTCTGATCGTTTAAATTAATCCGGTTGACCGCGACGTCGGCCGGCAATGATTTCGCGTCCACGGCAAAACCATGGTTCTGCGAGGTGATTTCGACCCTGCCGGATTCCAGGTCCTTCACCGGCTGGTTGGCGCCGCGATGGCCGAACTTGAGCTTGAAGGTTTTTCCGCCCAGGGCCTGGCCGACAATTTGATGGCCCAGGCAAATCCCAAAAACCGGCACACCACTGTCCATCAGCGTCTTTACTTCGCGCACGATGTAATTGAGCGCCGCCGGGTCGCCGGGGCCATTGGACAGGAAAATGCCCGCCGGCTTGTGTTTGAGCGCCTCGGCGGCGGTGGCCGTGGCCGGCAACACCTGCACGGCAAAGCCATGCTGCCGCAGCCGCCGCAAGATGTTGTATTTCATGCCGTAATCGAAGGCAACAATGGGAATGTCCGCGGGCGGCAACGGCTGGCGCAACTGACGCGCATTGGCCGCTTCGTTGCCGATGGCCAGCTTGAAACTCGCGCTCTGCTCGTCCTTTTCGTCCCATCGGAACGCTGTCTTGTGGGTGACTTCCTTGACGTAATCCACGCCCACGAAGACAAATTCCTTCGCGCGCTTGACGGCTTCCTTGTCGGAAATGTCCTCCGTGGAAATGAAACCGTTCATCGCGCCGCGCACGCGGAGTTTTTTGGTCAGGGCGCGGGTGTCGATGCCCTGGATGCCGGGGATCCCGTTTTTCTGCAGGTAGTCCCCGAGCGAAAAATCCGCGCGCCAGTTGCTGACCACCGGCGAGAGTTCGCGGATGACGAACCCGGCGGCGTGCGGCCGCCACGATTCCACGTCCACCTCGTTGACGCCGTAATTGCCGATGAGCGGATAGGTCATCGTGACGATCTGGCCCTTGTAGGACGGGTCGGTGAGGATTTCCTGGTACCCGGTCATGGACGTGTTGAAGCAGACCTCGCCGCCCGCGGACGCGCGTGCGCCGAAACCTTGCCCGTGAAACACGGAACCATCTTCGAGTGCGAGAATGGCTTTCATTGCTGATGAATCACTGGGCGCGATGCTAGGCAAGTGACACAGCGGGTCAAGCGTGAAGCGAAATTTTTCATGCGAGGACCGCTTCGGCCTGCTCCGTCCAGACTTTTTTTCCGCCGACGATCGTGGCTACGGCCCGGCCTTTGAGCCTCCAACCGAAAAACGGACTGTTCGATGATTTGCTGGCGGTCGTGGCCCGTTCAAAAATCCATTCGCGATCCGGATCAAACACCGTCACATCCGCGTCTGCGCCGGCGGTCAGGGTGCCTTTGTTCAATTTCAACAGCCGGGCCGGGTTGACGGTGTATTTGGCGATGAGTTCGGACAGCCCGAGTCGCTTGGCGTGGTAAAGCTGCATCAACGAGAGCGCCAGTTCGGTTTCCAGCCCGGTGATGCCGAAGGGAGCGTAGTCAAATTCCACTTCCTTCTCGTAATCGCAGTGCGGCGCATGGTCGCTGCACAGGATTTCAATCGTGCCGTCGGCCAATCCTTCGAGGATTGCCTCCCGGTCGCGGGCCGAGCGCAATGGCGGGTTCATCTTGAAATGGGTGTCATACGCCGGCCAGGCAGGCAGGCTGAGAGTTGAGAGTTGAGAGTTGAAGGTTGAGAAAATGTTTTTTCCGTCTTGCGCCCAGAATTTTTCGCTGCCGGCCACGGCGGCGTCGGTGAGCGTGAAATGATGCGGACAGGCTTCGCCGGAGACCGGCACGCCGCGTTTCCGGGCGTCGCGGATGAGTTGCACGCTGCCAGCGGCGCTCAGATGCTGGCAGTGGACGCGTGTCCCGGTGAGCTCGGCGAGCAGGATGTTGCGCGCCACAATCATCTCCTCGCCGGCCGCCGGCCAGCCGCGCAGGCCGAGCACGGTGTTCCAATAACCCTCGTGCATCATGCCGTCGGTCACGAGCGAGTAATCCTGGCAATGGTCCATCACCGGCAGGTCGAACATTTTGGCGTATTCGAGCGCGCGGCGCATCAGTTCGTTGT
>CAZKTW010000472.1:0-2251 GCA_964555775.1 uncultured Bifidobacteriaceae bacterium | reverse complement strand
TTTGTATGTCTGAAGAAAAAAAGAAACCGGCTCCCAAGAAAAAGGAAGCCAAGCCTGAAGGTGCCGAAGCCGCGGCCAAACCGGCCGAGGAAAAACCTGCGAAGAAAGCCGCGCCCGACGCGGCAGCCCCCGCGGCTGGAACTCCTGCGCCGGGTGCTCCTGCCGCGGCCGAAGCCGGCAAGCCGGCGGACGCAGCGGTCATTCCCGCGGCGCCAACGGCAGCCGAACTGTTGGGCGAGGACGCTGCGGCCAAAAAGATCGTCAAGGCCAAGCACGCCAAGAACATCACTTCCGGCATTGCCAATATTCTGGCCACGTTCAACAACACCCAGGTCAGCATCACGGATGCGCACGGGAACCTGATTGGCTGGTCCACGGCCGGCCGGGTTGGATTCAAAGGTTCGCGCAAAAGCACCGCCTACGCCGCGCAGCAGGTCGCGCAGGACGCCGCCCGCCAGGCCATGGCTCACGGCATGAAGGAAGTCGAAGTGCGAGTTAAAGGCCCCGGGTCCGGCCGCGAATCCGCAATTCGTGCCCTGCAGGCCATCGGACTTGAAATCAGCGCCATCAAGGACGTCACTCCCGTGCCGCACAACGGCTGCCGTCCCCGCAAGAAACGCCGCGTCTAGGTTCAACTTTCAACTTTCAACCATCAACTAAACCATGGCTCGTTATACAGGTCCCCGCGTTCGCATCAGCCGCCGGTTCGGACTGCCGATTTTCGGTCCGTCAAAATATCTGGAGCGCCGTAACTACGGTCCCGGCGTTCACGGTCCCAAATCCCGGCGCAAGCACACCGATTACGGTCTTGGCCTGATCGAGAAACAAAAGCTCCGTTACTATTATGGTTTGCTCGAACGCCAGTTTCGCGGCGTTTACGAGAAGGCGTTGAAACGCCGTGGTGTCACGGGTGAAACGATGCTGCAGATTTTGGAGACGCGCCTCGACAACGTTGTTTTTCACCTCGGTTTTGCGAACACCCGCGCCGCCGCGCGCCAGATGGTTTCGCACGGCCATATCACCGTCAACGCTCGCAAGGTGAACGTGCCTTCGTACAGCCTGAAGGTCAACGACGCCATCGTGGTGAAGAATTCCAACGTCTCGCGCCAGCTGGCCACGAAAAATATGGAAGTGGCCACGAGCCGCGCGGTGCCGGACTGGTTGTCGATGAACAAGGAAGAGTTCAAAGGCACCGTCATGCGCATTCCGACGCGCGACGAGATCCAGCCGATTGCCAATGAGCAGGCGGTGGTCGAATTTTATTCCCGTTAAACAAAACCCATAAACTAACAATTATATGGACTCCGGTGGCGGCGGGGAATAACCGCTCCGGGGTCAGATTGAAATTGTTGAAAGGAAACCATGCCCGTACGTCTAGGACGTTTTGAAATGCCCAAGCGCTTGCAGAAGGATGAAGCCAGCGCCACCCCAACCTACGCCAAATTCATCGCCGACCCGTTTGAAACCGGTTATGGCCATACCGTTGGCAACTCGCTGCGGCGCGTCCTGTTGTCGTCGCTCGAAGGCGCGGCCATCACCTCGCTGAAGGTGGACGGGGCCATGCACGAGTTTGCCACGATTGACGGCGTGGTGGAGGACGTGACCGACATCGTCTTGAATCTGAAGAAGGTCAAGTTCAAGGCCCATTCGCGCGATACGCAGACACTGCTGCTTTCGGTGAACAAGGAAGGCGAAGTGACGGCGGCTGACATCCAGGTCAATCAAAACATCGAGCTGGTCAATCCCGGCCAGATCATCTGCACGCTCGACAAGAAGAAGAAGTTTGAAATGGAGCTGGAGGTCAAGGTTGGCCGCGGTTTCTGTCCCAGCGACGAAAATAAAAAGCCCGGCCAGGCCATCGGCGTGGTGGCGATCGACTCGCTGTTTTCCCCGGTGACGCGCGTGCGCTATGCCATTGAGGCCGCCCGCGTCGGCAACCGGACGGATTATGACCGCCTGATTTTGGAGGTTTGGACGGACGGGCGCCTGTCGCCCGATGATGCCCTCACGCAGGCTTCGGCCATTTTGCAGCATCACCTCGACGTGTTCGTCGGCTACGACAAGAACGCGGTGGAATTTGAGGAAGCCGCCGACAAGCAGGACGAGGAGAAGTCCAAGATGAAAAAGCTCCTCAACATGAGCGTCAACGAAATCGAGTTGAGCGTCCGCGCGGCGAACTGCCTGAACAACGCGAATATCACCAGCGTCGGCCAGCTGGCGATGAAGACCGAGCAGGAGATGCTCAAGTACC
>CAZKTW010000471.1:0-2253 GCA_964555775.1 uncultured Bifidobacteriaceae bacterium | reverse complement strand
AATCGGTGAATGCCGGATCATCCGGCGTCAATTGATCCAGCCATTGCGCGCACTGGTCGGCAATGAGTTTACACTCCAGGGCACGCGCGGCGTGGCGGCCCAGGACGGAGTTCAAGTCGCCGGGTTGGCGTCCAAGATTCAAGAGCAGCGCGTCCACGGCGCTTTTGAGCGTGGCATTCTGGCCGCCCTGGTAGCTGACCAACACCCGCGCCAGCGGACCCACTTCCATGACCTTGCCATTGTAACGCGGTGCTTTAAGCCATGAATACGCGCCGGCCTTGTCCGGGTCCGCTATGGTTTCCCCTTCATAAGGCCGGCGTCCCGAGGTGGAGGAATACAGCGAGTTGCCCACGTCTTCGGTGATGGCCTCGACATTGACCGGTTGCAGCTTACCATCCATCAAAACTCCGGAGGGGATGAGTTTGGTCTCGCTGCCGCCCGCAAGCGGAAACGCACCATAGGCCATGAAATTGCCGCAGCCCTTGCCCACCATGAAATATTCGGGAAACGCCTGGGCGACCGCCGCGACGTCCGGCAAATACGCCTGATCAATGAAGCGGCGCAAGATGTCGAGCGCGGAACGGTATTCGCTGATCTTCAAGGCGGTGACTTTTTCCGTGATACCGCCGGGCACCAGCGTGGCGGCGTGCGGCAGCTTGCCGGCAAAAACCGCGCCCATGCGATGGGCCAGCGCCCGCATTTCCAAGGCCTCGAGATAGTGCCGCAACACGGTGAAATTGGTGCCGGCATCCTGCAGATATTGGGCGGCGTAACGAGGCAGAAACGGCCCACCCGGAACAATCGTACGCGAGGAAAGTTGCGCCTTCACCCAGTTCTGCAATGCCAGGAGGGCAGGATCGCTGCCTTGATAATTCGCGATCATGGCCACATCCACAAAATCCGGGCCGGATAGCAGATAGAAATGGGTGATGTGGGACATCATGAAGTTGGCCGCCTGAATCAGATTGCGCGCCAGGATCCCGTTGAGAGGCGGGGTCAGGTGGTAGGCCATTTCCTGCGCCAGCACCGACGCCATGCCGTGTTCCACCGGGCAGACCCCGCAGATACGTTGCGTGATGTGTTGGGCATCCAGCGGATCGCGTCCCCGCAGGATTTTTTCAAAACCGCGGAACATTTCACCGGAGACAAACGCATTCACCACCTTGCCAGCTTCCACTTCCACCTTGATCGCCAGATGGCCTTCGATACGCGTGACCGGATTCAGTTCAATGGTCTTGCTCATGGGAAATGGAGATGTGAAGTGGATCCGGCGGCGGACAGAGGGACGGGAGTGACCTGCCACTGAAAAGCAGCGGAATTATTTCGCCGCTTTTCCACGCCAACGCCGTCAGAAATTGAGTGTTCCGCAGTCATGCAAGCTATCTGTTGTGTTGTTAAGTGCGCCCTGCCGATCCCCAAAACACCTCTACCAACACCTGCTGATGATTTTTATCGGATGGTACCGACAGAACTTAAGGAGATAATGGTGGTCAACAGGGACATCCTCTGCCTGGACCCATTCGGTTGGAGCTCACTTTTCGGGTGATTTTCATTCCCGCACCCGAAGGGAAGATCCTGCATGACAATGGGAAGGGACCGCAAGTTTACGAAGGCAGACATGGAGTGTGCGCTATGGCAACACGGAGTTCGTCGCGCAGACAAAAGACAGGAAAATATCCGGTTACCAACGGCTTTTCATGCGTGTATTTCTCATATTCCGCGGTTAAAATTGCGTCGTGAAACTGCTTTTCATCGGCGACATCGTGGGACAACCTGGCCGGCGCGCGGTCGCCGAACTGCTCCCCCGATTGCGCCAGGAACATCAGCTCGACTTCGTCATCGCCAACGGCGAAAACTCCGCCGGGGGTTCCGGCATCACGCCCCGGATTGCCGGGGAAATCTTCTCCGCCGGCGTGGACGTCATCACCACCGGCGACCATTTGTGGGACCAGAAGGAAGTCATGGAACTGTTGGCGAACGAAAAACGTTTTCTGCGCCCGCTGAATTATCCCGCCGGCACCCCCGGCCAGGGCAGCGCCATCTTTGAAGTCCAGAGTCTAAAGTCCAAAGCCCAAAGTCCAATCTCGATTGCGGTGATGAATGCGCAAGGCCGAACGTTCATGCCCGACCTTGAGAATCCCTTTCACGCCGCGCGCGCGGTGGTCGGACTCCTGCGCCAGCAGACCAAAATCATCTTTGTGGATTTTCACGCCGAGGCGACCTCGGAAAAAATCGCGTTCGCGCGGATGCTGG
>CAZKTW010000470.1:0-2264 GCA_964555775.1 uncultured Bifidobacteriaceae bacterium | reverse complement strand
ATCCGATTGAAGCCGCGCGGGTCGTCCGTTCGTTCGATCCCTGTCTGGCCTGTGCCGTGCATTAGAACCGAGGACAAGCATGAACTCACTAAGCCGCCGCTCCTTTCTCGAACTCAGCACCAAGTTGTGTGCCGTCATGGGCTTGAGCGCAAGCGCGATTCCCCGTTTGGCCGCCGCTGCCGAAGAATTGGCTTCCGGTCAGGCATCCGTGCTTTGGCTCCAGGGACAAAGCTGCTCCGGCTGCTCGATTTCCCTGTTGGATGCCGAAGCCATCAGTCCCGTCCAATTGCTTACGCGTTACATCAGTCTCACGTTTCACCAGACATTGTCCGCCACGACGGGCCATCAGGCGGTGGACACGGTGAACAAAACCATCGCGGCTGGCGGCTACATCCTGGTTGTTGAAGGCTCAGTGCCGGCCGGGATGCCCAAGGCGTGCATGTTCGGAAATGAACCGTTTGGCACGCAACTCATCCGCGCAGCCAAAGCGGCCAAGGCGGTGCTGGCGGTCGGTGCCTGCGCAACGTTTGGCGGCGTGCCCGGGGCGGAGAACAATCCCACTGGCGCGGTGAGTGCGGCGCAATATCTGAAAGACCACGGCGTCGGCACCCCCACCATTTTGATCCCTGGTTGTCCGTGTCATCCGGACTGGTTGTTGGGCACATTGACCCACGTGCTCAAGCTCGGCATCCCGCCGCTGGACGCATTGGGACGCCCCAAAGCTTTTTTCTCGCGCCTCATGCATGACCAATGCGCGCGATTTGCGGACTACGAACGGGAAAAATTCGCCAAAACGTTCGGCGAAGAGGGCTGCCTCTTCAAGCTCGGTTGCCTCGGACCGATCACCCACACCGACTGCGCACTGCGTAATTGGAACAGCGGCGTCAATTCCTGCATCCGTGCCGGCGCACCCTGCATCGGCTGCGGCGGCGAACAATTTGCGGCCAAGGCGGACATGCCCTTCATCACCAAAAGACGGGCCGCGGCAAAACCTGCCTAAGACATCATGAAACTTCATTTCAAGCCCATTCTCTGGCTGGTCGGTGGTATTGTTGTGATGTTCGGCCTTTCCCTGGTCCTCCAACTTTATCGCAACGCCAGGCTGTTGCAACGATTGGCGGATGAAAACACCCTGCTCATTGAAAAAAGCGAGTGGAAGAATGCCGAGAACGTCTTTCTGACAACGCAAAACGCCGTCAAAGGCTCGCTGGAGCGCGGCGAGATGGAGAAGTTCATCAAGATTTTGGAATCGCAACGCAGCGTGAAGGGACTGCTGGAATTCTCCCTGTACAACCCTGAAGGGGTCGTGACCCATTCTTCCGATTCCAGTTTTGTGAACAAATCCATGGCGCCGGAGGTGCGCTCCACTTTGCAGTCCAAACCCGAACGCTTCCAACGTCTCACCGAGAATGCCTTTGAAATCTATGAACCTCTGGCCGTCACCCCGGACTGCATGCGTTGCCACACCACCTGGAAGGAAGGCAAATCCGGCGGCACGCTGCTATGCCGTTTTTCGACGGATTCCCTCGCTCAGAACAAACAAACTTCCGCCGCCTCCCTGGTCAAAATCAAGAACTCACAAATTACCAGCGGGTCGGTAACCACCGTTATCATCGCCGCATTTTTTGTCGTCCTCGCTGTCCTGGTTGTGCGATACCAAATTGCCGCGCCGCTGGCCGTGGTGCTGGAACACCTCACCGGCGCCTCGGATCGGGTCCGTGCTTCCTCCAGCCAGATCAGCAGTGCCAGCCAGACACTGGCCGATGGTGCCAGCCAGCAGGCCGCCTCATTGGAAGAAACCAGCGCCTCGCTGGAGGAACTTTCCGCGATGACCAAGCGCAACGCCGAAAATGCCCGCGAAGCCAAGGAACTGGCCAACCACGCCCGGCAAGCCGCCGAGTCAGGCACCACCGAGATTCAACACATGAGCCAGGCGATGGACGCCATCAAGGAAGCGAGCAACAACATCGCCAAGATCATCAAGTCCATTGACGAGATTGCCTTCCAAACCAACATCCTCGCCCTCAACGCCGCCGTCGAGGCTGCCCGTGCCGGCGAGGCGGGCATGGGCTTTGCCGTCGTCGCCGATGAAGTCCGCAGCCTGGCGCAACGCAGCGCCAAGGCCGCGCGCGAAACCGCCGAGAAGATCGAAGATTCCATCACCAAGAGCAACCGCGGCGTCCAGATCAGCCAGCAGGTTTCCAAAAGTTTCGAGGAAATCATGGACAAGGTTCGCAAGGTGGATGATCTGGTCGCGAACATCG
>CAZKTW010000469.1:0-2276 GCA_964555775.1 uncultured Bifidobacteriaceae bacterium | reverse complement strand
ATTCGGCGAATTGGCGAACAGGCTTGCTGATGCCGAACGCTGTCATCACCCAAAGCGCATGAACCTTCATTCTTCGGTTGGCAAAATTGTCTTCGATTTCAGCATCGCCAGCCATGCCGCCGGCTGGCAAATCGTCAACGACGCCGTCATGGGCGGCGTGACGGACGGCGAATTTCGACTGGCCAAAGGAGTGGCGATATTCAGCGGCAATAAGCGACGTTCAATTTCAATTTGCTCATCCATTTTTATTTTTTCAGCACGTGGGTTCCGCCACCCTACTTGACGAGTCACTTTCATGATAAAACGGTTTAGGTTTGCGGCCCGGCGCCAGCGATCCTGGGTGGAGCCGCTCTTGGTTTCGACAATCGCATCGAGGGCGTTTTGCCAGGTCCGGGTGGAGACGCTGGAGTCAGTGCCGGCCATGCATCCGTTATCGCCTTTATCAACCGTGCGGCTGACAGTGGTTCCCGGAAATAGACCGCTGAATATCTGACTGCCAAGTTCACTCGTGATTTGGCTTTCTACAGCGGCTTGGTCTATCCCGGTGCCGACAAAGTGCGGCAGGGCATGCTCCGTCTGGAAGACCAAGTTGCCCATCTCCGGCCCGCCAGCTTCGGGGAATCCGAGCGGATCAATCGAGTTGGTGAGATTGTTGTTTCCGTCGTAAATAAACTGATTGGTTTCATTTAATGGCGAGATGGTCTGGATTATGTGATTTTGACCGTCATAAAATGTCTGCGTCAGGCCGCCGAGCTGATCTTGCAAACTGACCAGACGCCCTTGGTCATCATGGGAAAACACGCGCTGGCTGCCGGCAGGGTCTTGTTCGACCGTTTGCCAGCCCGACCAGAAAATGCGCCAGATTTTGGCGGCACTGCCCTGCGTATATTGAGTGGTGATGCGTCCTTGACTGTTGTACAGATTGCTGACCACCAACTGGCTATTGGCATCCACGGTCGCAACCACGTCGTGGTTGGTGTCATAAGTGTAGTTGCTGGTTTTGCTTTCCGGGTCGGTGAAGGAAGTCAGATCACCCTGGGCGTTGTAAGCCGTGCTGTAACCGTAATGGACGGTGCGGTTCGGCGTGCTGCTATCAGCAACAGAAGTCAGTTGGCCGCTGGTGTAATTGAACGTCAAGGAACGTCCTTTCCAGTCGGTGACGGTCTGCGGCAGGTTGCTGGTGGTGGACAGATAAGCCACAGACAAACTGTTGTTGTAAGGATCCACAATGGTGCTCAACCGCCCGATTGAATCGAAATTGAACGTGTTGCCATGACGTTGTTGCAGGCTGTAAGCGGAGCCACTTTGCGTCAGCGTCATGGTGCTATTGGCGGGAGGAGTAAAAACGCCATTGGGCTGTTTCACAAATTGCACCGTGTCTTTGCCCAAGCTGATGGATGCGCCGTTCTTGGTAAGCTGGTCAACGCCCCACTTGGAAATCAAAGTCGTGACCATCCAGTTTTTGGGGTCAGGTTGGGCGTCGTTGTAAATGCCCATCGCTGCGCAAGTCGCCACAATCATCGGGGCGGCTTGTGCGGGCGTTGTCCCGCCCAAACCAGTTTGTGGGGAGGCAATGGTGTTGGCAGTCACAGAATAGTTGTGAATCCACCCACCCGCCATGCCCGCCGGATTGCTGTAACGGCGCGTGCCATTGTAATAACTGAACCGGATTCCGCAGAGTTAGCGAGTATCGGGCGAGTAAGCACCGGTTGCGCTAGTTTCTAACGGAGTTGGAAAAATGGTGTCCGTTTTGGTGTCCGCTGCGGACTCCCTGCCTCTTAAACCGTTGCCGCACACACGGTTCGGTTTGGAGGCGAGGGTCGGAATCGGGCGGTTCACGTCCGTTTTTACGAAGAAAATATACGCATTTTCGCCAATGAATGCAAGCACTTTTGCACTACTCTTGACCTTTCCGAACGAACTCATTAACTACCCTCTTACTGAAGGTTTCACTGAAACTTTCACTGAAGATTTTTTGGCTCATGCCAGAATGTAACGCCCTGATTTTCTAGTGCCAACACGCCGCACCAGCCCGGCATCCAGCAACGGCTGCATCAACTTGATTGCACCTTGCTTGGTCACGCCCAGGGCGTCCCAAATTTCCTGTGGCGTCATGCTTTTGTGGTCGCGCAATAGCTGCAATAACTGCTCCTGCTTTGGGCGCAATACCAGCTTTGTCCGGGTCGAACCGGCGGACAATTTTTGCACCCGCGTCCAGACACGCTCCAAGGTGAGTTGCAAGCCTTCGGCGGTGTATTCCAGCCAGCCGCTTAAAT
>CAZKTW010000468.1:0-2284 GCA_964555775.1 uncultured Bifidobacteriaceae bacterium | reverse complement strand
ACTCGATGGTTTCGCGGAAGATTTCCGTGTCGGGCAGGAACGTGATGAGCGTGCCGGTGCCCTTGGCCTTGCCGATCACCTCGAGCTTCGTCGTCGTTTTACCGCGCTCGAACTCCATGTGATACAAGTTGCCATCGCGCGAGACCTCCACCTCGAACCATTCGCTGACGGCGTTGACGCATTTGGCGCCGACCCCGTGGGTGCCGCCGGAAAACTTGTAGCCACCCTGGCCGTATTTGCCGCCGGAGTGGAGCGTGGTGAGCACCATCTCGACGCCGGGGATTTTATATTGGGGATGGATGTCCACCGGGATGCCGCGGCCGTTGTCGCGGATGGAAATTGAACCGTCCACGTGGATGTTTACCTCGATTTTGTCGCAATGTCCGGCGAGATGTTCGTCCACGGAATTATCCAGCACCTCGGACACGCAATGATGCAATGCGCGTTCATCCGTGCCACCAATGTACATGCCCGGCTTCTTGCGCACGGCCTCCAGGCCTTCAAGTTTTCCGAGCTGTGCCGCGTCGTAATTCGCGGTTATCGCACCACTTTTGACCTCGGTGGTATCTGGATTATTCGACATAAATAAAGCCGGTGCCGGCGTTGTTTTTTGGTGCCGGCAATTCTCTAAAAATTATAGAAAAAACAGCCGTTTTCCACAACGTTTAATTGAGGATTTTTTGCCCCAAAAACACCATTAGTTGGGCCGTTGTTTGGCAGGCGACCAAATATGTTGTGGCTGTGGCAAAATGTTCAAAACATCGTTTTTGGGCCCATTCCCGCCGGGAAAAAGCCCTGAAAAATTAGAATTATCCCAAGCATCCGCGGGTTAAAATTTTGTCGCTCGCCAGCGGACGCAACTCATTTTATTCTTCGCCCATGAATCTCCGCCGCGACGATCTTTTCGCGCCGCTGAAACAATATTTCGGCTTTGCCTCGTTCCGGCCTTTGCAGGAGGAAATCATCCGGGATTCGCTCGCGGGCCAGGATGTGTTCGCCGTGTTGCCCACGGGTGGCGGCAAGTCGCTGTGCTTTCAACTCCCCGCGCTGGTGCAACCCGGACTCACGGTGGTGGTCTCGCCGCTCATCGCGTTGATGAAAGACCAGGTGGACGCTTTGCAGGCGGCCGGGGTGCCGGCCACGTTCCTGAATTCCTCGCTCGGCGCCGGCGGGTCGCGACCGCGCTTGCGGGGTTTGCATGGCGGCGAATTCCGGCTGCTCTATGTCGCGCCGGAACGGCTGATGTTGTCCGGCTTTCTTGAGGATTTGAAGAAATGGAACGTGAACCGGTTTGCCATTGACGAAGCCCATTGCATCAGCGAGTGGGGTCATGACTTCCGGCCGGAGTACCGGCAGATCTCCACGCTGCGCAAATTTTTCCCCGACGTGCCGATGATGGCGCTCACCGCCACGGCCACGGAACGCGTGCGGGAGGACATCGTCAAACAACTCCACCTGCGCTCGCCCGCCTGCTACGTTGCCAGTTTCAATCGCCCGAACCTGACCTACCGGGTCGCCGCGAAATCCGGCGCTTACGACCAAATCCTGGATTATGTCCGCGCGCATCCGGGCGAAAGCGGGATTATTTATGTCCAGGCGCGCAAGACGGCGGAGAGCCTGGCGGCCAAACTCACTGCCGATGGGGTGAAGGCGTCACCCTATCATGCCGGCCTGGCGGGCGGCGAACGTTCGGGCAATCAAGAGGCATTTCTCCGTGACGAAGCGCGCGTGGTGTGCGCCACCATCGCGTTCGGCATGGGCATCAACAAGCCGAACGTGCGCTTCGTGATTCATTATGATCTGCCGAAGAACATCGAGGGTTATTACCAGGAAACCGGACGCGCTGGCCGGGATGGCCTGCCGGGTGAATGTCTGCTGTTGTTCAGCCCTGGGGACCGTGTGAAGCAGATGCGGTTTATTGACGAGAAACCCGATGCGAAGGAACGCGAAATCGCCCGCGCCCAATTGGAGCAGATGATCCATTATGCCGAGGTGGCAACCTGCCGGCGGGAATTTTTGCTGGGATATTTTGGGGAAAAGTATGGAGCGCCGGTCCCCGATCCGGAGCGGTCCGATGGCTCGTCACATCATGCCGGGTGGGAGACTGGCGCTCCTAATTGCGGCGGCTGCGACAACTGCCTCGCGCCGCGGCAAACGTGGGACGGCACACTGGCGGCGCAGAAATTTCTCTCGTGCGTCTATCGCATCCGCGAGAAAAGCGGGTTTGGCGTCGGCCTTCAGCACGTCGTCGAGGTGCTCAGCGGTGCCGATACGGAAAAAGTCC
>CAZKTW010000467.1:0-2290 GCA_964555775.1 uncultured Bifidobacteriaceae bacterium | reverse complement strand
ATCTAAATTATCTCTCAAGCATGAAAATCCCCGGGAAGCCGAAGCCCGTTGCTGGTCGGAAACATTTGCCTAAAAAAGGAACGGCTCCTGGTTCAGCGAGCTTGAGCCGGCGGAAATTGTGGTGCTTCCGGTTTCTGTTTGCGATAGGTGTTCCGCTGGCTTTTGTGGGAATGCTTGAGCTGGTATTGTGGCTGATTGGTTTTGGCTATCCCACGGGATTCTTGCTGCCATTACAACATGATGCAAAAACAGTTCTGGTCCAGAACAACCAGTTTGGCTGGCGCTTTTTTGGGCCAGCCATGGCCCGAATCCCTGAACCGTTCTGCCTGCCCGAAATCAAGGGTTCGAACACCGTTCGCATCATCGTCTTCGGAGAATCAGCCGCGTTGGGAGATCCGCAACCTCGTTTCGGACTGCCACGAATGTTACAAGCCATGCTGGAATTGCGCCACCCCGGCACGCATTTCGAGGTGGTGAATGCTGCCATCGTCGCCATTAATTCCAATGTCATTCTCCCCATTGCCCGTGATTGCGCCGGCGCGGGCGCCGATATTTGGGTGATTTACATGGGCAACAATGAAGTGGTAGGACCGTTTGGTGCCGGCACGGTCTTTGGGCAACAGTCTCCACCGCTTTCTCTGATTCGCGCCAACCTGGCCTTGAAAACCACACGCATTGGCCAGCTTATCGATGCCCTTCACTCGGAAATCCAAAAACCGCCACCGGACCAAAAAGAATGGGGAGGCATGGAAATGTTTCTAAACCAGCAGGTCCGTATGTATGACCCGCGCATGGAGACGGTTTATGATCACTTTTCGAGAAATCTCGCGGACATTATCAGGACGGGGCGAAAGAGCGGTGCCGGAGTCGTGGTGAGTACCGTGGCGGTGAACTTGAAGGATTGTGCACCGTTCGGCTCGGAGCACCGTCGAGGATTAACCGCAATGGAGGAGAGTAAATGGAAGGAGCTTTATCAAACTGGCGTTGCGGCGCAATCGGCGGGGAAGACCGAGGAAGCGGCCGGCTGGTTTCACGGGGCGGCACAAATTGATGACCAGTTTGCGGACTTGCGGTTTCGCCAAGGTTGTTGTGCGCTGGCGCTGGGCAAAACCGACGATACAAAGAAACAGTTTGTGGCCGCCCGCGATCAGGACACCCTGCGTTTTCGCTGTGACAGCCATTTGAATGATTTAATCCGGCAGACCGTTTCAAATTCTAGAGATCAGCGGGTGGTCTTGGCGGATGCGGAAACTGCTTTTGCGGCAAATAGCCCGGAAGGCTTGCCGGGCGATGATTTATTCTACGAACACGTTCACCTGACATTCGAAGGCAATTATCTTTTGGCCCGAACACTGGCTCCGAAACTGGAAATGTTGTTGCCTGGGAAAATCACCGCGCTCGTTGCCACCAGCCAGCCCTGGCCATCTGAAGCCGATTGCGCGCGACGATTGGCATGGTCCGGTTGGGACAAGCAGGCGGCTTTGTCTGAAATGTTTTCCCGCTTGGGCAATCCCCCTTTCACTCATCAAATCAATCATGATCAGCAAATACAAAACCTTGAAGCATCGCTGGACAAATTAATGCCAGCAACCCAACCCATGGGCATCAAGGCGGCGCAAAAATCATGTGAGGAAGCTCTCTCAGCCATGCCGGACGATCCCTTTTTATGCGAACAGATGTCAGCGCTGGATCAATCATCCGGTAATTTGGCCAGGGCGATGACCAATGCACAACACGCAGTGAATCTGCTCCCCAACAGTGCAGTTGACTGGTCGCAACTGGGAGTCATCCTGGCGAAACAGAAAAAGTATGAGGAGGCGGCCGCGGCTTTCCGTCGGGCCTTTCAGTTGAACCCTGAAGATGTGTGGTCTCTACAAAACCTCGCACAGTCACTGAACGACCTGGGACAGCATGAGGAAGCGATTCGCGAATACCGGCATGCCTTGGCCGTCAAACCGCGGTTTGGGCTGGCTTGGCTTGGTCTGGGCCAGATGTTTGAAGAAACGGGACGCAAAACCGAGGCGGAAGCTTGTTATCAGAAGGCCCTGCAAAATCGAATTGAACGTACCCCGGAATTAACGGCCTTGGCGCGTTTTTGCGAAACACGCGGCTGGCGTGAGGCGGCTGCAACCAATTTTGATGCCGCCATAAAGCTGAATCCTTTCGATGTGACGCTACATATTGAAGCGGGCCAAAATCTTTCTGCTTCGGGGCGTCGCACTGAAGCCGAACGGCACTTTCGCGAGGCGATCAGGCTTTCGCCGGATTCGATTCAAGCACATTTTCTTTA
>CAZKTW010000466.1:0-2316 GCA_964555775.1 uncultured Bifidobacteriaceae bacterium | reverse complement strand
GATCTCGTCGCGCTCGACGCCCGGGTCATCCTGCACGACCCGAAGACGACGGAAGACCAGTTGCCCCGGCTCGCCATCCGTCCGTGCCCGACCCAATACTCCTCACCTTGGAAACTGAAGGATGGCACGTCGGTGACCATCCGCCCCATCCAGCCCGAGGACGAACCCATGCTGGTGAAGTTCCACGAGACCCTGTCCGAGGAAAGCGTGTATCATCGTTATTTCACCCAGTTGAAACTCGATCAGCGGATTGCACACGAACGGTTGACGCGCATCTGTTTCAACGATTACGACCGCGAAATTGCGCTCGTTGCCGAACGCAAGGATGCCAAGACCAAACAGCGGGAAATCCTGGGCGTGGGCCGGTTGAGCAAGGAACACGGCTTGAACGAGGGCGAGTTCGCCCTGCTGGTCAACGACCACTGGCAGAAAAAAGGACTGGGGGCCGAACTGCTCAAACGCCTCGTGCAAATCGGGCGGGATGAGAAACTCACCCGCCTCTCCGCGGAAATCATGGCCGACAACCACGCCATGCAGCACATCAGCAAGGAAGTCGGCTTCAAGGTGACCGCCGGCGCCGATGGCCGCGACTACACGGCTGAGTACGTTTATTGATACTCGGCCTCACGCAAAGACCTGAAGCGCAAGAACACATAAACGTTTGAAAAAATGTAATTTGCGCTTACGTCCGCCCTCACCTTTTATCCTCTCCCCTTAGGGGAGGAAATACCGGACGACGGCTTTGCGTTTTCAAATGGTGGTTCGGCGAACTCAGATGGGTGAATAGCTCTACCTGCACCCGACCACCCAATGTTAACTTTAAGGTCGGGGGACAAGCTGGGAGCGAATTTCAGGAGACAAAGAGTCCTCGGGCAACCAGGTCCGCAATATTTTATATTCAGGTCCCGGCTTACCGGCGAACTCTGTTGGCCCGGCGATCAAAGCCCACCGGCCCACGCCACGTGCCGGCCACCTGGTTGGTTTAGACGACAAGAGGAAACATAATCCTCCGGTATCCAGGTTTATTGCTGGATGTGCCAACATAACGTAACTTTCCATTGGGGGAGGTAAATGGTTGTGTTCGCAAGCGTACATCAGCCACTGCCAATCCATCATATTTGTAAGACTCATCCAGTTGGTGGGCAGTTGTCCTCCTTTATCGAGGTGAAGTGCAACGCCCGTCATGATGTAATCGATCGGTGACAGCTCGGCTCGCCGGTGCTTCTCGGAACGTTCCTCCGCTGGAACGATTATTCCCACGTAAACACAAAACAGGATGCATACGGCAACTAGAAACCACTTCAGGTTCTTCATAATTCAAGACGACCATGACAACGCACTGCGGAATCTTTTTATCGCTGTTGGTGAATACGGTCCTAGGGCCGGGGTGAGGGAAGGCGTCTTCCGTTTTTTTGATTAACTTTTTCCTCAATCCTGGTCCGTGACCGAGTCGTGGAATTTCAGGATGTCGCCCTTCTCGCCTTTCAATTCGGCTTCCTTGAATTTGATGGCGGCGCGCGGATGCAGATTGCGCAGGCCCGTCAAGAGATAGGGCAGGTCGTAACCCCACAACAGCTTGGCGCGCATCGGCTCGATGTGGTTTTGCACGCAGTCGAGGATGGGACGGAGTTCGTATTTTGGATTGCGCAGAAAACCGATGAGCAGTTCCATCGGGCAATTGCCCGCGCCCCGGCCCAGGCCGGCCATCGTGGCATCGAGATAATTGGCGCCTTCGATGATGCCTTCGATGGTGTTGGCATAGGCCAGTTGCAGGTTGTTGTGCATGTGCACGCCCACTTCCTTGCCGGCGGGTTTGCAATGCGAAAGGTATTTCTTTACCAGCACGTGGATCTGCTCGCTGTAAAACGCCCCGAAACTGTCCACGAGATAAATCGCCCTGGCCTCGGATTTGGCGAGCATTTCCAGTCCTTCATCCAGTTCGCGGTCAGGGATGACCGAGGCGGCCATCAAATTGACCGTGGTTTCATAGCCCTTGTCATGGGCGTCCTTCACCATGTCCAGCGCGGTGGGAATCTGGGTGATGTAGGTCGCCACACGGATCATATCTATGACGGAATCCTTTTTCGGCAGGATGTCTTCGTGATAATCGCAGCGCTCGGCGTCGGCCATCACGCACAATTTCAAATCCGTGTTATTATCGCCGACGATGCGGCGGAGGTCGTCTTCCTGGCAATATTTCCAGCAGCCATGTTCGCCCGGCTTGATGCCCTTGCGCGACGATTTGTAACCGAGCTCCATGTAATCCACGCCGGCGGCTACGCAAGTGTCATAGACCACCTTGACGATCTGGTCGTC
>CAZKTW010000465.1:0-2323 GCA_964555775.1 uncultured Bifidobacteriaceae bacterium | reverse complement strand
GCATGACCATCCCTGTTGATATCCACTGTAGTTCCGATGCCTGGCCAGCGTGTGGTCAGAGTATTTGAGGAGCACAAGGCGAATGTTCCGTCGCCAGCATTGGTCAGAACCCGCATATAGCCGAAAGTGTTGGCGCCATCCACATCAATCAAATCCATTTTACCGTCTCCATTCACATCCGTCGCCACGGCAAACCATGAGCTTCCGGGTGTCGAGGGAAGGGTGGGGGCGCTTACAAATATTCCGTTACCGGCATTGGTTAAAACCATCAAAGTATTACCAATGCCGGGGCACATTATATCCACCCGGCCGTCCCCATTGACATCCGCTGCGATGACCACCCCATAGATATTATAAAGGCCGGCAGTATAGTTGCCGGCATTTGCGAAGCTGCCACTGCCGTTGTTCGTAAAAACCCGCAAATTCCCGCTGGAAGAGTAAGAAATCAAATCGACCTTACCATCCCCATTGACGTCTGCTGCCACGACCGATTCGGGGTTTGTGAAAACAGCATAACTAGCGTTGGAGCCAAATACGCCGCTGCCGTTGTTCGTCAGCACCAACAGTTTGTTGTTGCCGCCAACCGCACAAATCAAGTCCACCTTGCCATCCCCGTTCACATCCGCCGCCGCAACTGAATTAGGACCCGTGCCGACGGGATAATTGGCGGCAGGCGCAAATGCGACCTGGGCAACGCTTTCTCGCAAGCCGGTGAAGAGCGTCAGTATTATTAGCAAGTAAGCAACTGATTTCATAAACCCATCGCTCGAGTTTGAACTTGGTAAGTTTAATAAATACTCATTTAAATTACAAGCCCTGTTCTAGGAGCTTATCACTTCCGTCTTCATTCCAGTTTGGTGAGAAGGGCATCCAATTGTTTTCGCTCAATGTCGGTGGCGGTTCCGGCGACGATGTGGCCGGCGATGCTACGCAGTATGTGGGCCTTGTCCGGTGTCAGTTTCGACGATAACTCCGTGATAAAATCGCGCGCAATGGCGGCAAAGGTGTTGCCGTTGTAAAAACAAAAGGGCGCCAGCTGGTGACATTTCAAGCAAATTTCAAGCGTCTCTGTCAGGGCGAGTTCCTTTGATTGATTTTTCTCCCAAAGAGTTTTGGCAGGCAGATGTCCATCGGAAGTGGGTTTGTGCAGGGCGTTCTTCTGTTTGCACAGACCACGATTGATTTCAGTGACTATTTCCCAGTCGAATGAGGCGAGCCAGGGTTTGACAAGGCGCGACATAAGGAGCCGGTTGCTTCAATGAGCCGCGGATTTCTTTAAGCCGGCTTTAATCCGCTGAAGCGTTGCGACGCCTTCGCTTTTCAGATAACCCCTTCCGGTGCGGGCAAGGACAGGCTCGGCAGCAAAACGGTCCTGAATCCGAAGGGCATCCTTCATGATTCGTCTCAGGCGCTTCTGCTGAGTTTCTGTCATGCTGCAAAGATAACCAATGAATCCCCCAATCGCAAATTCAATCTGGCTGGGTTAATAACACGTTGAGTTTTCGGTGGGGCGAGCGTCCACGCGAGCCGTCGTTGCTACGCTTTGACGCGCCAAGGTCGGCTCGTCAGTAGCCTCGCCCCACCAAACCATGCCCATACCCTGGCCGCAGCAAAAACGGCGCGGGTTTTTGGCCCGCGCCGTTGGTTAGTTTTTCCGAAGTGCGCTACACGTCGTAATACAGGAAGAATTCGTACGGATGCGGGCGGATGCGCATCGCGTCGTGTTCCTTGCGTTTGTGGCTGATCCACATTTCGATGAAGTCCTTCGTGAAGACGTCGCCCTTGAGCAGGAACGCGTGGTCCTTTTCCAGATGGTTTAGCGCCTCTTCGAGGCTGCCGGGCATCTGCGGGATCTTGGCGTGTTCCTCCGGCGGCAGTTCATAGAGGTTCTTGTCCATCGGTTCGCCGGGCTTGATTTTGTTGAGCACGCCGTCGAGACCGGCCATGAGCAGCGCGGTGTAGGCCAGATAGGGATTGGCCGCGGGGTCGGGCGGACGATATTCGATGCGCTTGGCCTTCGGGCTTTCGCTGAAGGTCGGGATGCGGATGGCGGCGGAACGATTGCGCGCGCTGTAGGCGAGATTGACCGGCGCTTCGTAGCCGGGGACGAGGCGCTTGTAGCTGTTCGTCGTTGGATTGCAGATGGCAGCCAGGGCCTTGGCATGTTTCAAGATGCCGCCGATGTAGTAGAGCGCCATCTGGCTCAAGCCCGCGTATTCCTTGCCGGCGAAGAGCGGCTTGCCCTTGCTCCAAAGCGATTGATGCGTATGCATGCCGGAACCGTTGTCGCCGAAGAGCGGCTTGGGCATGAAGCAGGCGGTCT
>CAZKTW010000464.1:0-2330 GCA_964555775.1 uncultured Bifidobacteriaceae bacterium | reverse complement strand
TCTTTTTACGCTGTTGGCTAATGAAAGGCATAATCCTCGCCGGCGGCGCCGGTTCACGGCTGTTTCCGCTCACCCTGGTTGCGAGCAAACAACTCCAACCGGTCTATGACAAACCGATGGTTTATTACCCGCTGACGACGCTCATAGAGGGCGGCATCCGCGAGTTGTGCGTGATTTCCACGCCGCAGGATCTGCCGCGCTTCATGCAATTGCTCGGCGACGGCAAGGCCTGGGGCCTCACCATCGAGTATCGCGAACAACTGAAGCCGGCGGGCATCGCCCAGGCGTTCCTGATCGCGGAATCGTTCATTGGCGAGGACAACGTGACGTTGATCCTGGGCGACAACGTGTTTTATGGCGGCGATTCGTTTCATCGCGCGTTCAATGACTTCAAGGGCGGCGCGACCATTTTCGGTTATCACGTCCAGGATCCGGAACGTTATGGCGTGGTGGAATTCGACGAGCAGGGGCAGGCGATTTCGATTGAGGAAAAGCCGAAGGCGGCCCGGAGCAATTACGCCGTGCCGGGACTTTACATTTACGACAACAGCGTCGTGGCCATCACCAAGGCGCTCCAACCGTCGGCGCGCGGCGAATTGGAAATCACGGACGTGAACGTGGCGTATCTGCGGCGCGGGGCGTTGCGGGTGCATCGGTTGAGCCGTGGTTTCGCGTGGCTGGACGCGGGCACGAGCAGCAGCCTGCACGAGGCGTCGGCCTACGTGCAAACCATTGAGAAACGCGCCGGCGTCAAAATCGGCTGCCCGGAAGAGGCGGCGTTCCGCGCCGGGTTCCTGCCGCTCGCGAAAATGGAGGGACTCACCACCCAGATGCCGAAGTGCGAATATCGCAACTATCTCGTCGAAGTGGTGGCCGAGGCGAAACGGCTCAAAATGTAATCCCCAATTGACGCCGATTGAATCCGTGATATTTTACAGGCTTTGCAAGGTTTGCAGCTAAAACATCAGAGTTCACCCGTGGTTAAACTATGATTTTACTTCTTGGCGCCTCAGGTTACATCGGCCAGGCATTCGCGTTGGAGCTCCAGCGGCGCGGACAAAAATTCATTCCCCTGGCCCGGCGGGAAACGGATTACACGCGCTTCGAGGCGTTGCTGGAATTTCTCCGCGTCAACAAGCCGTCCTTCGTCATCAATGCCGCCGGCTACACCGGCAAACCCAACGTGGATGCCTGTGAGACGGCCCGGGCCGACACGCTGGCCGGCAACACCTTGCTGCCACAAACCATTGCACAGGCCTGTGCGGTAACCAATACCCCGTGGGGCCACGTTTCGTCCGGCTGCATTTTCTCCGGGGCAAAGGTCGAGTCCGGCGGCCAGGTCCGCGCGGAAAAAGACATGACCAGACCCGAACTCCGCGCGCTCGCGGAGAAATCACCTTCGGCGATTCACGGTTTTACCGAAACCGACACGCCCAATTTTTCGTTCCGCGACGGTCCGTGCAGTTTTTACAGCGGCACGAAGGCCCTCGGCGAGGAGGCCATCGCGGGCCTCGGTCAGAGTTACATCTGGCGTTTGCGGATTCCCTTCGACGAGTTTGACAGTGTGCGCAATTATCTCAGCAAGGTGCAGCGTTATTCGAAGGTGTATGACAACGTGAATTCCATTTCCCATCGGGCCGATTACGCGAAGGCGTGCCTCGACCTGTGGAAATTGCGCGCGCCGTTCGGCACCTACAATGTCACCAATACCGGTTTTGTGCGGACGCGGCAGGTGGTGGAATTGGTGGAGAAGATTCTGAAGCCGGCCCGGAAGTTTGAATACTGGCAGAACGACGAGGAGTTTTACCGCGTCGCCGCCAAAACCCCACGTTCCAACTGTGTGATGGATGTCTCCAAAATGCTGGCCGCGGGCGTCCAGATCCGCCCGGTGCTGGAAGCCATCGAAGATTCGTTGAACCGCTGGAAACCCGAATTATGAATTTACGATTGACGATTTGCGATATACGCGCTGCATCAGAAAGTTGCGCACATGGTTCCATGGACGCGTCAATCGTCAATCCCAAATCGTAAAATGGCATGAAACTACTCATCACCGGCGGCGCGGGCTTTATCGGCTCCAACCTGATTCACCACGTCATTGACCGCCCCGAAATCGCCAAACTCGTCAATCTCGATTGCCTGACCTATGCCGGGCATCTGGAGAACCTGGAAGCGGTTTCCGCCCACCCGAAATATGCCTTCGAGAAGGTCGATCTGCGCGACAAGACGGCCGTGTTGCGGGTCGTCGAAAAACACGCCATCACCCACGTCATGCATCTGGCGGCGGAGTCGCACGTGGACCGCTCCATCACCGGGCCGGGCGATTTCAT
>CAZKTW010000463.1:0-2345 GCA_964555775.1 uncultured Bifidobacteriaceae bacterium | reverse complement strand
AATTTGAATACCGCCGCGGTTACAAGTTCTCCACCTACGCCACCTGGTGGATCCGGCAGGCCATCACCCGCAGCATCGCCGACCAGGCGCGGACGATTCGCATCCCGGTGCACATGATCGAAATCATCAACAAGCTCATGCGCACGCAAAAGCGCCTGCTGCAGGATTTCGGCCGCGAGCCCGTGCCGGAGGAGCTCGCCGACGAGATGCAGATCCCCGTGGACCGCGTGCGGGCCGTCCTGAAAATGGCCCAACAACCCATCTCGTTGCAATCCCCGGTCGGCGACGCCGATGACGCCAACTTCGGCGATTTCATCGAGGACAAGGCCGCCAGCAACCCGCTCGATATCACCAGTTTCAGCCTGCTCAAGGATAAACTGGGGGATGTGTTGTGCAGTCTGACCGAGCGTGAGCGCAAGGTGCTGGAACTGCGTTTCGGCCTGGGGGACGGTTGTGCGCGCACACTCGAGGAAGTCGGACAACAATTCCGGGTTACGCGCGAACGCATCCGGCAGATCGAGGCCAAGGCGCTCCGGAAGATGCGCCATCCCACACGGATCCGCCAGTTGCACGGCTTTCTGGAAATCGAAGACCTGGATTTTGACTGAGATGGGCGGAATAAACCTGCCGCGCGCGCGGCCCGACGCAAAATAGCCTTGGTTCGGGCCCGTAGCTCAGCGGTTAGAGCAGGGGACTCATAATCGCTTGGTCTTTGACTCATATCCTATTGGGGTAAACATACTTACAAAAGTGCTGTTTTCTTCTGGGCCGTTTCTGGGCCGTTTTTTGAGAGTGTTTTTACAGGAGCTACCCCCGCCCCCGCCCCCGCCTCCAAATACCGCTGGAATTCGGCCTTTGGAATTAGAATGCGCCGCAGCGCCGGCAATTTCCGCAACACCTTGCGTCGAACCAGGCGTCGAACTGTTTCTTCACAAACGCCCAACTCGGTGGCACTCCTCTTGACATCAAGAGTCTGACATTCTGGATTCATTGTCGCACTCATAAGCCCATTCATTTCAAGGCGACAGTTAAGACCATTACGACTTTGGTGGTGTATGAGCTACACAAGTTGTTATCGTTCGCGTCTGAAGTTTTCCGTTCCATTTGAGATGAGGCGTCCAGCAATCAACCCCTTGAAAGTCGGGGTGGGTAAGATGTCCACAACAGTTGCCCCAAGCGAATGGGCAATGAGGTTATTGGTGGGCCTGCTCGGACTCGAACCGAGAACCAAAGCATTATGAGTGCTCTGCTCTAACCATTGAGCTACAGGCCCGACGGGTATGGTTGCAGAAGCAACCGCAACTTTCAATAGTAGAGCTGAAAAGTTGATACCCCATACATGGCTGCAAATTCGAATGTAGAAGGCATTTCTAATAAGTTTGACCTGCGGCTGCAACACTCCCACGCAAGTCGGCAAGCATTCTGTCACCCCGCGACAATTCCCCGCGACGAAAACCTAAAGGCAAATCTCCGGCGTCGGCGGAAAACTCAAGGAGGAACGGAAGCCACGAACCGTAGGCTCCTTGAACATTCCGCCGACGTCATACAATCCACGGTGGTTTTCATCGCTGTCACAGCTGCAAGCCGAATGGTTCGCCAAGTGAATTGCAATCCGCTAAAAACAAGTGAGCGCAGAAAAGTGAACCCGGTCACCGGCAGCGACTTGCTGGTCGTCATAATCTTGGCCTCAGCATAATGCTACCATCCGCTTCCTCAACAACATCTCGGATGTCGGTCAGATGAGCAAGAAAACAAGTTTCCGGTGGAGTAGAACCGTCAACTCCGATGTGCGCCACGACCTGCTTGCCACCAAATGCGGCCGCATCATTCATGTGCGGATAACCGAGTGACTGTAAAAGAATGAGCAGGGAAAGTCACAATTGTCTCGCCATCGTCCAATCCACGCCTCCATTCAGTTTTCATCGGCCTGATGGCCTCAGTGTTATCCGCCGTGTTGTGCCCGTCCAATGAACCTTCAAGCGTCAACACCTGCCCCGCCGCCTTTGCCGGATCAAAGCCGGAAAATTTAAGTGGAAGCGCAGCCGCCTTGTCGCCGACGTTCACAACCTGCAACACGAGTGTTTTGCCATCCTCGCTCCTGGTCGCGCACACATCAACATCGCGATCCGGGCTTTCCGCTTTCACCACGAGCGGCTGATAGTTTCGCGAAATCATCTGCATCACAAAGCCCGGCGGCTGCAGCCAGACTTGCGAGGGATTCAGGAACAGCAGCCCCTGATTCCAGCCATTGTCATTCTGGCCGTCGGGCTGGAGACAATTCGCCGAGCAAGTGATGGGCAGGCGTCCGTCGCGCTGAATCGCGTTGATCGCCAGCGCATTGGCCA
>CAZKTW010000462.1:0-2346 GCA_964555775.1 uncultured Bifidobacteriaceae bacterium | reverse complement strand
GTGGCGCTCTGGCGCGAGGCGTTGCTGGCGCAAAAAGTTCTGCGCGGCGCAACGCGCGGTTACAAACATCATCCGCAATTGCGGCGCTTTTCCGGACTCGCGGACCCGCCCGCTGTGCTGGCAGGTTATCTGGCGGCGGTGCAGGCGGAAGCCGTGCGGCGCGGTTACACGTTTGACGCATCGAAGATTGGCGCGAAACGTTCCCGGGGAAAATTACCGGAAACGCGCGGCCAGTTGCTTTACGAATGGCGACACCTGCGGCGGAAGCTGAAACTGCGAGACCCGAAGCGACATCGCGATTCCGCCACGGTGAAAATGCCCGCGCCGCATCCGTTGTTCAAAATCGTGCCCGGGACCGTGCGCGATTGGGAAAAGGTGCGCTAAGACACAAAATTATTTCTGGAAAACATCGGTGGCTTTCGCCACACTGTTTGCTCGGTTGAATTTATGGATGTAAAACTTCCCAAGCTTGGCGAGGGGGCAGATTCCGGCGTTGTGGTCAATGTCTTCGTAAAAGAAGGCGACCAGGTCGCAAAGGATCAGGCCATCCTTGAACTGGAAAATGAAAAGGCCGTGGCTTCCGTTCCGTCCACGGCCGCCGGCGTCATCACCAAAGTGTATGTGAAGGCCGGCGACAAAATCGGCATCGGCCAGCGGCTGATCACGATAGCTGACGGTGGCCAGTCGGCCGCGGCAGCGCCAGTGGCGAAACCTTCGGCAGCGAAACCCGCGGTCCTGCCTGAACCGCTCGTTGAGGAAGCGACCGCGGATGGCACGGAGGACATTTCCGCCCCGGTGGCCGCGCCGGTGGCTTCGCCGTCCATCCGCAAAATGGCGCGGGAACTGGGTCTGGATTTGTCCCGGGTGCGCGGCAGCGAACCCGGCGGGCGCATCGTTGTGGGCGACATTCGGGCCTACATCCAGCGGTTGTTAAAGGCGGCGGCCAAACCGGCACCGGCCGCGCCCGGCGCGCCGGCCCGACCGGTCGCCGAACAGGTTGATTTTTCAAAATGGGGTCCGGTGACCAAGAAACCGTTGACGCCGTTGCGCCAGGTCATCGCGCGCCGGATGTGGGAGAGCTGGAACGTCGTTCCGCACGTGACGCAGTTTGACGACGCGGATTTCACGCGGCTGAATGAATTGCGCAAAAAGTTCGCCGCGGCCTATCAGGACAAGGGCGTGAAGCTGACCCTGACGCCGCTGGTGCTCAAGGCGATTGTTGAGACGCTGAAAAAACACCCGATCTTCAATTCCAGCCTCGACGAGGTCGCGCAGGAACTGGTTATCAAGGACTATTACCACCTCGGCATCGCGGTGGACACGGAGCAGGGCTTGATTGTGCCAGTGATCCGCGACGTGGACAAAAAGAGCGTGCTCGAGCTGGCGAAGGAACTGGAACAGCTGGCCGCCCGGGCGCGTGACCGCAAAGTGAGCGGCGAGGAACTCAAGGGCGGCTCGTTCACGATTTCAAACCAGGGTGCGATTGGCGGGGCGCATTTCACGCCGATTGTCAACAAACCGGAGGTGGCGATTCTCGGGCTCGGTCGAGGCGCGCTGAAGCCGGTCGTCCGCGACGGCAAGGTGGAGATCCGCATGATCACGCCGCTGGGGTTGTCCTACGATCATCGCGTCATTGACGGTGGTTCGGCGGCCCGGTTTATTGTGGATTTGGTGAAGGCAATGGAGAATTTTGAGGAAGAGACGGTAAAAATTTAAGTATGGATCCGATTAAAACACAGATTGTGGTTGTGGGCGCGGGCCCGGGCGGTTATGCGGCGGCTTTCTATGCGGCTGACCTGGGGATGAAGGTCATTCTCGTCGAACGTGAGAAGCGGCTGGGCGGCGTTTGCCTGAATCGCGGCTGTATTCCTTCGAAGGCACTCCTTTACGCGACCCATCAGATCACCGCCGCGCATGACTCGGCGCACCGTGGCATCACCTTCACGCCGCCCACGGTCGATGTGACCAAACTTCGGACCTGGAAGGAATCCATTCTGGAAAAGCTCGGCGGGGGGGTTGCGTCGCTGGCCAAGATGCGCGGTGTACAGGTGATTCAGGGCCGCGGTTATTTTGAAGGGTCACAAACGTTGCGCGTGGAAACGGAGCAGGGGCAGCAGTTCATCGAATATGAGAAGGCGATCCTGGCCGTCGGTTCCCTCGCGGCGATGCCCAAGGTGTTCGACCTCGGCAACCCGCGCATCATGACCTCCACCGAGGCGCTTGAGGTCGAGGACATCCCGGAAAATTTACTGGTGGTGGGCGGCGGATACATTGGCATGGAACTGGGCACCGTGTATGCCGCGCTCGGCAGCAAGACCGTGCTGGTGGAGGCGCTGGACAGCATCC
>CAZKTW010000461.1:0-2350 GCA_964555775.1 uncultured Bifidobacteriaceae bacterium | reverse complement strand
TCCTCGGTGAGCTGCATCATGTTCTGGTTGGCCTTCAGGTCGGGATACTGCTCGGAGACCATCATCAGGCGGCTCAACGTGCCGGCCAGGCCGCTTTCGGCGGAAACGAGGCTTTTCATGGTGCCGGCGTCACCGGGATTGGCGGCGGCGGCCTGCGAAGCGGCGTAGGCGATGTTGCGCGCCTTGGTGACATTTTCCAGCGTTTCACGTTCGTGCTTGATGTAGCCCTTGGCAATCTCGACCAGGTTGGGAATGAGGTCGTAGCGGCGCTTGAGCTGCACGTCAATTTGCGCGTAGGCGTTCTTGAAACGATTGCGTAGCGTGACCAGTTTGTTGTAGCCGCCGATGACAAAGCTGATGACGCCCAACGCCACCACCAGCAATACCGCGGCAATAACCAATCCAATAATCATAATTTTCCTTTGTTAAAGTTGACTTACAATTAGGCCAAAGCATCCCGGCGGGCAATGATAATTTGCCCGTCTTTTTGGAATTGGCATGCCGGGGAACGCTAATACTCCCGGGAGAGAAACTTACCCATCACGGCTCCACCAAAACCGGCATCCCCGTCCACACCAGTTTCGACAGGTATTCCGCGTCCCAGTTCGCCAGCCGGAAGCAGCCGTGAGATTCCGTCCGGCCGACCTGCTCCGGAATGGGTGTGCCATGGATACCGTAACCGGTCTTGTCCAGGCCGATCCAGGCCACGCCGACGGGGTTGTTCGGACCAGGCGGCAGGATCAGCTTATGGCCAATCGCCTGCAGTTCCGTCGCCTCGGGAAAAAGTTCCGGGTCCACGGTGTAATTGGGATTGGGCGCAACCACGATGACGTGTAATTCGCCCACCGGCCGCTTTTCGACATGTTGCGCGATGCTGCACGGGAAATGCGCCATCAAATTGGTTTCGGCATCGAAAGCCTCCAGGAATTTTTCGGAGAGGTGAATGACCACAAACGCCGCCTTGTCCGCCGGCGGGGGATATTCCACCGCAGGAACATGCAGGACCGTGCCCGGGGCAAGGTTCGTCCAGTTCGAGCCCGGGTTCAGCCGCCGGACCAGTTCGGGATGCGAATGGCTTTTTTCGGCAACGAGTTCCAGCTCGGTCTCATAATCGAGGGCCGACTGCTCCGATTTGGCGAGCCAGGTTTTGCCAATGGGCTGCAACCGCATCAGATCGTTCGTCGTCACGACATAGGTCGTCAACAGGGGCGCGTCAAGCATGAGCCGCACCCGGGTGTTGGTGTCCAGCAACCCGGTCACGGGGAGATCCTGGGTTTCCTGGAAAACCGTGATGGCCGCCCGCGTTTGCGAACCGAGTGCGGCATCCAGCGAGCCCGGAGAAATGCCGCGGCGCGCCAGCGCCACCTGGGCTTCAAACACGCCGCGCACCGGGCGCGGAAAATCGCCGGGCGCCTGGTGTCCAATCACCAGTGGCTTCAGTTGCATCCGGGTCGGCGCGGTGGGCCGGGGGGGGACGGGTTTTTGGGGGTGTTCGCGCCACCAACAGAACGAGATGATGAAAGCCAGGATGGCCAGAACAAACAACCAACGAAAGATGCCACCACCACGCTGATTACGACGCGTGCGGGCAGGACGATGTCGGGTGTCGCGAGGCACGCGGAGATTAAGCCACAGACAAAACCGCAACCCAAGACCGAAGTCGCCCTTAATTGAGATTCAGAACCGCACTGCCGATCAATTTTGCGGCAGCGTCATAACCCATCAGGTCGGTATTGACGACCAGGTGGTAGAGCAACGGATCATTGATATCGGCACTGAAATACCGTTTGAGATAACGCTCGCGGCCACGGTCCTGATCCACGCAAAACCGATGGGCCTCGGTTTTGGTCATGTTGTAGAATTGGTGGGCGTATTCAACGCGCTTTTCCAGCGGGGCCACCAGGCGAACGTGGAACACATAAGGCAGCTTGGCTGTGATGACATTGCCACCGCGACCGATCAGAATCACATGACCCAATCCGGCCAGTTTGAGCATGGTTTCGGTGATTTGCTGGGCAATCGTCTCCGACGGCGGGTGCGTCTCGAACACATCGGCCACAATGTCCTCCAGTTGGGAGACGCGGTCCTCGGGCAGGAATTTGGCCATCCGGGCCGGCAGGTTGTGATCTTCCAGCACCTTGCTCATCAAATCGCGGTCAAACACCGTCCAGGGACAGGGATCGCGCAGCGAATGTTCCTGCAGAAAACGGCCAAGCTTTTCGGCCACCACCACCGCACCACAACCCGCTTGCCGTGAAATGGTCACCGCCCGGCGGACATTCTTATCCGCTGACACCCCGGGTCGGCTGGCACCTTGAAGCTGGCTGCTGATGAAAGATAGACAATGTTC
>CAZKTW010000460.1:0-2373 GCA_964555775.1 uncultured Bifidobacteriaceae bacterium | reverse complement strand
GACTGGGCAATGCCCATGTAGGTGGCCGTGCGGTTGGTCACCAACCCGGCATAGCTGCCGGAATGAACCTGAACAGACTGAACAGAGATGGTCGGCGAACCGAAGGCGAACCAGCCCGCCGTAGTGCCAGTTTCAAAGCCCGGGTTCGTCGCCAGGTTTTGTGCGCCGACAACCCCGGCAGGAAGAAGAAATCCGAGGACAAACACACTCCACCTGCGGAGCCAGGATTCGTTTGAACGGTTTACGATGGCAGACATAAAATGGCGAGAAAACAATATACCATACAATCCTCGAACACGTTGTTGTAAAAAAGCGTCCCCGGTTCGGACTAACCTGGCCGGGGACGCTCTGAATTTCAAAAGCCGCTTCGTTCTCAGTTTAATTTGCCAGTGGCGGATTGAAGAGCCGGAAGAATGCGTTCGGGGCAAGCACTCCGCCCTGCGCCCCATTCAGAGTCGGCAGACAAGTCGAAGGCATCAGCACCCAAATCTTGCTCCCCTGAGCTGTCTGGCCGGGAAGATCGTTGCCAGTGGGAGAACCGTTGTAACCATTGTAATACTCGGGCACCATCCATCCGCCGGGAGTGTTGTCGCTTCCGGGAGCCAACAAATTTGTGCCCGTCCCTAGTGCATAATTGACGGCGGGAAGGGTCCAAGACACCCAGTAAGGCGTGCTGGTGGTAACCGGCTGCAAGCTGGAAACCTGCGCAGAATTATTAGCCCAATATCCATTGGGATCAAAACTCGGCTCCGTTGAGAAGTTTTCATTTTCCTGAGTTCCAGAAACACCAGTAACGGTGATCGAAGCCCAGTCTTCATATTCGTTTTCGCCGGCGGTTGAGTTTGGCTGCAATCCAAAGTAAGCAACCAGCGGATTGGCAAAATCAGTCGCGACATTGGGGTCGCCAATGGTGAAGGCCACCGGGCTGGCTCCCGGCGCGGTCAACGTGCCGGCTGAGGCGCTGGTAAACGTCAGCGTCCAGGTGCCAACGGCGGTCGAGTTGGTAATCGTGAGCGCCGTTTGATTCGGATTGGCATTCGGCAAGTTGGTCTTCCACTGGACGGTGGCGATGACACCGCCACCACCAGGGCCGACAACCATCCAGAGCTCGTTACTCGACTGAAAATCAATATACTCATTGTTATACATGACGTTGCCAGCGGTATTCACCGGTATGAGTTGAATATGGGTCTGGTTGATGTCGGTCGGGTAATCCAAAAGCTTGAACGAATAGCTCACCGGATAAGACCCGCCGATCCAGGACTGGCTTTGGTCAACCGTGGCCAGTTCAGCACGATCATAAGTGTGGGCAGTGGAACCTGCAAAGATCCGCAATCCCGGAACGGCTTTCTGGAAGCCAATCTTCGGCGGTGGCGGCACCGCTGCCGTCCCGAAGGGACCGCTTGATAGCTCCACATTATTCAGGAAATAGTAATCGGGAGCGCCGCCACCGTTATTGCTTGTAAAGCTAAGCAAGACCCATCCCAACCCGCCGGAGGCAACCGCGGCCTTATAACTTGAATAGTCAATCGTGACGACTTGCGTCTCAAACGGGCTGCCATCCCAGAAGTAGAAGTTGGGCTCCGGGCCATCGAAGCTGGTGTCGCCGGAGAACTGCGCATTCGCCCAAGGCAGGGTAAGATAAGTGCCACCCTGGGCATTGAGGAGAATTCCAGCAATCTGAGAATACCCGCCATTCGTCCAGGCCGGAACGGAGAACGTGAACGTCAAGTATGAGTTGGTGAGAAAAGCGTCTGTAGCACCGCCGACGGTGTTCAAGTTAATTTGGAGATCTGTGTTATAGCCTGGATCCGTGATTTTGAGACTGTAAGCGTAACCGGGCACCGCATTGGCCACAAAGCTGTATTTGGTGGCATTGGCGGGATCTGTAATCGGCAAGGCGTCGGTAGTATCAAACCATCCTTCAGCCTGGCCGCTTTGCCAACTGCCGATGACAGTAGCACCCCCGACGGGCGGGGTCGATAGCACCACGCTGTTCATGTAAATATTTGTAGGAGCACCACCGCCGTTGTTGCTGGTAAAAGATAATTGCAGATACCCACTGTTTGTGAGCGCGGTGGCAACGGCAGGATTTGTCAATAGGCTTGAATAGTCCCACGTTACGGTTATTGACTGGCCTGGGAAGCCGCTATAGTAGCCTACGCCCGGCATATTACCCGAATTGCCGGTCCAAGCCGACCAAGGTATATTCGTATACAGGCCTGAGCAATTGAGCGTAAAACCATAAATTTGGGAATACCCGGCAGTGTACACCCCGCCGGACGCTGGGAATGAGACGGTGAACGACAATGTATGGTTGGCGGCAAAAGCTGCTTTGCCTCCGGGGAGGGTATTCAAATCAATCTCAAGATT
>CAZKTW010000459.1:0-2387 GCA_964555775.1 uncultured Bifidobacteriaceae bacterium | reverse complement strand
AGTACACACTTTGGTACACAGTTGGGGCTTTTTTGACCAAACCGGCTGAAGCAGTTGTTGAACATCAACGACTTTTAAAATGGCTCCAGAGGTAGGGCTCGAACCTACAACCCATCGGTTAACAGCCGATTGCTCTACCATTGAGCTACTCTGGAATCCAAAGGTCTAAGAGGGTATCAAACCGACAAACGGCGCGTCAAACCGATTCGTCAACCACTTTGGCAATGCGGACAATAGAATGTGCTCCGGCCAGCCTGCTGGATGCGCCGGATCAAGCCGCCGCAACGAGGACAAGGCCGTCCCGCGCGATCATAAACCCGCAACCGTTCCTCGTAACAATCCGCTATGCCGGGTGCCTGCCCGAAATAAAACAATCCGTCCGACCGGCTGCCGCCAAAATTTAATGGCACCGTGCTCCCACACCGGATGGCCTCGCCCAATATTTCACTTATCGCCAGCCAAAGCCGCGCGACCTGCGCCAGCGTCAACTTTCGCGCAGGCAACCGCGGGGAGAGGCGCGCGCGGAACAAGGCCTCGCTCGCATAGATGTTGCCAATGCCGGCCACCAGCGTTTGATCCAATAATTTGACCTTGATGGCCTGTCGCGAGCGTTTCAGCGCCCGCCCGAACGCCGATTTTTCAAAATCGTTGGCGAGCGGCTCCGGCCCCAATTTTTCCACAGCGGAAACATCGAGGGTCAACCGGCCAAAGTAACGCGTGTCCTCGTAGATGAAATTTTCTTCACCAAGATCAAACACCACCGCGGCGTGCCGGGGCAGGCGTTCGTGTTTCCGGGCGAGATACATCCGCCCGGTCATGCCCAGATGTCCGAGCAACGTCAAGGACCGGCCGCCGGACTCCGGACGAAGCTGGAACTGGAGGTATTTGCCGCGGCGTGACAAGCCGATGAATTTTGCGCCCAAAAGGATCTGGCGGAGCTTGCGCGGCGAGGTTGGTGCCAGCACTTTTGCCCGCCGTACATCCACTCCGCGAATGGTTTTGCCGCGAATCAGCGGGCGCAAATGGCGGACGAGGATTTCGACTTCCGGGAGTTCAGGCATGGATCAATCGTGAATATGTTTGCGCCTTCATTTACCCCACGGCGTCTCCCGGCGCAATAGCGCGATCACTTCACCGTCTTCTGTTTGGGGAAATGCGTTGTAGTATTGGCCAACCGCGCCAAAAGCCGGGTCAGCAAACAGTACCATGACCGCATCCGCCACCCGGCGCAACCGTTCGACTGCGCCCAGCGAAGCCACTGGTGCAGCCATGACTACGCTTCGGGCCCCTTGTTGTTTGGCAGAAATCACGGCTGCCTCGGCCGTTGCTCCCGTGGCCAGCCCATCGTCCACCATCACCACTACCTTCCCTGTCGGCGGCGGCGCCGCCGCGTGGTGAAACTGCAGCCGACATTCCTGTAAACGGGCCAGTTCCTCCTCCACCACGGTGTTCAGTTGCCCGCGCGCCACGGGAAATTCCAGCAGGGAAGCCTCGTCGAAGATCACCACATCCGGCTCGGCCAGGGCGCCCACCGCGAATTCGCGATGCCAGGGGTGCCCGATTTTGCGCACCACAAGCACATCGAGTGGCCGTTGCAGAATTTGCGCCACGGCCGCAGCCACGACGACACCTCCCCGCGGCAACCCCAGTACCAGGTCGGCTTCCACACCTTGATCCAACAGATGCCGCCCCAGTCTGCGTCCCGCATCCTCGCGCGACGCGAATTTCATAAGACACCAATCCGCCTCTTTGGGAAATAATTCAACACCGAAATGAAGGTGCGACCGGGAACGGCGCGCGAGATTTTGGTCAGCCCGTCACCAGCGTGCCCACTTTTTCGCCCATGACCACGCGGCGCAGATTATGCGGTTTGAAGAAATCGAAAACGATGATGGGCATCTTATTGTCCATGCACAGCGAAAATGCCGTGGAATCCATCACCTTGAGCTGTCGCTGCAGGGCTTCCAGGTAAGAAATCTCCGAAAAACGTTTGGCCTTGGGATTTTTCTTCGGGTCGGCGTCATAAACCCCATCCACCTTCGTCGCCTTCAACACCACCTCGGCACCGATTTCATTCGCGCGCAATGCCGCCGCGGTGTCGGTGGAAAAATACGGATTGCCGGTGCCGCCGCCAAAGATGACCACCCGGCCTTTTTCCAGATGCCGCACCGCCCGCCGGCGGATGAACGGTTCAGCGACCTGTGACATGGCGATGGCGCTTTGCACGCGGGTGGGCGCCCCGAGCTTTTCCAGCGCGTCCTGCAATGCCAGCGCATTGATGATGGTCGCGAGCATGCCCATGTAATCGCCCGTGGCGCGTTCGATGCCACGCTCGCTGCCGGACACCCCGCGGAAAATGTTCCCGCCGCCGACGACCACGACCACCT
>CAZKTW010000458.1:0-2389 GCA_964555775.1 uncultured Bifidobacteriaceae bacterium | reverse complement strand
ACGATTTGAATGGCTTTGTGGCGGTCCACCGTAATCGGCGGGACCTCGGCGAATTCGCGGATGAGCCGCACGGAATGCCGTTTATAAGCGTCCAGTTGCAGGCGGATGGCTTGCTCCACCAGTTCGGCCGATCGGACGACTTCGGAAACCCCCGCCATTTTGGCATAGGTTTGTTGCGCAGCGACGATGCCCTTGATGTGTTCCATGTTTTCGGTCAGGGCTTTGATTTCCATCAGCAAGTTCGCCTGTTCCTCTCCGAGGTGCGCCGCGAGCTTCTCCAAATACTGTGGGAGCAGGCGTCCTTTCTCATCAGCGGTCAGGAAATGTCCGAGATCGCCGGCGCGCGCCTGCAGGAGTTGCACGACTTTGGCAAGACTGGAAATTTGCAGTTTGCGGAGCCGCGTGGCCAGGAGACCGGCGGAGACATTGGCGCTGTTCAGCACGTTGCCCACGTTGTGCAACACGCTGGTGGCCACTTCCGCCATGCCGGCGTGGCGCGAAGCCTCGACCAGCTTGCCGTGCAAGGACTCCGACTCGGCTTCCCACTTCTTGCGCTCCGAAATGTCGCGGCTGATTCCCGCCAGGCCGATGATTTTGCCAGTGCCGTCGCGCAACGGCACCTGGGTGGTGCGCAGCCAGCGGATTTCGCCGGTCCGCACGTCCACCATGGTTTCCTCGGCGTTATATTCCGTTCCGCTCGTGATGAGTTCCTGTTCGGCGGCGTAAAATCTCCTGGCTTGTTCTGGCGGCAGGCAGTCGAGAACCGTTTTGCCGACGGCCTCGTCGGGATGACGCAAACCCAGCAACTGGGCATGCGCCACATTGGCGGTCAACACCCGGCTTTGGCGGTCCTTGACGAAGATGCCGTCGGGCAGATGGTCAATGAGGGTGCGCAGCAGGTTGCGCTGTTCGGCCAGTTCGCCCGTCCGTTGCCGGATCTTCGATTCCAGGATTTCGTTGTCCCGCTGGAGGTCCCGCTGCCTCTGGATCATCCACCGGACCCGCCAGACGTAACCGCCGAAGATCGCCGCCATTCCGGCCAGGCTGGAGACTAAACCAAACCAGACCGTCTGGTAATAATGTGGCGGCAGGTTGATTTCAAACCGGTCGGCATTTTTGCTCCAGACGCCATCCGCATTGCAGGCCTGGACCACGAACGTGTAATGCTTCGGTTTCAAGTTTGCGTAAAAAACCGAACGCCGGTTGCCGCCGTCAATCCAATCCGGATCGTAACCCTGCAGTTGATAACGGAACTGGACCTTTTGCGGCGCAATGTAGCTCAACGCTGTATATTGGATGACCAGTTCGCCCCGGCCCGGTCGGGCAGCGGAGGCATTGGGATCTGTCTGTTCCGTGCCGTTGACCCGGACCTGGTTGATATGCACCAGCGGCGGGACCAAGTCGGTGGGCATGTGATCCGGATCAATCATGACCGCCCCCAATGGCGTCGGAAACCAAATCCGTCCGTCCCGAGACTTGCAGCCATCACACTCGGCGTCCAAGGTTTCAATGGACTTGACGGACTCCAGGCCGTCATAAATCGCACAATCCACCCGGTTGGTTTTGCCGTCGGCGAAATCATTCACGTCCCGGCGGCTGACCCGCAGAAAACCCCGGCTGGACTGCATCCACAAATTGTCGTGGTTGTCCGGCACAATGGCGCGAATGAAATTATCCGCCAACCCGTCGTTTTGGCTGAGGTTGCGGACCTGTTTGCCGTGGATGCGCGCGATGCCCGTTCTCATACCCACCCAGATGGTGCCGTCATTGTCCGCCGAGGCCCAAAGCACATCGAAATCCGACAAGCCCTCATCAACCGACCAGTGCTCGACGGCACCGTCCTTGATCCTGAACAATCCGTTCACGCTTGCCACCAACAGCGAGCCGTCTGCGCAGCCAAACAGATTCCGCACCCAGTTCATGAACGGCGCCTTCCCATCGCGAAAGACAAAGGGAGTGAACTGCGTCCGGCTGACGCGGAACAATTCTCCCCCCACCGCCACCACCACGCCGTGGGCATCTTCAGCAAACGCGATCGGCCAACTGCTGCTGGGATAACGCGCGACGATCTTGCCTTTCGACAAGATGTCCACCTCACGGTCGCCGGTGCGAGCGGCGTTGAGGAAATAGACATCGCCGTTCCTGGCTTCAAAAACCCGTTTGACATAAGCGTTGGTGAGGCCGATATCCTCGGCAAAACAGGTGAAATTTTTGCCGTCAAACCAGGAAAGTCCCTTGGTTGTGGCCGTCCAAATTCCGCCGTTGCCGGACGCACACAAGTCGTGGCACGATCCGCCCATCATGCCATCCGCAATCGTGTAAATCGGCAGCTTTACGTCACTGAGCTGGGTCAACCCATCCTTCGTGCCGACCCACACGTCACCTTCGG
>CAZKTW010000457.1:0-2419 GCA_964555775.1 uncultured Bifidobacteriaceae bacterium | reverse complement strand
TGGGTGGTGCTGGATTTCTTCGACGTGATTGTCCACGTCATGCGGCAGGATGCGCGCGAGCGTTATGACCTGGAAGGTCTTTGGGGTGATGCCGCCCGGGTGAAACCGGGAAAAAGCGCGGCCAAAGCTTTCAAATCAACCGCCAAGACACGGAGACGCTGATATTTTCCGTCTGTCCCCGGTTTTTTTGGTCATGGATTTTTTGGCGGTATTTCGTTCGCCGCCTTCACCATTTCATCAAGGAGCTTCTTGAAATCTTCCAGACCGGTGGCGGGGATGATGATGGTGTCCCGCCGGCCGCCGACGTCCTCGGTGATGCGCAGGAACCGGCCGCGGATATTTTCCTTGAGTGTAAAAACGAAGCTTTTGCGCTCGATCTGAAGTCGTTCGGACCTCAGCATGTCCTCGTTGACCGGCGGTCTGGGCTGGCCGTAAATTGCCCGACCGTAAGGCGATGGTCGTTCGTTTGAAATCATAATTTCCCGCTGAAGACGCCCTCTTTCCGCCGGCGCACCCTGCACCGGCCGATCAACTGACGCCCAATCCAGCTACGTCTCAAATTTCGACTGCAACGCCAGTTTGTCAACCCGCAAAATCAAATGGTGTCTCTGTATAACTCCGCTCGAACTTTTTCAAGGACAGCAGCCGTTTGCAGTCGTCCTTAGGTATCCACGCACCCTTCCGCACATGAGGAGGGCTAACGATTTCAGAATCGCCTTTGTTCACAATATCGTTCGGTGATTTTGCAATCGCCCGACACGCCCGACTTCGGTCGGTTTTATGGCTCGCCAAAAACCTCCATTATCACTCACTCGAAAACGGGTACACTCACGGACGGGTTTGCTCCCGGTCGAATGGCATCCGCGATTAAAATTACACCAAGATTGGTTCATGGACAATCCGACGCCTCTGGCCCATGGTCTGTTCCAATATTTTGACGTTGGCTTTGACAACCGGGGAAGGCCACAAACATTTCGAACGAGATTCAATCCTCCGAGCGCTCGCCACCGGGGGCCATTTTCACCAGCTTGGGATCGAACTGGCCGAGCACCGTCACCAGATCGCTCTGTGCGGCCATGACTTCGCGGATGTTTTTGTAGGCCATTGGCACTTCATCGAGGCCGGCAGAAATCAAGGTTACGCCGCGCTCTCGAAGAAATCGATTCACTTCCTTCCAATTGAACTTCTCGTTGGCGGCCTTGCGGCTCATCGCGCGGCCCGCGCCGTGTGACGCCGAATTCAACGATTCTGCATCGCCTTTGCCACTCACGACAAATCCCGGCGTCGCCATCGAGCCGGGAATGATCCCCAGCACGCCCGCGCCCGCCGGCGTGGCACCCTTGCGATGCACAATGACCTCGCGCTCGACGCCTTCAATGAGGTGTTTCTCTTTCCAAGCAAAGTTGTGGTGATTCTCCAGGTCGAGCAAAACTTGCGCGCCGAGATTCTCCGCGATGTGCTGGTGGATACAGGCGTGGTTTGCCGCGGCGTATTGGCCCATCAATTCCATCGCCGCCCAGTATTCCTGCCCTTCGGCGGAATCCAGCGACAACCATGCGAGCCGTTTCAGTTCGCTGGGCAGGCCGGGAAACTGGCTGACTGCAATCTTGCTGTAATGATCGCATACCGCTGCGCCCGTGCCGCGGCTGCCACTGTGCGACAGCAACGCCACGTAAGTTCCGGGCGGCAATTCGTGTATCTGATCCTTGGTAGGGCGGGCAGTCGCTTGCCCGCCGGACTCATCATTTTCGGCGCGCACGGAGTGACGCGCCCTACCACCTTCAATCCATGGTATGGCCGAATGTGCCGTGAACAAACCGAACTCCACGAAATGGTTTCCACTTCCACTCGTGCCGAGTTGCGACCATGCGCGGTCCTTGTGCTGTTTCGTGATCGGGCTGACCGACCAATCCGCATCCAGCACGTCATGTGCGCGGCGCTCCTTGAAACTCGCGCCGACACCGAAGCGCGTCTCCGCCTCGATGGCGCGCGTGAGCCGATCCTGCTTCTGCTCCAGGTCGCGCACCGGGATGTCCAGGACGGTCATTTTCATGCGGCACGCGATGTCCACGCCGACGGCGTAGGGAATTACTGCATTGTCCGTGGCCAGCACGCCGCCGATGGGCAGGCCGTAGCCGACATGCGCGTCCGGCATGAGCGCACCCGCGATCGACACCGGCAACAGACACGCCTTCTCCATCTGCATCACCGCATCGTGTTCCAGATGCTCACCCCACTGGCGATATTTCACAGGTTGAGCACGCGGAGATGGCGGAGCTTTCAATAAGGCCTTCGCAAACTCACCGCGCAATGAGTCGTCTGTGAATGCCGCCGGTTTGGCGACAATGGCCGCGACCTCCTCACGCAACCGCGATTTGTCACCGCCGCCGAGGACGAATTCGGCCACAAAGTCCGTCGC
>CAZKTW010000456.1:0-2446 GCA_964555775.1 uncultured Bifidobacteriaceae bacterium | reverse complement strand
ACGGCGGCGGCCATGCCGAAACGTTCGCCTCCCCTGCCGAGTATCGATTGCAGGATGGCATCAACATTGACCGGGGCGTTGTCCTCCGTCTTCCGGTCAGGCAAACCCTCTGGTTTTAATGCACTGGATTTTGGAGCTTCGCTCATTTTATATCCCGGTCGGAGAACGGATTCGAAACTTGGGACTACATCAATCGTTTGGCTTCCCGCAGGAGAATATGGTCAGATTCTCAATCGACCATGTCAGCGCGTGTCCGAACGGCCGGTTTCATTTTGCCGGCCATCAGGCCGTGAAGCAACAAGACAGTGACTTGGCACCCGGTTCCAGACGTGCTCCATCAGGCGCATGCACAATACGATTCCCATCCCGGCTGACCGGCAGGTCAGCCCTACCGGTTTTGTTTTGTGTTTCTTTCGTGTGGTTTGTGTGGTTCGCGGTTGAGGTTCGGTTGCCCTCTGCCGGTGCCTTTTCAAAAGCTGAATTTAAGGGCTGAAGGCTGAAGTTTACATTCAACATTCAACGATGAACGTCCATTGCAACACAAAGGCTAAGGGCTGAAATAAATCCTGAAATCCCGTTCGCGTATTTCGTGTGGTTCGCGGTTTGGAATCCGTGTTCATTCGTGTACATCCGTGGTTAAGAGCTCTTCTGCTGCATGGTTCCGGCTCAGGGGGAGAACACCCCATGGCGCGAAATCATTGCCAGCCTTACAGTTCGGATATGTCAACGCTCTTAATCATCGTACTGTTGGTGGTATTGCTCGGCGGCGGCGGCGGGTATTACTATACCAGACGCCGGTAATCAAGGCGGTCGAGGGTGTTCGAATCACGGCGAACATGACGGCGACCACCCAGGTGACGACCCTCGCTGACCCGGATTCAACCAGGTTTAAAAATGAAAATCCTATTTCTGTTTCCTTTGATGGGTCTCCTCTTGACTGGATGTGTTACGCGAATGGAGACGGTAGCCGCGCCGCCGCCCGGACCTTCCTTGGCGGAGATCCAAGCCATGGTGCAGGCCCAGGTTAGCGATCAAGTCATTGTGAACCAGATTCAGAACTCGCCCACTCGCTATGCTTTGACGGCTGACCAGATTATCGCCCTCAAGACTGCCGGTGCCAGTGACGCGGTTCTCAATGCGTTGATCAATACCGCCGGCAAACCACCGGTTCAAACCACCACCACGGCCGGGCAAAGCTCCTATGTTTACCCCGCAGTGTATATTGATCCATGGCCATGGTTTTGGTGGGGGCCCTCTTACTACGGCGGCTATTACCGTGGCGGCGGATATTATCACGGCGGAGGCAGGTATCATGGACATTGATTATTACCGCGCATTTTGGATACCGCCATATGGTCCTTTTTAGTCAAATCACCAACAACCTGTCTTCACCTGCAGTCTAGGTTGCCGTTGTCGTCGCTGGCTGTCTCGTGCTCTAGCAGACCATTACTATCCGTGAACGCCGTAAGAAAAGAAGGGCGTAGCCGCGTGGCGCAGCTTTACGCGGCTTTGCGCCCCGCATATCCAACAGGCCATAACCGCCATTACCATCCCTCGGGAAATGGATGATTGGCCGGTTTTCATGCCCTCCACTTTCAATCAACAATCAGCTCGCCATTGACGCGCGTGCCCCATCGGCGCACACTCGTTCCCATGCTTGCGACTTTTTTGTTTAAAACGCACATGCAGACGAAATCATGATTTGCAACTGCATCCATATGGACAAAACAAATGAGAAAAAGGCTCCAGGTTGTGGTGCTGTTTTCAGCAAAGGCAAATTTTGCATCTTTCATTCGCCCGAGCTTGTGGGAAAGGTCGAACGATGGTCATTCGCAATGCGCGCACCGTCACACGAAAAATGAAATCAAAAAAAATTGTCACCCAAGCGGTTACGTTTCTCATCGCCTGCTGCGCAGCCTTTCCCTCGCTCGCCCAAACCAACGACAACCTTAAGCCGATTTATATGGATTCAACCCAGCCGGTGGAAAAGCGGGTCGAGGATCTGCTCGCCAAAATGACGTTGGAGGAAAAGATCAGCTATATTGGCGGAACCAACGGTTTTTACATCCGGGCCATAGAACGGCTGGGGACACCGGCCATCAAGATGTCGGACGGACCGATGGGCAGCCGCAATGACGGACCGACGACGTGTTATCCGGCCGGCATTGCCCTGGCGGCGACCTGGGACCGGGACATGGCCCGGAAAATCGGCGTGGGCCTGGGACGTGATTGCCGGGCGCGCGGCGTGAATATTTTGCTGGCACCGGCAGTGAACATCTACCGTTCGCCGCTCTGCGGACGCAACTTTGAGTACATGGGGGAAGATCCTTTCCTGGCCGGCCAGATGGTGGCGCCGCTCATTCAGGGCATTCAATCCCAGGAAGTGCTCGGCACCGTCAAACATTTTGCCTGCAACAACCAGGAATGGGAGCGGCATCGCATCAGT
>CAZKTW010000455.1:0-2454 GCA_964555775.1 uncultured Bifidobacteriaceae bacterium | reverse complement strand
GATCTTTCCCGCCGCCGCCAATTTTTCGAATTCTTCTCTCATAAAAGCCTTTTAACTCGCGTCTAAAAAGTCGTATGGCAATATTAAAGTTGGTGAGCAGCCAAAAACCAAGACAAATCGCGGCACGGGTTTTGCAGCAACGGCGTATCGACGGTGAGTTTATCGAGGATTTGCTCCAGACCGCGCTGGCGGACTCGCCGCTGTCGTCCGCCGACCGGGGCCTTTGCCAGGAAATCACGTATGGCGTCGTTCGTTGGCAGGCCACCCTCGACTGGCTCATCGCGCAAAAGACTGACGGGCGCGCCCAAAAACCCGGCCTGCAAAATCTGCTCCGGCTCGGTCTCTACCAGATCTTCTGGCTCGACCGCATTCCCGACCATGCCGCCGTCCACGAAACCGTCGAACTGGCCAAGCAGAACGGTTTTGGCACCCAGGCCGGATTTATCAATGCCATTTTACGCGGCTACCTGCGCGCGCAGGACGAAACTCAAAAGCGGCTGGCCGGATTGAAAATTTCACAACCGGCGCTCGGCTGGTCGCATCCCGAATGGCTCGTCACCCGCTGGCAAAAACGCTGGGGTGCGGAAAAAACCGCGCAATTTCTGGAATGGAACAACACGCCGCCGAAGACGTTTGCGCGCATGAACGCTTTGAAAATCGATGCCGGCAAACTGCTGGAAACCTGGCGCGCGGAAAACGTCGAATATGATTTTGTCCGTCACGGCGGTCGGCAGACCGCCGCATCCCTTGCAGAATTGGAATCATCCGGCTTTCTGCCGAAAGCCCCTACGCTCGAAAACCTGGTCTTTGAGCTGAAATCCCATCCGCCGCTGCATTCGCTGGCAAGCTTTCGCGACGGCGGGTTTTATCTGCAGGATCCCAGCACCTTGCTCGCCCCGGGCCAGCTCGCCCCGCAGCCCGGGGAAACGATTCTGGATTTTTGCGCCGCGCCCGGGGGCAAGACGACGTTCATCGCCCAGTTGATGAACAACCAGGGCCGCATTGTCGCCCAGGACGTTTCGGAGGAACGACTGAAATTGATCCGGGAAAACTGCTCGCGGCTCGGCGTCACGTGCGTCGAACCTGTTTTACCCTCAACTCTCAACTCCTTGCCGGGTCAAAGCGAAGCGACGACCGGTCAACCACCAACCGGTTTTGACCGTATTCTGGTGGACGCCCCGTGCTCGAACACCGGCGTGATGCGCCGGCGCGTGGATTTGCGCTGGCGGGTCCAGCCGCAGGAAATCGAACGCCTGGGCAAAGCACAACTCGATTTGCTGAAACAGGCCGCGACCGGATTGAAACCCGGCGGCGTTCTGGTTTACAGCACGTGCAGCCTCGAACCGGAGGAAAATGGTGAAGTCGTAAAACAATTCCTGGACGCCCGCACTGATTTCAAACTGGAACACGAACACGAGTTGCTGCCTTTCGTGGACCATGTGGATGGCGCATATGTGGCCCGGCTGGTTCATCTCTGACCGACCGCGCCATTTGCCATTTCATCAAACCATGGCATTCTGCGCACATGGAACTGGACCTGGAAAAGGAATTTGCCGATCGCGCGTATCCGTTGCTGGCCAGCCTGGTCACGCCGCGACCCATTGCCCTCGTCACCACCGTCAGCGCCGATGGCCGGGTGAACGCCGCGCCGTTCAGTTTCTTCAATCTCATGGGGGCAAATCCGCCCATCTGCGCCTTCGCGCCCGGCGACCGCGACAACGGCACGCCCAAGGACACTGCCTTGAACGTCCATGCCACGCACGAATTCGTCGTGAACCTGGTGGATGAAGCGATTGGTGAAGCGATGAACCAATGCGCCGCGTCGCTGCCGTTCGGTGAAAATGAATTGGTCCGCGCCGGGCTGCACGCCGCGCCGTCCACCATCGTAAAACCGCCGCGCATCGTGGAATCGCCGGTAAACCTGGAATGCACCGAATGGGGCACGCTGCAGATCGGCGGCAATCGCATGGTGATTGGTTTGATCAAACACCTCCACTTGCGCGATGAGTTATTCGACGCGGAGAAAAAACGGATCCGCACCGACAAACTGTTTCTCATCGGCCGCCTGGCTGCGCCGCATTGGTATTGCCGCACCCGCGACCGGTTTGAAATGATCCGGCCGGCGTAAAAAAGGCTAAACGCTAAAGGCTAAAAGGAAGCAGAAAAGGGCCAGTGTTCAGGTTTTACTTTAGCCTTTAGCGTTTAGCATTCAGCCTTGGAAATCACATCCCCATGATTTGATAACCAGAATCCACGTAAATCACCTGGCCGGTGATGGCGGCCGCGCCATCGCTGGCAAGAAACATGCCGGTGGCGCCGAGTTCTTCGGGCAGCACATTGCGTTTGAGCGGCGACTTGGCCTCGTAATGCTTGAGCATGTCGCTGAAACCGGCAATGCCGCGCGCGGCGAGCGTGTTGACCGGGCCGGCGCTGATGCAATTCACGCGGATTTTC
>CAZKTW010000454.1:0-2460 GCA_964555775.1 uncultured Bifidobacteriaceae bacterium | reverse complement strand
TGCGCGTGGCGCACAACGACATTTCCCTCGTCAAGGGGTACCATACCGCGCGAACCGAGGCGGACAAAGCATTTGGCAATTCAGGCGTTTACATTGAAAAATTCATCGAGAATCCGCATCACATCGAAATTCAGATTCTCGGCGACAATAAAGGGCGCATCATTCACCTGGGGGAACGCGATTGTTCCGTCCAGCGCCGCAATCAGAAGCTCGTGGAAGAAGCGCCTTCGCCCCTGCTCGAGAACCGGTTTCGCAAATTGCGCGACAAGATCGGCAAGGCCGCCGTGAAAATCGCCGAGGCCGCGCGCTATACCAATGCCGGCACCGTCGAATTCATCGTGGACAACCACGGCAATTTTTATTTCCTCGAGGTCAACAAACGGATCCAGGTCGAACATCCGGTCACCGAGGAGGTCACCGGCATTGACCTGGTTCGTTACCAAATCCTGCTGGCCATGGGCGAACCGCTGCAACATTCGCAAAGCGACATTCAAATCAAGGGCCACGCCATTGAATGCCGGATCAATGCGGAGGATCCCTTTGATGACTTTCGCCCCAGTCCCGGCCGCATTGAAATGTATTTCCAGCCCGGGGGCCGGGGCGTGCGCGTGGACACCAATGCTTACGCCGGCTACACCATCCCGCCGACGTATGACTCGATGATTGGCAAGCTTATCACCTACGGCAAGGACCGGCGCGAGGCCATGGATCGCATGAACCGGGCCCTCGCCGAATACATGATCACCGGCATCAAAACCACGGTTTCCTTCCAGCAAGCCATCATGCAGGACCCCAATTTCCGGCGCGGCGTTTATTCGACCGGCTTTATCGAACAATTGCTCGGCGGTGCCCGGCGTGAGTTGATCGAGCCCGAAACGTGATGTCGCCACCGGGTTTTGGGCCTAGAATTAAATTTGACAGCCGCCGCCCGCCGTTTATCTTAAGCCACCAATATTATGGCTGACATTCCGCAAAATATTCCGGGCGCCCCGATTGGCGCTGTGCCGCCGGTCAAAAAGGAAACCGGCAAGGTCCAACCCAAAAAAGAGACCGTCCGCATCAATTTGCCACCCAAGCCGTCCGCCGCGCCGACCATCAAACTGCCGACGCTGCCACCCGGCGGCCCCACCGGCGCTCCCAGTGCCGTGCCCTTGGCCGGCAGCGCGGCAAAGCCCGCGCCGGTCGCCGCAACGGCCGCCGCTCCCCGGGCCACAACGGCTGCCGCCCCGGTGGCGTCCGCGACCCCCCGTCCTGCCGCGGTCCAAAGACCCGTTCCGGCGGGTCCTCCCACCATCGGTGCGCTGGATCAAATGTTAATCATCGCCGCGGCCGTGGCCGGGTTGTTTGCCGTCGGCACCGTGGTTTGGATGTTCCTGATTCTGAGTAATGCAATCAGCTGAAACCGTTTTTGACCACATTGTTTTTCGTGTCCCAAAATTACATTTGACGTATGGCCTCACCCTTGATTGTCACCCTCACCCAGGAAATTTTTGCGCAGCAGGTTTTGCAGTCGCCGGTGCCCGTGCTGGTTGATTTCTGGGCGGAATGGTGCGGCCCGTGCAAGATGATTGCGCCGCTCCTCGACGAACTGGCCGACGAATATGACGGCAAGGTGAAAATCGCCAAGGTGAACATTGACGAGCAGCAGTCGCTCGCCGCCGAGTACGGCGTTCGCGCCATTCCCACCCTGCTGCTCTTCCACAAAGGCCAGGTTGCCGACCAGATTGTCGGCGCGCGCAGCAAGCGCGATTTCAAGACCAGCCTCGACCGCGTCGCGGCCTGACCGCGCCGGCCGCGTGAGGCGGGGGACCATGTCACTCATCGTCTCACCCCAACAATTTACCCGGCGCGCCGAGTTGTATCATCAACTCAATCAGTTCACGTCGGCGGGAATTCCCATCGTTCGCGCCCTGGAGCAGATCAAACGCAATCCGCCCGCCGCTTCATACCGTGAACCCTTGCAGCGCCTGATCGACGAAATCGGCAAGGGGGCCACGCTGGCCGAATCACTGCAATCTCTCGATTGGCTGCCCGAGTTCGACCTGGCCTTGATTGGCGCCGGCGAAAAAAGCGGGAGGCTCGACGCCTGTTTCCGCACGCTCACCGATTACTACAACGACCGCGCCCGGGTCATCCGGCAGGTGATTTCCCAGCTCATCTACCCGGTGGTGCTGATTCATTTCGTCGTTTTTGTTTTTGTAATCGTGCTTCCGTTCGCCCGCTCGCAATTCAATGCCAGCCTGCCGCTGTTATTTGCCGAAGCCGCCCTCCTCCTCTCACCGCTTTATGGCGCCGGCGCGGTGCTGGTTTACGCCACGCAGAGCAAACACGGTGAAAAATGGCGGGCGCTGGTCGAATCCGTTTTGCGTCTGGTCCCCCTCCTGGGCAAGGCCCGCCATTACCTTGCCCTGTCCCGGCTTGCCTCGGCGCTCGAAGCCCTCATCAGCGCCGGGGTCAACA
>CAZKTW010000453.1:0-2467 GCA_964555775.1 uncultured Bifidobacteriaceae bacterium | reverse complement strand
ACGGCCTGACCGACGCGAATCTGGCCGAGGAATTCCGCTATCACCTGGCGCAAAAGAAAATCGGCACCCTGCTCGGCGTCAATCCGCCGTCCCGCTTTGGCGAAATCAAGGTGGATGGCGACCGCATCGTTGAATTTACTGAAAAACCGGACATTGAAGATCATTGGATCAATGGCGGCTATTTTTTCTTCCACCGCGATATCTGCAATTATATTTCCGAGGATGAAAACTGCGTGCTCGAACGTGACCCGGTCGTGAAACTGGCGCGCGATGGCCAGCTGAACCTGTATCGGCATCGCGGTTTCTGGGCGTGCATGGACACGCAACGTGACCGCGAACAATTGACCAGCCTCGTCGAATCCGGCAACCCGCCGTGGTTGAAATAAGGAACCTATGTTTGCCGGTGCATTTCAAGGCAGGACTGTCTGGCTCTCGGGCCACACCGGATTCAAAGGGGCTTGGTTGGCACACTGGCTGTTGAAACTGGGCGCGCGAGTCCACGGTTTCGCGCTTCCTCCGGCCACGCACCCGTCCCTGTTCCAGCAACTCGGTCTTGAGAAGCGCCTGCAACATGAAATCGGCGATGTGCGGGATTTCGAGGCGCTAAAACGCTCCATCCTCCGTGTCCAGCCGGATTTCATCTTTCACCTCGCGGCTCAGGCACTGGTGCGTTATTCCTACGAATATCCGCTGGATACCTATTCCACCAACGTCATGGGCACTGCCAATGTGCTCGAGGCATTGCGCACGCTGGAAAAGCCTTGCGCGGCGGTCATCGTCACAACGGACAAATGTTACGAGAACCGGGAATTGGACCATGCCTATTCGGAAGAAGAGCCCCTTGGCGGACATGATCCTTATAGCTCCAGCAAAGCGGCGGCGGAAATCGTCATCGCCGCATATCGCCGCTCATTCTTCGGCAAATCCCCGGTGCGCATCGCCAGTACCCGCGCCGGCAACGTCATCGGCGGCGGTGACTGGGCGCCCGACCGCATCGTGCCTGACTGCATCCGCGCGTTGCAGCGGAGCGAGGCAATTCCGATCCGCAACCAGACGGCCATCCGGCCATGGCAACACGTTCTGGAACCGTTGAGCGGTTATCTCTGGCTCGGCGCCGTGTTGGCCAGACCGGAAATGGTCCGCACGCAACTCGCCGACGTGACCACCGCGTTTAACCTCGGCCCGGAAAAGGAAGCTAACCGGCCCGTCGTGGAGCTCGTCGGCGAAGTTCTGAAAAACTGGCCGGGCCGTTGGGAAGACAAGAGCGACCCGAAAGCCGTTCACGAAGCCAGGTTGCTCATGCTTTCCACCGCCCGGGCCAAACGGGTTTTGCGCTGGCAGCCGACCTGGCCTTTCGAGATCGCAGTCGCCCGCACAGTGAAATGGTATCGGAGCGTCAGTGAAAATGCCGCGGTCGCCGAAAACACGACCAGCCTGCAGATTGAGGAATACGAACAAACCGCCCGCAAAACTGCAGCCCCTTGGGCGCAAAGCTGATTCACATGGCCAGCACTCCTGCAGAAATCAAAGCTGAAATTCTTCGCCTCACCCGCGAATTTTCGCAGCTCACCCACAGCGCGAACCGCCCCGGTTACATGCCGGCCGAAACGCCACCGCCGTTTGTTCCCGGGCAAACGACCGTTCCTTACGCCGGCCGCGTTTTCACCGCGGACGAAGTTGAAGCCGCCGTCTCCGCCACATTGGATTTCTGGCTGACGCTGGGCAAGGAGGGCGAGGCGTTTGAACAAAAACTCGCGGCCTTTCTCGGCGTCAAAAGCAGCGTGCTGTGCAATTCCGGCTCCTCGGCCAATTTACTCGCCGTCTCGGCTCTGTCCAGCCCACGTCTCGGCAACCGCCGGCTGCGATCCGGGGACGAGATCATCACCGTGGCAGCTGGCTTTCCCACCACCGTCGCTCCCATCATCCAAAACGGCTTCGTGCCGGTGTTCATTGACAACGATCCGGCCACCTTGAATGGCTGCGTGGAACAACTGGGTGAGGCTTATGTCGAAGGCAAGACCAAGGCCGTCTTCATGGCCCATACGCTGGGCAACCCGTTTAACCTGGCCGCCGTCACCGAATTCTGCCGTCGGCACAATCTCTGGCTGATTGAGGATAATTGCGACGCGCTCGGCTGTCAGTACGACGACAGGTTCACCGGCACCTTCGGTGACTTATCCACCCAGTCGTTTTATCCACCACACCATATGACCTTGGGCGAAGGCGGCGCTGTCAACGTCGTGCAAAGCCAAAAACTGCGTGTAATCGTTGAGAGTTTCCGCGATTGGGGGCGCGACTGCTGGTGCGCCAGTGGCAAAGACAACACCTGTGGCAAACGTTACGACTGGCAGCTTGGTGAATTGCCCAAAGGTTACGATCATAAATACATTTATTCTCACCTCGGTTATAATTTAAAGCCGCTGGACATCCAGGCCGCCATCGGTTGCGTGCAGATGGAGAAATTGCC
>CAZKTW010000452.1:0-2475 GCA_964555775.1 uncultured Bifidobacteriaceae bacterium | reverse complement strand
GACAACGCCAAGGATTTTTATAAACGGCCGCGTCCGTATGTCACGGACCCCAGCCTGGCCAATGGCAAGCTGGAAAAATCCTTCAGTTATCCCAGCGGCCATTCCACCGAATCCATGGTGCTGGCCCTGGTGCTGGCGGACCTCCTTCCGGACAAGCAGGACGCCATCATTGCCGGAGCGCGCAACATCGGCTGGCATCGTGTGGAAATTGCCCGGCATTATCCGACCGACATTTATGCCGGCCGCGTGTTCGCCCAGGCCATTGTCCGTCAGATGAAGAAAAGCGATGAATTCCAAAAAGATTTTGCCGAAGCCAAAGCCGAGATTGCCGCCGCTCAAAGCGCCAGCCATAACTGATCTGATGAAAACTGCTCCGGCCTCGCACCTGCCATTCACTCGCCGGCGCGGCCTTATTGTCCATCTCAATAAGAACTGTCTCAATAAACACTTGCCACCGGGCATTCCGAGCGTATACTAAAATGAGATTGACTTATTTTCAATCAATCTGTTTTAACAAATAAATTATAAATCGTAATTCCAGTAAAATTCCTATGAAGACAACCCTCGTCCCGAAATTGTTTGCCGTTGCTTTGACCGTCAGTTTGCTCCCGCTCAACGCCCCGGCCCAAATAATCATTTCCGAAGTTGATGCAAACGGAAGCAGCGCCAGCTACGCTGCCGATTGGTTTGAACTCAAAAATATCGGCTCGCTTACGATCAACCTCACGGGTTGGAAAATGGACGACAGTTCCGCCTCCTTCGGTTCGGCCGTCGCGCTCCGGGGCATCGCCAGCATCGCGCCGGGACAATCCGTTGTCTTCCTCGAAGGCAACACCAGCGGCAGCACTGACACCACCATCGACGCCAACTTCATCAGTGCCTGGTTCGGCGGCAGCGCGCCGGTTGGATTCACCGTGGCCAATTACGGAGGTTCTGGCGTGGGGCTTAGCGCGACTACGGATGCGGTGAATATTTATGACAGCACAGGCACGCTTCAAGCCGGGATCACCTTCGGTGCGTCCACAACCGGGTTCAGCTTTGACAACACCGCCGGATTGAGCGGCGCCATTTCGCAGTTGAGCTCGGCAGGCGTCAATGGCGCTTTTCTTTCGTTCAACGGGCAGGAAACCGGTTCACCCGGCGACGTCGCCCCGGTTCCCGAACCCGCCACCTTCTCCCTGGCTGGCCTGGGCGCTCTCGGTTTGTGGGGGTTCCGTAAACGCAACCATTCCTGAACGGTTGTCTTTCGTCCGCACGCGCCGGAGGGTTCCGACGCGTGTTTTATTTTCCGGGGTTGGGGTATAAGTCGGTGGGGCGAGGCTCCTGACGAGCCGCCTTTGCAAAGCCTGGACACCATTCCGGCTCGCGAGGACGCTCGCCCCACCGAAAACTGAAACGGTGCCACCACCTATTTTCCCGCCAGGCCGGCCTTCGTTTCCACCCAACGCGCAAATAGCCACAGCAGGTCGCTTAGCCGGTTGAGATAAATGATGATCTCCGGATTTTTCAACCCGCCGGTTTCCGTCAGCCCGCAGACCCGCCGTTCCGCCCGGCGACAGATGGTTCGTGCCATGTCCAGCGATGCTGCTTCCGGGGTCCCGCCCGGCGTCGCCCAGCCTTTGAAACTCACCTTCTGTTCCTCAATTGCGGTGACCAGCGAGTCCAGCTTTGCCGTCATTACCGGAGTGACGATTGAATAGCCGTCCTTCACATACCGCGGCATATCCTCCGTCACCACCCCCACCTCACCCATCAACACAATCAGATCGTTTTGGATCGCCAGCAGGTTGCCTCGCACGAAATCACTCGTCCCCGCGGCGCGCGCCACCCCCAACGCGGCGTTCAACTCGTCCACCGCCCCGCAAGCCTCGACGCGCGGATGGGTCTTCGGCACCCGCCGGCCATACATCAGCCCCGTCGTGCCGCCGTCACCAGTCCTGGTTGCAATGCTCATTCAATTGTTAAATCGCCCCCGCTTGCCGCGCCAAGGCGCAGTCAAGGCGGATCCTTGGAAATTTACTGCGACTGGTGCTGCGATGGAATTTTATTCGCACCTGTCCCGCCGGCCGATAAATGTTTCACGGCCGGAAGATTGGTGGCGGAGGGCACCACGTGCCGGGGCGCCGGCGCCGGCGCCGGCGGCGAAACGATGGTTTGATACGCCAGAATGCCGTTCACGATTGCCTGCACCATCTGGTGGCGGTACACCGCGTTGTAAATCTTTTTGCTTTCCGCCGGATGCGTCATGTAACCGCCTTCAACCAAAATCGCCGGCATCGTGGCGTCCCGCAATACCGCGTAACGCGCCCGGCGCACCCCGCGGTCTTTGGCGCTGAGATTTCTCACCAGCGATTTCTGGACCTGATACGCCAGCAGCAAACTTTTTTGCTCGACGCGATTTGCCGGCGTCGCGCCATAACCGGCGCCCTCGCCCTGCGCATCGGTCGAACTGGCGCCGACCGGCGTGATGCAATA
>CAZKTW010000451.1:0-2479 GCA_964555775.1 uncultured Bifidobacteriaceae bacterium | reverse complement strand
GGCCCGGGCCTTGCCGGTTTTGAGGATGGACAGGTTTTGCGGCGTGATGTCCACGGCGGCGGCCAGATCGTTCAACCGCATCTTCCGTTGCGCGAGAACCACGTCGAGATTGACGATGATGGGCATAAACTTAAACGGTCAATTCCTGTTCCTCCTGAATTTTCCGGCCTTCGTCCATGATCCAGGCGATTAAAATGACCAAAACGCCATACACCAGGCCGGAAGCCTCAAGGTTGTTTTGATGCGCCATCAGTTCCAAAATCGTTTGGGTGAGCCAAATGCCGGTGATGACCAAACCAAGAAATTTGAGGCACCTGATGTTTCCCTTCTTGAAAAAAACGCCACGTTCGTAAAGGGTAAACAACCGGTTCAGTAAAATCAGGCCGAAACCTCCCAGACACAACTGGAGCGCACCAACAAGGAAGACCGACAGTGGAATGGCGAACGGCGAGGTGTAGGCCTGATGGGGTGAAAACGAAATATGCAGCGTGTCCGGCATCGGCTGATGGACGCCCAGAACATACCGCAGCAAATAGATGACCGAAGCCAGGAAGAACACAGCGGACATCAACATCATCATCACGACGATGACGCCAATCAACACTCGAAAGATCCGGCTTACAATTTTGATTCGGTTCAATCGAGAACCGGCCTTTGGAAAAATTTCACTCGCATTCATAAATTTGAAAAGTTAAACGGTCAATTCCTGTTCCTCCTGCAACTTCCGCCCTTCGTCCATTACCTTGGCGATAAAAATGATGGCAAGGCCCGGAACCAGGTTGAAGAAAACTTGGAGGCAGATAACCATCGGCGGAACCATCAGGCTGAGGGCCAATGGAACGGCTGCCTGATAAGTGGCCAGCAAAGTCATCAAGAGGGCGATGACGCCGTTGCCGATGCCCACCAGCACGATGCAGATACCCAGCCACCGGATGCGCTGGACGACCGCCAGGGCAAAGAGGTCCCCGCCGGCATAGGCGGAGAACAGCCGGTAGGCAAACCAACTGGTCACGGCCCAACCAACGTATTTGAGTCCGGGGAGGAGAATTTGCAGGACATCTGGGTGGCCTTTACCCAATGACATCATCGCCATCACTGAAATGATCCCAAAGATTCCAAAAACGATGGCCGCCGTGAGGAATGTTCTTTTAAAGATCCGGCTCCGGTTCTGGATTTGCATCAGCCGCGCGTTGGCCATGGGAGAAATTTCATTTGCAATCATGGCGCAATGAATACTCCAGAAAAGCACGTATGTCAAGTAGTATTTATCGGTAAACGATAAAATATTTCTGTTTAACAACTGCTTGCTTCGTCGTGTTTTCCAGCCTATGCCGAAACCGCCGTGAAACAACCGTTCGTCAACGTCGAGGAAAAGATTGACCGCTTCGTCAGCCGGCGGATCCGAACGCCGGACGGATTGAAAGCTGGAATGCGGATGCAAGCCTCGGGGCTGGAGTTTCACAAGGCATTCAAGCATCGGTGGCTGGCCAAGGGCGTTCATCGTTTCAAAACCCACGAAGCGGCGGACCAATGGATGATCAAAATGCTGGTGTGGAGCGGGATGTAACAAATTTGGAGTGCCGGCCTCCAGTGGAAGGCGACATCGTCACCCTTTGCCGCGAGTTCAATCAGCGCGGCGCGAAATATGTGGTTGTGGGCGGATTCGCAATCATCGCGGCGGGCTTCCCTCGCTTTACGGGTGATGTTGATCTGGTCGTGGCCGCCGACGCGGAAAACGAGGCGAAGGTTCTCTCCGCACTTTCCACTTTGCCGGACAACGCCGGGCGCGAACTTCAGCCCGGCGAGCGGCAACTTTAATTGAGCGGCGTGCCGATTCCGTTCGCGTCGCCACGATTACTTTGGCGGATGAAAGCAGTCACGCATCGCGAAAAGGACGCGGGCGACCTGGTTTTCCTACGCCAATGGTTTGCCGAGCGCGGGGAACAGCCGCCGCCCGTTTAAGCCCGCTGCCCGTAATTTCATCATGCCTTTTTCCTGGAATTCAGGCGTTGACACCCCGGCTCGGTTCTGGCTTAATGTCCGGCCCATTGTGGGATAATTTATGTACGCTGTTCTAGAAACCGGAAGCAAACAATATCGGGTCGCCGCGGGCGACACGTTGGAAATCGAGCGTCTGGCCGTTGAAGCCGGAAAGCCGTTCACTTTTGATCGCATCCTGATGGTCAATAACGATGGCAAGGTTGCGGTCGGCTCACCCACCGTCAACGGCGCGAGCGTGCTGGCCGACGTGGTGGCGCACAAACGCGGCGAGAAAAAGCTCACCTTCAAGATGAAGCGCCGCAAGGGTTATCACAAAACCATCGGGCACCGCCAGGAGTTGACGGTGGTCAAGATCACGGAAATCAAAGCCTGATTCAACGGGCGCCCTCAACTCTCAACCATCAATTTTTTATGGCACATAAAAAAGGTCAAGGCAGCGTACGCAACGGCCGCGACAGTCACAGCAAACGGCTGGGCG
>CAZKTW010000450.1:0-2486 GCA_964555775.1 uncultured Bifidobacteriaceae bacterium | reverse complement strand
ACGGTTTTCTGGCCGTTGAGCATCTTTGATTTTTCAACCACACCAACAATGGTGCCGCTCACGTCGTATTCGCCCTTCTGGTAAAATCCGGGCATCTGCGCCGTCTCGCCGCCAATAAGCGCGCAGTTGTTTTCCGTGCAGGCGCGCGCGAAGCCCTTGATGATGTCGGTGAAAACGTGCGGCTCCAGCTTGCCGGTGCCGAGGTAATCGAGAAAAAACAGCGGCTCGGCGCCCAGCACGGCGATGTCATTGACGCAATGATTCACGAGGTCGGCACCGATGGTGTCGTGTTTATCCATGGCGAAGGCGATCTTGAGCTTGGTGCCGACGCCGTCCACGGACGACACGAGCACCGGCTCACGATATTTTTTCAGGTCGAGCGCGAAGAGCCCGCCGAAGCCTCCGACCTTGCCGAGCACCTCTCGGCGATGGGTGGACGCAAGCAGTTGTGGCAAGGTGGCTTTGACTTTGTTTCCGAGATCGATATCCACGCCGGCGGCGGCGTAAGCTTTTTGTTTCATGCGCGCGGAGATTAAACCTGCAAGCGGACGAACGGGCGAGAAAATTTCGTCGGCGATCCGTAAACGAAAAGATAAATTTCCCAGCCGAAATCAATTCACGAACCGACCGAGTTGCAAAACGCTGCGCCAACACGAGAATTGCGACTTTGAAAAATTTGTCTGTGAAATCTCGGATTTCGCTCTCCGCTCAAAAAAAATAAAATGGTTCGCGTCGTTCACGCGAACCAGTAAAACATCGGCACGCTATTTAGTCTGAAATTCGGACGCGGTTCTGAAAAATCATCCGAATTATTTATCCCGGTGGAAGAAAGTTTGGTTTTTCTTCCGGTCGTCCGCGTTTCCAAACCGGCAACTCCATAATTTTCGAGTGTCGTTTGCCCCGAAAGAGCCAGAGGACTGGCGCACTCCAAAACGCTCCGCGTTATTCGCAGCCCACCGGAATTTCGCGCCAGCGTCCTGGACTGCGGCGGCCCTCCGCCGCTTTTCCCCGGAACGCGGCTGTGGTTGAAAACCCAGCCGCAGCATGCCCCCCCCCACAAACACAAGCTGCTTGAAAAGTTTCAGCCGTTATCCACCTTCCGGTGGCTCGACCAGTCGTCGCGGCAAATCCCGATGTCCGTGCAGGGCGCGGCGCAGCAGTACGTCATCGCCGTCCGTTTCATAGAAAAGGATGTGCTTTTGGAAGGGGCGAAACACAACGATAAACCGCCAGTCACGAAGACGCGGATGGGAAAATCCGGCGCACGGACCGAGCCGCGGATGTTGGGCGAGCAGATAGCAAGCAGCTTCAACACTGGCGAGGTAATGCTCCGCAATGTCCCAGCCCGCGTTGACCGCATACCACTCAAACTGGCGTTCCATGTCCGCGATGAAATCGTCGGACTTGCGCGCGCTCATGCGGCGGTTTTGGCGCGCACCCGATCCCGGATGGCGGCGAAATCCGATTTGGTCAGCGGCGTGGTGGGTTTGTCCGCCGCTTCCAGCAGCCATGCTTCAAGTTCAGGCGTGAGATCGAAAGTTTTTTGCTGCTGTTCGCGGAGAGAACGAATGACGTGGTTTACCAGTTCGCTGGCATCGGCGCAGACGCCGGAGCGCACTTGATTCTGCAGGAAATCTTCAACGTCTTTAGCCAAGGCGACCGTCACGCTGAAACGTTACGACTGGGTCGTTTGCTTTGCAAGCGGATGTTTTGTGAGCGGGCGAATCGTGTAGCGACCTTCGGTAATCTCGCGGCAGGACTGATCCAGTCTGGCCTTGACCTCGTCGGCCAATTCAAGCTGGTCTTCAAGATAATCGTCAACCCACGCGCGAACCTTCTCCATTTCGGCTCGCGACAATCGCGGAAGAGCGGCTTCAATTTCTTGAACTGTGCTCATGGGGATAAAGTAATCCAATCCGGCCGGTTTGAAAAGTGGTTGTTTCGCAAACGGCAATTTAGGTTTCGGAGCACGGCGTCCGCCCCGAAAGCGCCAGAGGACTGGCGCACTCCAAGACGCTCCGCGTTATTCGTGGGCCACCGGAATTTCGCACCTGCTTCCTGGACTGCGGCGGCCCTCCGCCGCTCTTCCCCGGAACGCAGGCCAAACGCAGAGACGCAAAGAACGCGAAGTTGCGCGGAGAGCAAAATGAATTCTCCGCGACCCTCCGCGATCTCCACGCCTCTGCGTTTGCCTTGTCCCAATCACCCGCGCGTCCGTTCCCACCAGCCTGCCCATGTGTTCCACCAGACAACCAATCCAACTCGCGGACAAGCTGTCCGCACTCCTCGATAAACCGAATCGAATTGCGTCACGATCATTCATCCGTAATATGGGCGGATGAATTTGGATGCGCTTTATTCTGAACTGACACTCAAAACCAACACCAAACTGGCGCTGGTCGTCCTCGACGGCCTGGGCGACATCGCCACCAAGGAACAAAATTACCTGACCCCGCTCGAAGCCGCCTCGACGCCGAACCTCGACA